>JBFHLR010000155.1:0-6404 GCA_041594735.1 Marinobacter sp.
GGCATACTGCTGTTGCTGTTCTTCCTGATCCTGCAGTTCAACTCGTTCCGCCGGGTGGGCATTATCCTGCTGACCGTGCCGCTGGCCACGGTGGGAATCTTCCCGGGGCTGGTGCTGTCGGGCTCGCCGTTCGGTTTCCAGTCGCTGTTGGGGGTGATTGCCCTGGTGGGGGTGGTGGTAAACAACGCCATCGTGCTGCTGGATGTGATCGATCGTTGTCTGGCTCAGGGTGAGGCGATCCGGGACGCGGTTCGTCAGGCGGTGGAGCAGCGTACCCGGCCGATCCTGCTGACCACCGCCACCACCGTGGCGGGGCTGCTGCCGCTGGCGTTTTCCAGCTCCACACTGTGGCCACCGATGGCCTGGGCCATTATTTCGGGCCTGCTGGCCTCGACCGTGCTGACCCTGCTGGTGATTCCTTCGGTATGCGCCCTGGTGATCAAGGATCCTGTGGCCGATCTGGCCAAGGCCAATGCCTGATCGGGCTGTCGCTTGCCGGGGACTGGGGGCTGTCCCCGGCAAGCCTGGAGCTATTCAGCGGCGCCTTAACGTTCGACTCTGGGCCTGACCATCAGGCCCACCCGCTGCCCAATGGGCACGTCACGGTTGGGGAACACGATGGCTTCGGCCACGTCACCGACGCAGTACTTGTTGCGGTCGTCCTGCCAGATCAGGGTGCCGGGCTCGTAGGTGGTGAAGTTGGCCACGTCGTCCGGCACATGAAAGCGGAACAGATCGCCGGTGTTGATGATCTCATGCACCACCTCGAATTCCGTCAGCTTCTCGCCAGAGGAGGGAGGTGGTGGCCCGCCGGTCATCAGCCGGCGCAACGCCTGCTGAATGCCGGCTAATCCCTGCAGGTCATTCTGGCCCAAGGGCTGGACCTGGCCCAGCTCGATGGTGAGGCTTTCTCCCCGTAAATCCACCGAGGAATAGGACGAAAAGGTGGTGCCGGTTTTGTGCTGGTGCAGCAGGGTATCGACGCCGGCCTCCAGCAGGAAGGCCCGCTGTTCATCCGGTATCTGTCGTTCCGGGAAGAACGGGTAGAGCGCAAATTTCTCCCGCATCGACGGCCGAATGGCGGCATGCAGGTCGTAGTGCAGCAGCGACTGGCCGGCTTCGCGGAATTTCAGGCAATACCGTTCCAGATCCTTGGCGCGATGGGCCTCCGGCGTGTCATGGTAGGGCCGTTTTTCGTGGGCGCCGGCAAACAGTCGATTGAGATTGAAATCGATGAATCGTTCGCCCTGGGCCATGGCCTGCGGATTGCCCAGAATCAGCAGGCAGGGGATGGCCAGCGACCACTGACCATCGAGGTACTCGTTGACCAGCTCGTTGAGGATTTCGATCGGTGCGGTTTCGTTGCCGTGAATGCCGGCGGAGACAATCAAACGGGTGGTGCCTTCGGCCGCGGCGGTCGCTGGCAACAGCTTGAGAATGCCGGTGTCCAGCAGGGTGGCGGTGCCGCCGCCGGGCAGGTCGGCGGATACCTCGGTCGTAGGCGCGTTGGCATGGTCCAACGTATGGGCCAGCCAGTCTTTGCTCTTGCCGAACAACTGCTGACGTGGCGTCATGGCTCGTTCCTCCGGATCAGCCGTCTCCCGGATCAACAACGTCCCTGATCAGCTACGTCCCTGATCAACTACGTTCCTGATCAACTACCGATGGGACGTTGGTGTCGCAGTAGGTGCTGTTCCAATTTCCGGAATGTATAGACCAGTATAAACGTAAGAATCATGTAGAGCACGGCCACCGCAATAAATGCGTCGAAGGGCGCGTAAAAGCGGGAGTAGATGTTGCGGGCGGCGCCGGTCAGGTCGACGATGGTCACCACGCTGGCGATGGCGCTGGCGTGCAGCATGAAAATGACCTCATTGGAATAGGCCTGCACCGCCCGTCGCGCGGCACTGGGCAGCACGATGCGGCGCATCCGTAGGGCCCAGCTCATGCCATAGGCCTTGGCGGCCTCGATCTCGCCGTAGGGGGTGGCCACGATGGCGCCACGGATTATTTCGGTGGTGTAGGCGGCGGTGTTCAGGGTGAACGCCAACAGGGCCGGGTAGAAAGGCTCCTTGAAAATGGTCCACCAGAAGGTTTGCTGGATGCCTTCAATCTGGGCAATGCCGTAGTAAATGATGTACAGCTGAATCAGCAGTGGCGTGCCGCGGAACAGGTAGGTATACAGCCACACCGGGCCGGAAACCCACAGCGGCTTGGCGGTGCGCATGATGGCCAGGGGGACTGCAAGTAGCAGCCCCAGCAGCAGCGACAGAAACACCAGTTGCACGGTGGTCACCAGACCATCCCAGTAATGCACGACGGTGGTGGCGGTGAAGATCTCGTTCTGGTTCAGCCACTGGAAAATAAAATCGGGCATGGCTCAGTCTCCGTGTACGACGCCGACGTTGGCGCGTTTGTCGAGCCATCGGATGAACCCTTCCGAGCCGGCGGTCAGCGCCAGGTAAACGAAGGCCACCGGAATGAAGAACATAAAGGGCGCCCGTTCCGCCTTGGAGGCCTCCTCTGCCACCCGCACCATGTCGGTGAGGCCGATAATCGAGACCAGTGCGGTGGTTTTCAACAGCACCTGCCAGTTATTGCCGATACCCGGTAAGGCATGGCGCAGCATCTGCGGGAACATGACCCGGCGAAAGGTGTGCCAGCGGGTAAAGCCGTAGGCCTTGGCCGCTTCGATCTGGCCGATTGGCACCGCCAGGAAGGCGCCGCGGAAGGTCTCGGTCATATAGGCTCCGAAAATCAGCCCAATGGTCAAGACGCCGGAAATGAACGGATCGAACTGGAAGAACCAGTCGATGTCGTGGGTCTCGTAGAGGTAATCGGAAAGGTTGTTGACCAGCACCTGGCCGCCGTAATAGAACAGCAGCATCATCACCAGGTCCGGCACGCCGCGAATGACGGTGGTGTAGGTGGTGGCGACGCCGTGCAGGATACGGTTACTGGACAGTTTGGCGGAGGCCCCCAGCAGGCCCAGGGAAACGGCCAGCACAAGGGACAGCAGCGCCAGTTCGATGGTCACCAGGGCGCCTTCCATCAGAGAGGGGCCGTAGCCTTTCAGGTCGAGCATGCGGTAATCCAGGTGTCGGGAGACATGGGCGACAGCGGTGCCGCCCATGTCGTTTTACATCTTGATGTCGTAACTGAAGTATTTGGTCATGATGGCGTCGTAGGTGCCATCGTTCTTCAGCTTGCGCAGGGCGGCGTTGATCTTGCCGGCCAGGTCCCGGTCCCGCTGACGCATGGCGACACCGACGCCTTCGCCCAGTTTGACCGGCTCACCGACTTCCTTGAAGCCCTCCTTCGACAGGATGGTCTGCTCGCCCACCGGGTAGTCCACGAACACCACGTCCAGGCGCTGGCCTTCCAGGTCCAGAACCATGTCGTCTGCGGTGGTGTAGCGCTTCACCGTGACCACGCCGCTCATTTCGTTGGTGACGTAAGTGTCCATGGTGGTGCCACGCTGGACGCCCACCGTGAGGCCCTGCATCTGGCTCATGTCGGTGACATCGGCGCTGAAGTCGGTGCGGGCAAACCAGCCGCCGGGGGTGTTGTAATACGGTTCGGAGAACAGCACCCGTTCCGCCCGTTCCGGCGTGATGGACATGGATGACATGATGGCGTCGAACTTGCGGGCCAGCAGGCCGGGAATCATGCCGTCCCAGGCCTGAATGACGAATTCGCACTCGGCGTTGAGCTCGGCGCACATGGCTTCGGCCAGCTCGACCTCGAATCCGGTCAGCTCACCGTCCGGTGTCTTGTATTCGAAAGGCTCGTAAGGCACGTCGAAGGCGATGCGGATTTCCTTCCAGTCCCTGGCCTGGACGCTGCCGGTGACCAGAGCAAGGGCGCAACTTGCTGCAACAATCAGTTTTTTCATGTCTCACTTCTCCAATGAGTTGCCTGCTTGATGTTATTGTTGGCGACGCATCGCCTTTTTTATGTCTTGCCGGCCAGGCCGTACCACCGCGGGCTGCGGCCAACCGGCAGAACCTGAACTCAAGATAGCACCGACTGGAACCACCGTCGCACCCAGGCGCGTGGGAGCGGCCCTGGGTTCAGAATTTGGGCGTCAGGAACTGCTTCATCCGCTCCGAGTCCGGGTGATCGAAGACCTTCTCCGGGGTGCCCTGTTCTTCAATGACGCCCTGGTGCAGGAACAGCACCTTGGTCGAGACGTCGCGGGCAAAGGCCATCTCGTGGGTCACCACGATCATGGTGCGGCCTTCTTCCGCCAGTCCCTGCATCACCTTGAGCACTTCACCCACCAGTTCCGGGTCCAGTGCCGAGGTGGGCTCGTCAAACAGCACGACTTCCGGCTCCATGGCCAGCGCCCTGGCGATGGCCGCCCGCTGCTGTTGCCCGCCAGACATCTGGGCCGGGTAGTAATCCTTGCGTTCGTAGATGCCGACCTTCTGGAGATAGGCCTCGGCCCGTTCGACGGCTTCTTTTTTGGAAAGGCCGAGCACATGCACAGGCGCTTCGATGATGTTTTCCAGCACCGTCATGTGGGACCAGAGGTTAAACCCCTGGAACACCATGGACAGCTTGGCGCGGATGCGCTCCACCTGACGGTTGTCGGCCGGCGCCCGTTCGCCCTTGCGATTGCTGGCGAAGCGGATGGGGTCGCCATGCACTATGATGTCGCCGGAGGTAGGGGTTTCGAGGAGGTTGATACAGCGCAAAAAGGTGCTCTTGCCGGAACCGGAACTGCCAATCAGCGACACCACATCGCCTTTTTGGGTTTCCAGTGAGATGCCCTTGAGGACTTCCAGCTGGTCGAACGTCTTGTAGATGTCCTTGCAGACCAGAGGCGCTTGTTCCGCCATGAATGACTCCTGATACCGTCGTTATTCTATCGTGTGCCGCCGGAATGCCGAGTTTGCACGCTAACCCCTCAAGAATAGTTGCAATTCAGGCAGTACACGAATTTAGGGAGCCTCTGGAGGCAGTGTAAAAACTATTGCCTCATCATTACCCGGGTGCAAAAGCCGGAGGTCGCCAACATTTCCGTGTGAACGAAGAGGTCGCTTCCCGATTAAAGGGGGCATGTTTTACGGACTGTACCGGTGGAAATCAACACCTTTGTATCCGGTTTGGAGCTGAGTAGGGGATAACACTTACGGTCGCGCCAGAGTAGCGGAAAATGTAAAGCTGCCGCCCGCTATGAACTGGTTCACAGTTTGGGGTTGTTTATGTGAAATTCTGGTTAGCTGACCGTACACTGCAGGACAGGCATCTATTCACAATAATAAAAGGCTGTAGCAGTCGAAATGACGACCCACGAAGTCCTCTTGGAGCGAGGCTTGCTCCAGATTATTGCCCGTGAACTCAAATCCGACGAAATGGTGCTCGAGCACGAAGACCGGGCCTATGATGTCTGCATCGCGGGCCAGGAAGTGCTGAAATCCTTTGTTTCCTTAGGTGAAGCCAAGCATTTTCTGGAAATGCTTGCGCCTTTGAACCAGTACTGACCCCATCCAGTTGCCTGCGGAGGCCAGCTTCCGGGGCTGTGTCATTGGTTGCGCTGTGGTCCATGAGTGGGAGGGGCTTCGGTCCGGTGTTAGCCAGCCCGAAGCCGGGGGGCTGAGCTCAGTGCACTGACGCCGCCTGGGCCGCCGGAGAGCGGGCCAGATAATCCAGTGCCTGTTGGGTATCGCCTTCGTCAATCGGGTTGAAGGACGGTGACACCCAGCGCAGGGTGGCTTTCACCAGGAAGCTGAAGGTGGGCACGTTCTTGGTGGTATTACCCACCCGCTCGACTTCTTTCAGTATTCTCGGAATCGAGCTATTGCCCAGTTTCCGGATGGCCGGGTCTGCATCCTGGCGATACAGGGTGCGTCCGCCTTCGACCAGGAAATAAATGAACAACGGAAATATGATGGCCATCAGAGCCTGCCGGCTGGCGTAGAAGCCCAGTTGGGACTGGCACAGGTGCTCGAACAGGTCGAAGGCCACGGTGCGGTGTTCCACCTCTTCCGCCAGATGCCATTTGAACAGATCCACCATGGCGGGGTCGCCGGTTTCTTCCCAGCTGGTGTTGTCCATGGCCCATTGGCCCAATACCCCGGTGAAGTGCTCAATGGCAGCAATCAATCCCACCCGCAGGATCAGCCAGTGCTTTTTGAATGCCTTGCGATCCAGGACGTTGAGTCCAAACGGCTTTTCCCCCGCGAAGGTCTTAAACAGCCAGTTTACCCTACCAAGGTAGTCGTCCAGTTGCAGGCCATGGCGCTCCAGGTAGAGCTGGGCCTGGCTGTGGGCGCGGGAATGGACCGCTTCCTGGCGGATGAAGCCTTCCACATCGGCGCGCAGGTTGTCATCGGTCACCAGCGGCAGCGCCTGATTGTAGACCCGGCAGAACCACAGCTCGCCTTCCGGCAGCAGCA
>JBFHLR010000156.1:0-6181 GCA_041594735.1 Marinobacter sp.
AAGCGCTCAGAGCGGAAGGTTTGCTGGAACCGGCCAGGCTGCAGGCCACCGAGCACGGACAACGATACCTTAACAGTGTGCTGGAGCGATTCTTATGATGCATGAGCCGACCCTGCCAGCGGTGCCACGGGGTCTGAAACTGAGCGCAGTAATCAGCCTCGTCCTGCTGTGCGGATTGCTCGCCACCAACCAGCTGTTGGTATCGCCCGAGGCACCCAAAGGCCTATTCAGCTTTCAGCTCGCGGCCACCGCCGAACGTGCCGGCGCCATGATCGCCAGCTGGGGTTCGCAGAAACTGATCTGGGTGCAGGCGGCCCTGTGGCTGGATTACGCTCTGGTTGGCATGTACACGACCTGCCTGGTGTTATTGACCAACTACCTGATGCTGGACCGTCCCGGCATCCGCGAACGCAAGATTGGCCACTGGGTCCGGGCCCTGTTCATTGGCGCCGGGCTCAGCGACGTGGCCGAGAACACCCTGCTGCTTAACAACCTGCCCGCCGCCACCGACGGGGTCAGCCTCGCAGCCACCATCTGCGCCCTGGTCAAGTTCACCGGCCTGGTGCTGGGCACGGCGGGCCTGATCATCCTGCGAGCCGCCCGCCGCCACCCCTTGCACCACGAAGAACCCTGAACGCCGCGCCGTCCGGCTCAGTTAGTGCGCCGGAACATCAGGTCCCAGACGCCATGTCCCAGACGCTCACCACGCTGCTCAAACTTGGTGATGGGACGGTGGTCCGGACGTGGCGCAAACGCGTTGCCCGCCTCGGTGTTGGCGAAACCTTCAGAGGCCATCATCACCTCCATCATGTGTTCCGCGTAGTTTTCCCAGTCCGTGGCCAGGTGCAATATGCCCCCGACCCGCAACTTGTGACGCATACGCTGCACAAACTCCGGCTGGATCAACCGACGTTTGTGATGACGCTTCTTGTGCCAGGGGTCCGGGAAAAACACCATGGCCCGATCGAGGCAGGCCTCCGGCAGACACAGGTCGATGACGTCATTGGCATCCACGTTATAGACCCGGACATTTTCCAGGCCACGCTCTTCGACCTCCTTGAGCAGGGCGCCGACGCCCGGCAGGTGCACTTCCACGCCGATAAAGTCCTGTTCCGGCGCCGCTGCGGCCATCTCCGCCAAGGATTTTCCCATGCCGAAGCCGACTTCCAGGTTCAGCGGAGCGCTGCGCCCAAACACCTCGCGTGGATCAATCATCCCATGTTCCCGGGTCAACCCGAATCGCGGCCAGCACCGCTCGAAGGCATTTTTCTGGCCGACGGTCATCCGGCCCTGACGCAGCACGAAACTGCGGATGCCCCGGCGGGTGGTGATTGGGTTGTCATCGGGCTGCTCTGGCCGGTCTGTCATCTTGTGTCCTCAAACCAATGCTCGTTGATGGCGAATAGAAGGACCTGCTTGGCAGGCCCGGGCAAGGCGCACAGTTTACCAGAGATGGCCGAGGGTTCCCCCCGGCAACTGGGTCAGGGACACTGGGGAGCCCCGCGACTCGCCGGTTGCCGGTCCAGCTTGCGATACCCAAGGGCCTCCACCAGATGGCCCTGGGCTACCGTATCGGCACCGGCCAGGTCGGCCACGGTGCGCGCCACCCGCAATACCCGATGCAAAGCCCGCGCCGACAGCCCCAGCCGCTCCACGGCCTGAGTGACCAGACGTTCACCGCCGCTATCCAGCTGGCAGGCGTCCTGCAGCTGGGCGCCGGCCAACCGGGCATTGATCTCGCCGCGGGCCCATTGCCGATTCCGGGCCTGCTCCACCCGCTGCCGGACACAGGCACTGCTCTCGCCCGGCTCGTTCCGCGTCAGCAGCAACTCCCCGGGCTGCACCGGCACCTCCACGTGCAGATCGAAGCGGTCCAATAACGGCCCCGACAGCTTCGCCTGGTAACGCATGACCTGCTGCGGCGTGCACTGGCACTCGATGGCCGGATGGCCCCGGTAACCACAGGGGCAGGGATTCATGGCGGCGATCAGCTGGAATCGAGCCGGAAACACCACCTGACGGGCGGCGCGGGAAATCACGATCTCTCCGGATTCCATTGGCTCCCGCAACACTTCCAGCACCTTGCGGTCAAACTCCGGCAGCTCATCGAGGAACAGCACGCCCTGGTGGGCCAGAGAGATTTCCCCCGGTCGCGGGCTGCTACCGCCGCCCACCAGCGCTACCGATGACGCGGTATGGTGGGGGGCGCGATAGGGCGGCTGCCGCCAGCGCCCGGACCGCACCGGCATACCGGCGATGGAATGAACGCAGGCCACCTCCAGGGCGTCGGCATCGGCCAGCGGGGGCAGGATCCCGGGCAACCGGCTGGCCAGCATGCTCTTGCCGGTGCCTGGCGGGCCGAACAGAATCAGGTTGTGCCCGCCTGCAGCGGCAATTTCCAGGGCCCTGCGGGGCACATGCTGCCCCCGCACCTCCGCCAGATCGCGGCCCTGGGTCGGCGCGGCTTGCGCCGTCATGGCGGCCACGGCGGTGAGACGCTGGCTGCCGCTCAGGTGTTCGCAGACCGCAAGCAGGTGGCCAGCGGCAAACACATCCTCGGCGGCGGCCAGGGAGGCCTCTTCTTCATTGGCGGCGGGAATCAGCAGCTGATGTTGGTCCTGGCGCGCCGCCATCACCGCCGGCAGGATCCCCTTGACCGGCCGCAGGGCACCGTCCAGCGACAATTCGCCCAAACATTCGATGCGGGCCAGCGCTCCGGCCGGCAATTGCCCGGACGCCGCCAGGATGCCCAGCGCGATGGGCAGGTCAAAACGACCGCCTTCCTTGGGCAGGTCCGCCGGCGCCAGGTTGATGGTGATGCGTTTGGCGGGAAATTCGAAACCGGCGTTCAGCAGCGCGCTGCGGACCCGGTCTTTGCTTTCTTTGACGCCGGTTTCCGGCAGCCCGACGATGGACAGGGCTGGCAGGCCATTGGAGAGGTGCACCTCGACCGTCACCCGAGGCGCAGAAACACCCAGGCAGGCCCGGGTATGAACAGTGGCAAGCATAGTAACCTTCCGTGGTGTGAATAACCGTGGTGTAAGTCACCGCGGTGTAAGTAACCAACGCCCGCAAAGGCAACCTTGCAGGCACTGTACTGGCTGCACCCGATCCCTGGGCACAGTCCCGGGCATCAATCCCGGGTCAGGGCCTGTTCCAGGGCCGCAACCCGCTGCTCCAGTGCCTCAACCTTTTCCCGGGTCCGCATCAGCACCGCCTGCTGGGCATCGAACTCCTCGCGGGTGACCAGCTCAAGGCGGGACAAGACCGACATCACCGTGGCGCGGGCGTGGCTTTCGAAGTCGTCACGGGCAGCACGGGCCATGTCGGGAACGAACTGACCAAACTGACCCTGAAGCTGGGCCAGGAAATCCTGGGGACCTTTCACTATTCACCTCGATGTTATAACGGACATGAACTTGGGCATGGCGATCAATATGATGCGCAGGGAGTGTAACACATCGTGGGTCCTGCCATACTGAGTGCGGGGCGCCTGGCGGGAAAGCGTGACCCCAAATTGGGCACAACTCATGCACTATGATGGATCGTCAGACCATCATGTGCGCTATAATAGGGCGCCCCGGCGTGCCGCTTTGGAAGAACGGAAAGGCACCCCATTGTTTTTATAAGATTTTTTTGCGTTGGCACACACGATGCTAATAATCTCGTACGCAATCCGCACAATTCGTGTGCGAGGTGGCAGCATCCCGAGTTCAACTCCGGCCAATTTGGCCTAAAGTAGTTGAGACGGAATTACCAAGGAGATACCAATGAAACTTGTGACAGCTATCATCAAGCCTTTCAAGCTGGATGATGTCCGTGAGGCACTATCCGAGATTGGCGTTCAAGGCGTTACCGTCACTGAGGTTAAGGGCTTCGGTCGCCAGAAAGGCCACACCGAACTCTACCGCGGCGCCGAGTATGTGGTTGATTTTCTGCCCAAGGTGAAGGTTGAGGTAGCCATTGGCGACAACCTGCTGGACCAGGTCATCGAGTCCATCACCAAGGCGGCCAACACCGGCAAGATTGGCGATGGCAAGATCTTCGTCACCGAACTGGAGCAGGCCATCCGGATTCGGACCGGTGAAACTGGAGAAGAGGCGGTTTAATACGCCCCCCGATCATCGGAATAGCCAGCGCAAAAAACCAACTACCTGAAAAAGCCTCGTGCGGAGGGCTTCTTAATGGAAAGCAATATCTTTCACCTGCAGTACGCAATAGATACTTTTTATTTTCTTGTTTGTGGTGCATTAGTCATGTGGATGGCTGCGGGCTTCGCCATGCTCGAAGCCGGCCTGGTACGTGCCAAGAACACCACTGAAATTCTGACCAAAAACGTTGCCCTGTTTGCGGTTGCCTGCACCATGTACCTGGTGTGCGGTTACGCCATCATGTATGGCGGCAACATCTTCCTGTCCGGCATGGGCGACGTCGACGTAGCCGGCGTGCTGGGCGAATTCGCCGGCCGTGAAGACGGCTTCGAAGGTGGCTCCATCTACTCCGGCGCGTCCGACTTCTTCTTCCAGGTTGTGTTCGTCGCCACCGCCATGTCCATCGTGTCTGGCGCGGTTGCCGAGCGGATGAAACTGTGGGCCTTCCTGCTGTTCGCCGTGGCCATGACCGGCTTCATCTACCCGATGGAAGGTGCCTGGACCTGGGGCGGCGCGTCTGTGTTCGGTCTGTACTCTCTGGGTGATCTGGGCTTCAGCGACTTCGCCGGTTCCGGCATCGTACACATGGCCGGTGCCGCCGCGGCCCTGGCTGGTGTCCTGCTGTTGGGTGCCCGTAAAGGCAAGTACGGCGCCAATGGCGAAATCCGCGCCATCCCGGGTGCCAACCTGCCGCTGGCCACACTCGGTACCTTCATCCTGTGGATGGGCTGGTTCGGTTTCAACGGCGGTTCCGTACTGAAGCTGGGCGACATCTCCAACGCCCACGCGGTTGCCATGGTATTCCTGAACACCAACGCCGCTGCCGCCGGTGGCGCCATTGCCGCTCTGGTTATGGCTCGCCTGATGTTCGGCAAGGCCGATATCACCATGCTGCTGAACGGCGCCCTGGCGGGCCTGGTGGTCATCACCGCTGAGCCGTCCACGCCGAGCGCGCTGACCGCAACTCTGTTCGGCGCCCTGGGTGGTGTGCTGGTGGTGCTGAGCATCGTCACCATGGACAAGCTGCGCATTGACGATCCGGTCGGCGCCATTTCCGTCCACGGTGTGTGCGGTCTGCTGGGTCTGCTGCTGGTTCCGGTCACCAATGGTGACGCCAGCTTCTCGGGCCAGATCATCGGCGCCATCACCATCTTCGCCTGGGTCTTTGTGGCCAGCATGATCGTCTGGGGCATCATCAAGGCGGTGATTGGCCTGCGGGTGAGCGAGGAAGACGAGTACGAAGGTGTGGATCTGTCCGAGTGCGGTATGGAAGCCTATCCGGAGTTTGTCAGCACCAAGTAACGCTGACCGCGGATACACAAAGGGCGCCTCATGGGCGCCCTTTTTATTGTCGTTAGACCGACTGATTGTACAGCAGATCATCCGCGTGTCGGAGATACAGCAACAGGTCAGCACCGGCTTCTGTCATGGAATCGAAGGGACCTTCCACAGTCCCCTCCCGGGTCTGGTAGTACCATTTGCCATTGACCGACGTGAAGCGGTCGCTACGGAACCAGTGTTTTTGCTCTTCGCCGCGACGAATATCCATAGGGGCTACCTCTTTACACGAACACCACACCAATCGCTCAGAAAACGACCACTTCCCTGCAGTCTAGGTCAGAATCTGCGCTCAGCCCCAGCAACCCGGAAATAAATTTCACAGACTTTCACAAAGCCAGCCCCTCGCCACGACCGCGTCCATGGACTCAGTCTTCCAGCAGATCCCGCATGAACTGGGGCTGCGCCAGCGCGCCGTGGTGTGTCGCCTCGTTGTAATAACGGGTCACAAACCCACGTTCGGCGGCATCCGCCTCGCGGAAGTACAGCAGCGGGTTATCCTTGCTGCCCATGGTGCAGCTCCACCAGCCGGTGGGGTAAACCGGTTGCGGGAACGGCAGCGTGACCACATGTCCCAGACCCGCTTTTTTCATGTCGGTGTGGATACCGCGAATGATGCTGTCGGTGTGCAGTAACGGCGATTCACTCTGCTGCACCACGATGCCGCCCTCCCGTAGCGCCAGCATGCAGTC
>JBFHLR010000157.1:0-6171 GCA_041594735.1 Marinobacter sp.
ACCTTGCCCTTAAAGGTTTCAAGGCCCGGTAGGTTGGGGTAGGCGGGTTGATTCAGCTGCCCGGTTGCCGACACCAACGCATGGGCTTCGAGCGTGTCTCCGCTTTTGGTTCGAATGGTCCAGAGCCCGCTTTCTTTGTCGAAGGTGGCCGATTCGACTTCCTGGTTGAAACGGATATGGTCGTGCAGGCGGTACTTGGTGGCACAGCTTTCCATGTACGAGCGGATTTCCGGTTGCAGACCGAACTTGCGACTCCAGTCGCTCTTTGGTTCGAAGGAATAGGAATAGAGGTGGGACTGGACGTCGCAGGCCGCGCCCGGGTAGGTGTTGTCCCGCCAGGTCCCGCCCACACTGGCCGCTTTTTCAAGGATGGTGAACGATTCGATTCCGGCATTCTTGAGCTGAATGGCCATACCAAGCCCGCCAAAGCCGGTGCCGATGATGACAATGTGCGGTGTGGTGTTGTGGGGTGCAGTGTTGTGGTTGTTTTCTGTGTTCATGCCCTGTTTCTCCCAGGTATCGAGGCGACCAATGGGGATAGTGTAGGAACGCTGGGCTTGCCGAACGATGAGCTGCCGGGACAAAATATCAATAAAAAAGGACATTCACTGGGGCGTTGGAGGGTTGCCATGCCGGCTTGGGATATTCATCGAACCGTAAACAGCGCCCGTATCCTGACGGACCTGGCGGTTGAGCGCGGCCTGTCGGAGGCCAAGGCCCTGGCCGGCACCGGTATCAGCCACAGCCAGTTGCACCTGCCCGACACCGTGGTGGAGGCCCGTCAGGAACTGCGGCTGATTGCCAACATCGTGAAAGGCTTGGGACACCTGCCCGCGCTGGGTGTGCAGGCCGGTATGCGCTATCACTTCAATGCATTCGGTGCCCTCGGCTTTGCGCTGGTGAGCAGCCGAACCTTGCAGGACGCCATCGAAACCGGGTTGAAGTATGTCCAACTGACGTTCGCCTTCAGCGCCCTCGAATTGCGGGTAACGCCGGACCAAACCCACGTTTACTTCGATCCTGATGGCGTACCCGATCCGGTGAAGCAGTTCGTCGTCGAACGGGACAGCGCCTGCCTGGCAACCTTGCAGCGAGACATCTTCAATAGTGTGTCGCCCCTTGTCGGCCTTCATTTTGCGTTTGATGCCCCAGACGACCTGGCGCCCTATGAGGCTTTTTATGGCGTTACACCCCGGTTTGCCATGGCGCGCAATGCCATGATTCTGAACACCGCTCAGTTGCAGCAGCCATTGCCTCAGGCCAGCGATCTTGCCCGCACGATGGCGGAATCCCAGTGCGAGGCGCTGTTGAACCAGCGGCTGCAGCGGGCGGGCCTGGCCGCCAGGGTGCGGCAGTTTCTGGCCAGCAATGCCCGGAACATGCCGGATATGGAAGCCGCGGCCAGGGCCATGAACACCATCCCCAGAACCTTGCGTCGCCGCCTGTTGCAGGAGCGCACCAGTTTTGCCGAACTCCGGGACGAAGTTCGCCAGACCCTGGCGGAGGAGTACCTGTCTGGACCCCGGTTATCGGTGGAGCAGGTGGCGGAACGGCTGGGGTACTCGGGGGCGACGAGTTTCATTAATGCCTACAAACGGTGGTACGGCGTCACGCCCTCGGCGGGGCGCAGCCGGCGCCCGCCGGACCACGATTCCGGGTATTAATCAGAAGCTCCTGCAAGCTGGCGCGAGGCCAGAAATTCCGAAGGGGGTACCGACTCCCAGCGTTTAAAGGCCTTACGGAAGTTGGCAATGTCGGAGTAGCCCAGGGCGAAGGAGATTTCCTGAATCGTCATCTGTCCGGTTTCCAGGTAACGAATCGATAACTGGTGCCTCACCCCCTCCAGCACCGCCCGGTAGGAGGTCCCCTCGCCAATCAGCCGCCGATGCAAGGTGCGCGGGGTCACATGGAACCGCCTCGCCGTCATCTCCAGTGTCGGGAAGCCATGCCGGCTTTGCAGCATCAGGCGACGCACCCGGGCCGCCCAGGTGTGCTCAGAGGGCATCTTGTCCAGTTCCTGCTGGCACACCTTCAGGGCTTCCTGAAAGCTGACGGTGTTCGCCATCTTCAGTGGCTGGTCGATGCTGGCTAACGGCAACGCAAAGCCGGCGGACTCCTGGTTGTAGGAGACCGGGCAGCGGAACATGGCCTCGGCCAGCTTGCTTTCGCCATCAAATGGAAACGTCACCTGAAGGATGTTGCAGGTGCCAAGGGTGGTGAAATCCAGGATGTTGCGGATGGCCAGAACGATGGCTTCGGTCACCGGCTTGCGGATGTCCTGCAGTGGGCGGTTCTCCAGAAAATTCACCCAAAGCCGGCCGTCCTTCACCGACGTTTCCATGGTCACCAGGTCTGTCCGCAGCACCAGGTAGCGCTCCAGCAGTTCCACGATCTGGCGGGTTGTTCCGCTACTCATGGCGGCGTAGCCGAGAATGCCATGGGTGTTGATCAGCAGGCGCTCGCCGATCATCAGGCCAAGTGCGTTGTCATCGCTAAACCGCCCGGCATCCAGCAGCAATTGCCGGAAGGTGCCCCAGGGCATGGTGACCAGTGACTCCTCTTCCTTGTCTGGGTGGATGCCGAGATGGCGCAGCCAGGCCTCGGTCGGAACACCTCGGTCCTCGACAATCCCGATGATCTGGAGGACGTAGTGGTTGGGCAGGGTGACGTTTTGACTGTTCAGCGTGACGTTTTGATTGCTCATCCGACCGATTGTCAATTAATAACCCGTGGCTGTCAATTAATCACCCCGCGTTGCCCCCGGTTCAGCAGTAGCATGAGTCGGGTAAGGCATCGACAGGGGGGTAGCCCATGTTTTCATTCTTCAAAAACAAACCGTCTGCGCCAGCGGTACGCTACGCAGACATCAATGGCAAACGGGTCGAGGTGCGCGCAAAAGAAACGCTGCTGCATGCGGCCTTGCGGGAGAACATCGACTTTCCCCACAGCTGCCGCGTAGGGGGCTGCGCGTCCTGCAAGTGTCGCCTGCTGGCGGGAAAGGTCAAAGAGCTTACCGACATTGGCTATATCCTCAGCGATGAGGAGCTCGACCAGGGCTATATCCTTGCCTGCCAGAGTGTGCCGCAAAGCGATGTCAGTATTGAGGTGGACCTGAGTGCCCAAAAGCAGCGCAAGCGGCTGACCGGCCGGGTGGTGTTACAGGAGCGCCTGACTCATGACATCACCCATCTGAAGATTCAGTTGGCCGAGGTGCTGGACTACAAAGCCGGCCAGTTTGCCGACCTTGCCATGGCATCCCTGCCAGGCCGCATCCGCAGCTATTCGTTCGCCACGCCGCCGCAACCCGACGCTTCGGTGTCGTTCTTTATCCGGAAAGTGCCCGGTGGAGCGTTTTCAACCGACGTCAATGAGCGGGACCTGATCGGCCAGGCCATCACTGTGGACGGCCCCGTTGGCGAGTTCTGGCTCCGTCCCTCCGATGTGCCAATGATCCTGATTGCCGCCGGCAGCGGGCTTGCCCCGATTCTGGCCATGCTTCAGCACGCTCTCGCTGAGCAATGCCAGCGCCCGGTGGTGTTGCTGTTCGGTGCTCGAACCCAGGCGGATCTCTACGCGCTGGAGCAGATCCGCACCCTCGAAGAGGAGTGGCAGGCACCGTTCGAGTTTTTCCCGGTGCTGTCCCGAGAGGATGAACAGTCGGATTGGCACGGCGCCCGAGGGCGGGTGACCGACGCCATTCCAACTCTGCGGCTGGCGGGTTCGGAGGCCTACCTGTGTGGGCCGCCCGCCATGATCGATGCGGCGGAGGCGCTGTTGGTCGCCGGGGGCGTGCGCCGAGAAGACCTTTACGCGGATCGCTTTACCACCGTTGCAGATGCCTTGAACACCAGTTCCGTTGAGCTGGTGGATTAATCGACATTGACGTGAGGACCCGACAGATGATGATTTTTCACTACCTGAAGTTCTTTCTGTTTCACGGCGTGGGGCTCTTGTCCTTCGCCTCGCTGATGGCTGGCGGACACTGGATCAGCCTGGGCCTGCTGGCGGTACTGGCTATCTACATTGGTGGCGACGGACTGTGTGGCGATGACACCACGACGCCGGAGTTCAAACGCCCGAAAATTCTGACGGTGCAGCTATGGATGGCCTTGCCACTTCTGGCGCTGATTGTGTTCGCGGCGGTCTGGAGCTTTAGCGCCGTCGATGTGCTGGGCTTTGGCGCCCTGGTGACGGATCTCACCGGGTATGACGTGCTCGCCGCCCGGGAGGCGACGTCTTTTGGCCATCACCTGTCCGGTGTTGTGCTCACCGGTCTGATGATTGGCGTCATCGGCACCATCACCGGTCATGAGTTGACCCACCGAACCTGGGACCCGGTCTCGATGTTGGTTGGCCGCTGGTTGCTGGCCTTCAGTTTCGACACCGTCTTCTCGATTGAGCACGTCTATGGTCACCACCGTTACGTGTCCACCACCGAAGACCCGGCGACGGCGCCCCGTGGACGGAATGTCTATCACCACGTTGTGGCCTCAACCCTGAAAGGCAATGCCAGCGCCTGGAAAATCGAAAAGCGTCGGTTATCCCGCAAGGGGCGCGCGGTATGGTCCTGGCGAAATGCCATGATTCGCGGCCACCTGATGAGTGGGTTGCTGGTGATCTGCGCCTTTGCCATGGGGGGCGTCCCGGCGGCGTTGTATTTCGTGGCCTGTGCCGTGTGGGGGAAGGCGTTGCTTGAGATCGTCAACTATATGGAGCACTACGGCATGGTGCGTAACCCCAAAACGGCGGTTCAGCCCCGCCATTCCTGGAACACCAACAAGCGCATCAGCTCCTGGACCATGTTCAACCTGACGCGCCACTCCCATCACCACGCCCAGGGCGAAGTGCCTTACCAGGATCTCAAGCCGTTTCCTGAAGCGCCCATGATGATCAGCGGTTACCTCACCACCATCGTGATCGCCATGATCCCGCCCCTTTGGCACAAGCTGATGACCCCCAAGGTGCTGGAGTGGGACCGCAAATACGCCTCCGATGAAGAGCGGATTCTTGCGGCCCAGGCCAATGCAGCTAGTGGCATACCGGGATTGATGAGTGCCAACCAGGACTACCCCCAGCAGACCACTCTCGCGGTGAGCGGCTGAACGCGGGTTGACGGTGGGCCGGGCCCGCGAACGGTACGACTGGAATCGGGCGCCTGGTTCGGCACCGGGCGCGATCAACCGCACCACATTTCGAGAACAAGAGCGACAAATGAAGTTGGTCATCTATACGAAGCGCAACCCGGGCCGGCCAAGGCCATTGTGGATCGAGGTTGCCATCGATTCGGCATACCTGGACCGGGTTCGGGAACTCAGGTCGCACTTAAGGCAACGGGGAGGTGGTTATGAAGTGTTAGCGGCCGATGGCAAGTGGCAGCCCAGGCAGGATTACCAGAGCTACCGATTGGAGGCCCTGTGTGACAAGTACCGGCTGAAATTCCGGCTGGTTAGCCAGGGCTCCGACCATCGGGTGTTTTCCAATGGCATCTTGATTGAACAGCTTCTGGAGCTGAATGCGCGATCGGGGGCGAGGGAGCGAGTGTTCCATGGCAACGATCAACCGGTTCTGATGGCCATTTATTACTCCACCAGAAACTCAGCGGTTTGACTGTGACGCAGGCAAACCCGAACCCAAAACCAAATGACTCAATAACTACAAAACCCAGGAGAAAGTCTTATGCGAAAGTTCATTGGCGCTTTAACCCTGTCCTGTATGGCCCCTTTGGCGTCGGCCAATTCGCTGTCGGTCTGCGTGTTTGATGTGATCGGTGCCAACGGTGATGTGTTCAACCTGATGAAAGACTTTGCTCTGGAAGCCAAGTCCATCGGCGTGGATCTCGAGCTGAAACCCTACACCGACGAGGGCGTTGCGGTCGCGGATTTCAATGCCGGCCAGTGTGATGCGGTGGCTGCCACCGACCTGAGGACGCGGCCCTTTAACCCGTTTACCGGCTCCATCAGTGCGGTCGGCGCGTTGCCCAGTTACGACAACCTGCGAACGTTACTGGCAACGCTGGCCCAGCCCAAGGCAGCCCCCCTGATGAAATCCGGTGGCTTTGAGGTGCTGGGCATTCTTCCCATTGGTGCGGGCTATCTGTTTGTGAACGACCGCAGCATCAATTCGGCCTCGGCGCTGGCCGGTAAGCGCATGGCAACGTTGGATTATCAGAAA
>JBFHLR010000158.1:0-6144 GCA_041594735.1 Marinobacter sp.
ATCCATCACCGGGGAGCACCCCAACATCCAGGTGCGCACCTTCCCGGATGAGGTCATTCAGGCCATGTTCCAGGCCAACCAGAAGCTGCTGGCGGAAGCGGCCGAAGGCGACGCCCTGGCCCGGCGCATTGTCGATTCCCAACAGCAATATATGGACAACGCCCGCGCCTACACCGAGATTTCCGACCGGGCCTACCTCAACACCATGGCGGAACTGGAGTAAGATCCCCGCCATGATGTCGCCGGCGTTGCTCCCCGGGCAGCGCCGGCGTTTTTGTGTGTCACAGGATTGCCGGCGCCAACGCCGCCGGCCATAGGAATTGTCATGCGCTGGATTACCACCCTGGACAAGGGCCTGGCCCGCCTGTCCGCCATCTGTGGCTGGATCGCCTGCCTGGCCCTGGTCCTCATGCTGTTCAACGTCTTCTACGACGTCATCACCCGCTACGTATTCAATGATGTGTCCATCGGCATGCAGGAACTGGAATGGCACCTGTATTCGGTGGTGTTCCTGCTGGGGATTCCCTACGCCCTGCGCACCGACGGTCATGTCCGTGTCGACGTGTTCTATGCCGGTCGCAGCAACCAGTTCAAGGCCTGGGTCAACCTGGTCGGCGCCTTCGTGTTCGTCATCCCGTTCGCCTTTCTGATCGGTTACTACGGTTATGGTTTTGCGGTGGAATCCTACAGCCTCGGCGAAAGCAGCGGCGATCCCGGCGGCCTGCCGTATCGCTGGATCATCAAGGCACTGATTCCGTTCTCGGCGGTGTTCACCGCCACCAGCGGCCTGGGCATGGCTACCTACGCCATCCGCGTGCTCCAGGGTGACGAGACCTACCATGACGAAAACGGCAAGGAGGGACTGGCATGATCGGTATCATCATGTTCGCCGTCTGCCTGCTGATGCTGCTGTGGGGCTTCCCGGTGGCCTTCACCTTCGGCGGCGTGGCGCTGATCTTCGGACTGATCTCCGAGGGGCCACAGTTGTTCGCGTTTATGCCGTTTCGCATCATGAGCGTGATGCAGAATACGGTGATGATGGCAATTCCGCTGTTCATTTTCATGGGGGTGGTGCTGCAGCGCACCCGGCTGGCGGAACAGCTGCTGACCTCCATGGGGCGCCTGTTCGGCGGATTGCCTGGCGGCCTGGCCATTTCCACCATCCTGGTGGGTGCCCTGCTGGCGGCCTCCACCGGCGTGGTTGGCGCCAGCGTGGTGGCGATGGGGCTGATTTCGCTACCGGTGATGTTGGCCCACAAATACGATCAGCGGCTGAGCTGCGGCACCATCTGCGCCGCCGGCACGCTGGGGCAAATAGTGCCGCCGTCGATCATCCTGATCATTCTGGGGGATGTGCTGGGGCTGCCGGTGGGCGACCTGTTCAAGGCCGCGGTCATTCCGGGTGTGGTGCTGGTGGGCCTGTACATTGCCTACATCCTGATACTGACCCGGCTCAGGCCGGAAACCGCGCCGGCGATGCCGGACGATTCCGGTCTCAGCCGCAAGCAGGAAATCGTCAGCGCCCTGATCGCCATCATCCCGCCACTGGCGCTGATCGTGATCGTCCTGGGCTCGATCTTCACCGGCATTGCCACTCCCACCGAGTCCTCGGCCCTGGGCGGCGTCGGCGCCATCGTGCTGGCCATCGCCTATCGCCAGTTCTCCTTCAAGATGGTGTGGGACAGCGCCCGCGACACCGTCAAGGTCACCGCCATGGTGTTTGCGATCCTGATCGGCGCCACCGCCTTTTCCATGGTGTTCAGTTACACCGGCGGCGACTACCTGCTGGAAGAGTGGATGCTGGCGCTGCCTGGGGAGAAATGGGGCTTCCTGATCCTCGCCATGCTGGTGATCCTGCTGCTGGGCTTCTTCATCGACTTTGTCGAAATCTCGTTCATCGTGGTACCGATCCTGGCGCCGGTGGCGGAAGCCCTGGGCATCAACATGCTGTGGTTCGCCATCCTGATCGCCATGAACCTGCAGACCAGCTTCCTCACGCCACCGTTCGGATTCAGCCTGTTCTACCTCAAGGGCGTGTCACCGCCGAGCGTGAAAACCACCGACATCTACAAGGGAGTCATTCCCTTCATTGGCTTGCAGGCGCTGGTGCTGGCTCTGCTCTTTATCTTTCCCGAGTGGTTCGGGATGAGCAGCAGCTACTGACGGGGTGGGGCATCCGTAGCGCCGCCCGGCCACTGCGGATGCCCAGGCAGCCTCAGCCGGCAGCAGAGCCTGCCCGCTCCAGCTGCGCCAGCAGCGCCCTGGCCCCATCCAATGCTGCCGTCATGGCGGTATCGTCCTGGGCGGCCCGGGCCAGAATATAGCCCCCCTGCACGGATGCCATGATCACCGCGGCAATCTGTGGCGCGCTCACCTCTGGCGCCAGCTCACCACGCTCCTTCGCCTGTAGCAACACCCCCTCCAGCATATTGCCGAGGTGCTGAAAGTAGCGTCTTATCGGCGCATGCAAGCTGGACTCAATCACCTCGGACTCCGGTACCAACCGGCCGATCCGACAGCCGCGGATTGCCACCCGCTTCAGTGACAGAAACCGGTCGATCCGCTCCAGCGGCGCGCCATCGCCCAACAGCACCTCTTCCGCCCGCTGGCGCAATTCCGCCTCGACTTCTTCCAGCGCCTGCCGGGCCAGATCCTCTTTGCCGGTAAAGTGATGGTACAGACTCCCCTGGCCCGCACCGCTTTCCTGCAACACCCGCTTTGGACTCATGGACTCGTAGCCAACCGCCCACAGCAACTCCTTGGTTGCAGCGATCAGGTCGTCTTTCTTGGACATAACCTCACTTCCTTTAAGCCGCCGATGGCTTTCTGTGACGCATTATACATTTTCACCCTGACCAGACCTCAGTTATCCGCATTTCATAAATCGGTCATATTGAAACTGTACCTATTGGTATGTAAGTATCAAGTTGATCGACCGGCATCAAGCTGCCATGCCGTCATCAAGCGGAACCATCAAGGAGGAGCCAGCACGATGAAACTGTTCTATTCCGCCACGTCGCCATTCGCCAGGAAGGTACTGGTCTGTGCCACGGAACACGGCTTATCGGATCGGCTTGAGCTCATCCAGGCCCACCCGATCCAGAACGCCGACCAGGTCGTCGCAGTCACGCCCCTGGGCAAGGTGCCAGCGCTGCAAACGGAATCCGGCCGGCTGATTGTCGACAGCCCGCTGATCTGCGAGCACCTCGACCGGCGAGCGGTGGCGGCGGGCAGCCAGAGTCTGATCCCGTCCTTGCTCGACAACCCGGATCAGGCAGACAACGACGCCCAGCTACACGCCCTGGCTGACGGTATTATGGATGCGGCCTACCTGTACGTCATGGAGTCCAACCGTCCCCCGGAGCAGCAGTCGCCCATGTGGCAACAACGCTGGACCACGGCCATTCGACGCACCCTGGCCTTTGTGGAAGACCGTTTCCGGACCGACGGCCTGCCACCTGGCCTGACCCTGGGCGGGATTGCCCTGGGCTGTGCCTTGGGCTATCTGGACTTCCGCCTGGCAGACCTTGGCTGGCGTGACAGCCACCCGGCCCTGGCGGATTTTTATGGTCTCTTGAGCGCGCGAACCAGCTTCCTGGAGTCCGCGCCGACCAGCTGATTTTTGCTTTCCCACAAAACATACCTACTGGTAGGTATGTTTACATTTTAAACAGGGCGCCACAGGGAGCGGGGCGAACATGCATTCGATGATGGAACATCCAGGCCATGGCGCCAGTTCGGCGCAGTCGATCTGGCGCCGGCTGCAACAGGAGAGCCAGGGCTACCGAAACGCCAGCCATGCGGCAACCCTCAGCCCGCTGTTGTCATGCCTGGTCGAGGGTGAGCCGTCACTGGAACACGCCCTGACCTCCTTGCTGGCGAGCAAACTGGCGGACACCGTGGTTGCTCGAACTCGCCTGAAATCGGTGCTGCTGGAACTCAGCGCCCAGTTCCCGGACATCATCGAGAGCAGTGCAGCCGACCTGTCTGCCAGTGTCGCCCGCGATCCCGCCTGCCTCTCGCCCGTCGTGGCGTTCCTGTTTTTCAAGGGCTTCCACGCCACGCAGGCGTACCGATTTGCCCACGCCCTGTGGCAACTCAAGGACGAACTCAGCGCCAGCTGGATTCAAAGCCGCTGTTCGGCCCTGTTCGGCGTCGACATCCATCCTGCCGCCGTGCTCGGCGACGGCATCTTCATCGACCATGCCACCGGCATCGTGATTGGTGAAACCGCGGTGATCGGCAGCCAGGTGTCACTGCTGCACGGAGTGACTCTGGGCGGCACCGGCAAAGAAGCTGGCGACCGCCACCCCAAGGTAGGCAACCGGGTACTGATCAGCGCCAACGCCACGGTACTGGGCAACATCCGAATCGGCGATGGCGCCCGTATCGGTGCCTGCAGCGTGGTACTGAAAGACGTACCGCCCTACGGCACCGTGGTGGGCAACCCGGCCACCTTGCTGCCGGCGCGGGAGTACCAGGAGCCGGCAGCGCTGGCGGGAGCTGCCCCGACCTAAAGCCCGCTCCCGGCAGGCTCGGCAACGACTCTCTCAACTAAGACTCACTCGACTCACATCAAAAGGACTGGATACGTGAACGACTTGGCCATCACCCAAAACACCCAGGAACTCGAACGGGTACTGAACATCCTGATCAGCAAGACCGTCGAAGACCCCTACGAACCCCTCAAGGACCTCGTCTGGCCCGACAGCGTGCCAACCGATCGCTACTGGATGTCACCGACGCTCATGTCGACCCAGGGCACGGACATCGACACACAGCTCTCCGAAGCGCAAAAAATGGAACTGAGCCGGTGGGAGTTCGTCAACTTCTGCAGTCTCAATGTCACCGGCATCCGTGAGCTGCTGGTGGAAATGACCGGGCGGCTGCACACCCCAGGCTTCGAGCTGCTGTCGGAATACCTCCACTACCTCATTGCCGAAGAAAATGAGCATATGTGGTACTTCTCCAAGTTCTGCCTGCAGTACGCCGGCAAGATCTATCCCGACCGGGCCCTGGCCATGTCCGGGTTCGAAGAGGTGGACATCGCCAATCTCATGATCTTCAGCCGCATCCTCATCTTCGAGGAAATTGTCGATTTCTATAACCGCAAGATGGGCAAAGATCCGTTGCTTCCCGAGTTCGTGCAGCGGATCAACTGGCTGCACCACATGGACGAGGGCCGCCACATCAAGTACGGCCGCCTCTACATCGAACTGTTCTATAAGCAGCTGCAGGACAAATACCCCCCCGCCAAGCTGCGTGAAATCGAACAGGCCATCAAGGGGTTCATGCAGATTTCGGTGCAGAAACTCTATCGCCGCGAGATGTACCTGGATGCCGGCCTGGAGGAAGCGGGCAAAATCCGCAAAGCGCTGCTGCGAGACCCCCATCGAGCCGAATTCAATCGCAGCCTGATGGCCGGCACCTCCAAGTTCTTCAAGAAAATCGGCTTGTTCACCGACGATCTCATCTGGGAAACCGACGCCGCAGCAACGGCCTGAAGCACACAGGGAGTGTGACATGCAAAGCAACCTTGCCTCTTTGCTGTGGCAGGCGGCCGATCAATGGCCCGAGGCCACGTTCCTTGAGGGCGAACAACGCCACACCTTTCAAGAGGCCCGTTCGGCCTGCACCGCCATCGCAATCACCCTGAGACATCAGGGTGTTCAGCCCGGCGACCGCGTGGTCATCCTGGCTTCGAACCGTAGCGAGATAGTGCTGAGCCTGTTCGCCGTCGCCGCCATCGGCGCCGTCGCCGTGATCCTGCATGAACAGACCACGCCCCGCTCGCTCCACCACATTCTCGGTGAATTGGAGCCGGCGCTGGTACTGCTGGGCCAGGAGTGCTCCGACCGGGCCGCCATGCTGGCGCCAGCTCCGGTGCTGGACATCGACTCCCTGCCCAGCTCGGCGGAGCCATCGGAGCGGATCGAGCCATCGGCGGGCGAGGACCGCCTGGCCGTGAGGTCCGGAGAGCGCTGGGCGCCGCGGCTCCGGCAGGGGGCGGGCGAGAGCCCGGCGGAGCCCGCGGAGCCCGCCGCCGTGGACCACGCCGCTTGCTTCCGGCTGGCGATGCCGCAACCGGGCGTCCTCGAGCGCCTGCGGCTCACGGGCTCCCGGCGCCGCCGGCCCGGACCGGGC
>JBFHLR010000159.1:0-6095 GCA_041594735.1 Marinobacter sp.
CCTCGCACCATCCCAGCCACCAAGGGCAGGTTCAGTAACGAGCGGTGAAATCGCAGTCGGTTTGCAGGCTTGCGCAAGGCCAGGCGAAAAACCACCACGGCGAGCGCAATCAGCCCCCCGAGGTAGACGCCGTAACTGGACAGGAACTCCGACACCGACAGCATCACCTGGGTCAGCGCGGGCAACTCCTGGCCCTGCTTGAGAAACACATCAATGATGTCCGGGACCACATAGGTCAACAAAAACACCACAATGGCAATCGCCACGAAGCTGAGGATGATCGGATAGATGGCGGCCAGCTGGATTTTCTGCCGCGCCTCCTGACGCCGCTCGGTGTGATCCGCCAGCCGATTCAGTACCAGATCCAGGTGACCGGCATGCTCGCCAGCCGCCACGGTGGCACGATACAACCGGGGAAACGCCCGGGGAAACTCGCCAAGACTGTCCGCCAGCGAATAGCCTTCCATGACCTTGGCCCGAATGGCGATCATCATGCTCTTGAGCCGGGGTTTCTGAGACTGCTGGGCGGCCGCAGACAGCGCCTGTTCAATGGGAATGCCGGACTGGATCAGCGTGGCCAGCTGTCGGGTCACCAGCGCCAGGTCTGCGGCGCTGAGACTGCCGCGGCTGCTCAAGGGGTTGGTTCGCGCCTGTTTTTCAACCGCGGGGACGACCTCCAGCGGCGTCAACGAACGTTCCCGCAACTGTTGGCGCACGGCGCGGGCACTGTCGGCCTCCAGTACGCCATGTTTCTGTTTACCCCGTTCGTCCAGGGCCTTGAAATCAAATGCAGGCATGAGCGACTCAGCTCCGGTGGGTCACGCGAAGAACTTCTTCGATGGAAGTCACCCCACGCAGGATCTTATCCACGCCGTCTGCGTGAATGCTGGGGCTGCGTTTACGCGCCTCGTATTCCAGGTCCAGTTCGCCCGCGCGTTTGTGGATCAGGGCACTGATCTGCTCGGTGACCTCAACAACCTCGTAGATACCAATTCGGCCCCGATAACCCAACTGATTGCACGCTTCACAGCCCTTGGGCCGGAAAATGGTCGGTGGCTTCTCCGGGTCCTGCTGCATGAAATCGCACTGTTCCGCCGTCGCGGTGCATGGCTCCTTGCAGTCCTCGCACAGCACCCGCACCAGCCGCTGGGCGATGATGCCCACCAAACTGGAGGAGATCAGAAACGGCTCGATGCCCATGTCCATCAAACGGGTGATCGCGCCAACCGCGGTGTTGGTGTGCAACGTGGACATCACCATGTGACCGGTCAAACTGGCCTGCACCGAAATTTCTGCGGTTTCCAAGTCCCGGATTTCACCAATCATCACCACATCCGGGTCCTGACGCAAAATCGCCCGCAACCCCCGTGCGAACGTCATGTCCACTTTGGGGTTGACCTGGGTCTGGCCGATGCCCGGCAGGTTGTATTCGATGGGGTCTTCGACGGTGAGGATGTTCCGGCTGCGGTCGTTGATCTCCTGAAGCGCCGCATACAGGGTGGTCGACTTACCGGAACCGGTGGGACCGGTCACCAGCAGAATGCCGTAAGGCTGGCTGATGAGCTGGCGCAGAACCTTCAGATCCCATTCGGCCATGCCCAAGGATTCCAACCGAATATTGCCGGCCTGCTTGTCCAGCAGACGCAGCACCACCCGTTCGCCATTGGCGGAGGGCATGGTGGACACCCGCAGGTCCACTTCCCGCCCGGCCACCCGCAAGGCGATGCGGCCATCCTGGGGCACGCGTTTCTCCGCGATATCCAGCTTGGCCATGACCTTGATCCGGGAGACCAGCAATGGGGCCAGCGCCCGTTTCGGCTGGACCACCTCGCGCAGTACGCCATCCACCCGGAATCGCACCACCAGGCGCTTTTCATAGGTTTCGATGTGGACATCCGAAGCGTGGGTCTTGACCGCTTCGGTGAGGATCGCGTTGATCAGGCGAATAATGGGCGCATCGTCTTCCTGTTCCAGCAGATCCTCGGTTTCGGGAACAGACTCGGCCAAGGAGGCCAGATCCATGTCGTCACCGATGCCTTCCACCATCTGCATAGCCTCGGCGGAATCGCTTTGATAGGCCATATTGAGGGCGGCGTCGAATTGCTCAGGCTCGATGGTGGCGAAGCGGGCACTGCCGCCGCTGATGCGATTGGCTTCCGCCAGCGCCGCGTGTCCGGCACCGGGACGGACCAGGATGACTGCCCTGCCTTCGTCGTCACGGGTCAGAATCACGCCGTTACGTTTGGCAAAAGTGAAGGGCAGACGGCCCAGCGGCGCATCCTGCTCCTGGAGTTCGGAATCTGGGTTCAAGGTCATCCTCATTCTGTCACGTTGGCGCGGAGGCCTAATCGGGAAAGTTTCCCTTGTTATTCAAATAATTCAGAAAGGCTACCACAGGATTTGGAACCGCTGAACATCTGTATACACTATACTGCGAAACGTGACGCCCATGAACGCCTCGCGAGCCTCTATAGCGTAAAAAAGGCTATGATAGTCAAGGAGTCTCTGATTTACTCCGGATCAGCTCTGGCACTCAGAGCCATTCACAACCCAGGCGCGAGTTTGCCGTGCTGTCGTGACCTTGCATCTGCAACCATCAGATCGCGCAGAGGCGACGTGGAGTTAATCAGCACCTCCCTAACCCTTTATTGAGTACAAACAAGGATTACGATGTCAGCCCTAAATGCCCGGCTTCCTGTGTTGTTGGCCCTGGTTACTGTCCTCTCGATGGTAGCTGCCCTGGGGTGGCAAGGCTACAGCCTTTGGCAACAGACTCAAGCCGACGGCCAACAGGCAGCGCAGTCTACCGTTGGTCAGACCACGCCTGGGCAATCCCAGGCGCCTACAATCAGTCTGGCAGAAGTTGAACTGTTTGGTACTGCCAGCGCAGAGGTTGCGGCCCAAGTCACCAATACCGAAAACCTGCCGGAGACAAATTTGCGACTCTATCTCCGGGGTGTGCTAGCGGCAGAGGGCGAGTTCCCGGGCAGTGCATTGATCGAGGACGACACCAACGCCACCGATTCCTACCTGGTGGGCGACGAACTGCCTGGCAATGCCACCCTGCGCTCGGTACATACAAACCGGGTGATCATTGAACGCAGCGGTAAGCTGGAAAATCTTTATTTTCCCGAACTGGACGATCGCAGCGGCATGGACTTCGCTGAAGAAGATGGCGGCACCACTGCGGACGCGGGCAGGTCGGCCCAGCCCTCCCGGGGATCAGCGTCGAGTTCACCCGCTGTCACTACGCCTGAGGCGGCCGAACAACGCCGGGAAGAAATCCGGCAGCGTCTTGAGCAACTGCGGGAACGGCTACGTAGCAACTCTAATTGAGGCGATACCATGGACACAGGGATTTGGCCAATTGCCCGTCGCAGTGCCCTGCTCCCTGTGCTTCTGCTGGTCACCACGGTGGCTGCGCTGGAATTGAGTTCACGCCTGCTGGATTATGTTCATGAGGAATTCGGCGCCGAAGCCCGGGACCGCCTGACCACCTGGCAAAGCCTCCAGAGAATGGCGTCGTCAGCCCCGGTTGAGCGGCAAATAAAACTGGTCAATTCCTTTTTCAATCGGGTCCGCTTTATCAACGACATCAAACACTGGGGCCAGGAAGACTACTGGGCCACCCCGGTCGAACTGCTGGCCACCAACGGGGGCGACTGCGAAGACTTCTCCATCGCCAAGTACCTGACCCTGAAATCCATGGGCGTGCCGGACGACCAACTGCGCATCACCTACGTCAAGGCTCTGGAACTGAACCAGGCCCACATGGTGTTGGCCTGGTACCCCACCCCCGATGCGGATCCTTTGATCCTGGATAACCTGATCAATGAGATCAAGCCCGCGTCGCAACGGACCGATCTGGAGCCGGTATACAGCTTTAACGGCGAGGGCCTCTGGCTCAATCGCTTTGGCGCCGACGACCAGCGTATCGGCGACGCCACCCGGCTCGATCACTGGCAGGACCTGAACGCACGATTGCTGGATACCCTGCGTTAGGGAGCCTCTGATTAACTCCGAATCGCCTCTGCGCGATCTGAAGGCTGTAGATGCAAGGCGCGGTTCGCAGCCAATGGCCCTGTTTTGATAAAAAAACTTGGCCTTGGCAAGAGCCGCAACGCCGCAGGTACAGCCTTCAGAGCGCGCCCTTCGGGGCGTTCAGAGCCATCCACCCTCGGCGTTGCGCCTTTTTGCAAGGTCTAGACATTACTGCAAAGTCGCGCCTTGATTGTGAATGGCTCTGAATGCCAGAGGTGATCCGGAGTTAATCAGAGGCTCCTTAGTGTCCCAACAGCAACTCCCCCAACCCACTGGATCGCCGAACCCGACACGCCAGGGCCTGCTCAAACACCCGCTCATCCGGCAACAGCAGGCTAAACCAGTGGCGAGCCCGGGTTATGCCGGTGTAGACCAGCTCCCGGGTTAACACCGGGCTGATCCGATCCGGCAGGATCAGGCAGGTGTGAACAAACTCCGAGCCCTGGGATTTATGCACGGTCATGGCATAGACCGTCTCTATCTGCTGCAGGCGACTGGGCAGCACCCAGCGAATCCGGCCACTGCCATCGCCTGCGGGAAAGGCCACCCGCATCACACAGCGACCTGAATCAGCGGCCGGCTCACCGGCGTGCCATTGTCTTGCGGGTACGTCCAGGGCGATGCCAATGTCTCCGTTCATCAGACCCAGGCTGTAATCGTTCCGAGTGACCAGGACCGGACGCCCGGCATACCAGCCCTCGCTACCAGCGATCAGCCCGGCCCGCCGGAGTCCCGTCGTGATCAGTTCGTTGAGGGACTCGACCCCGTAGGGACCTCGACGCAACGCACACAACAACTGGAACTGACCGTAGGCGGTGAGGATTTCGCTGGCCCAGGCATCCCAGGCCTCGGCGGGGGCATGGTGGTCTGGGCGCGTCGACTTCATCAATCGCAGGTAATGCTGATAACCCATCGGCGGCGGCAGCAGCCTATCGCCCTGAGCCCGCCCCTCGCCCCGCTGCGGAAAGCGGGCGGCACCGCCCTCGATGCAGTGTCCTCCGACGGTCTGTTCGATGTCGCCGCCCCTTAGCCGCACCAGGGCCAGGTCACGATAATCACCCGCCAGAACATCCCGTACCACCTCTACGGCGGAGCGCCCTTCCTGGCCGCCACCATTAACCGCCAGTGCCAGTTGGCCAATACCACTGTCGGCGCCGAACCGGTAACTCCTGCGCAACATGGCGACCGCCTGATCCAGACCGGCGCCGCTCCCGCTGATCAGGGGTTCGGGAATGGGGTAACCGGTAACCGACGCCAGCCATCTGGCGCTTTCGGGTCGATAACGCCCCTGATCCGCCCGCTGGCACATATCCCCCAGGACTGCGCCGGCATCCACCGAGGCCAATTGATCCTTGTCTCCCAGCAAAATCAGCCTGGCCTGGTCCGGTAGGGCTTCCAAAACCTTCGCCATCATCTCCAGGTCCACCATGGACGCCTCGTCGATGACCAGCACATCCACTACCAGGGGATTGTCCCGGTGATGACGAAAATTTCGTGACCCCGGAATGCTTCCCAACAGGCGATGCAAGGTGGTGACTCGGGTGGGTATCGCTGCCCGCAGGGCCTCGCTGTCGGGTAGCCCGCCCAGCTCAAGCCCGGTGACGGCACCGGCGATGGATTCGTTGAGCCTGGCCGCGGCCTTGCCGGTCGGTGCCGCCAAGCGGATGCGCAACGCCCGGCCAGTTTCCGGGGACGTCAGGGCAATGTGTTGCAACGCCGCCAGCAGCTTGACGACGGTAGTGGTTTTGCCGGTACCAGGGCCTCCGGTGACGATGCTGAACGCCTGCCGTGCCGCGTTGCCACAGGCAACTTTCTGCCAATCAACCTCGTCTGCTTGCGGCGACGGGAACAGTTCAGCCAGCGCCCGGGTCAACGCCTGGGCGCCAGCACCTTTTGCATCCACCATGGCGGGTAACGGCGCCAGCCGAGCGGCCAAACGCTGGTGGATCAGCTGCTCGTACTGCCAGTACCGACGCAGGTACAGACGCAAGCCCTGGCGAACCAGCGGGGTATTGCCGTGTCGATCGCCGCCCTGGTCCACCAGCAATGGATGC
>JBFHLR010000160.1:0-6057 GCA_041594735.1 Marinobacter sp.
GGCAAACACTTCCGCACCCTGCGGCGGGATTTCGATCACGCCTGCGGCATCAAGATCAATGGCGACTTCTACCGGCTGAAAGTGGCCGACAGCCACCGCAGCGATCTGCCCGAAGGCACCGAAGTGGTGTTCGACCACTTCGACGGCACCACCGCCATTGTCCATCTCGTCAAATCCGACAAGGAGCAGTAACCATGGAATCTCTGATCAGCCCTACCCTTATCCTCAGCCTTATCTTCGTCGCCGTCGGCATTTTCATCATCGCCAAGGGCCTGGTGATCGTGCGCCAGTCCGAAGTGATGGTGATCGAGCGCCTGGGCTCGTTTAAACGGGTGCTCGAAAGCGGGGTCAACATCATCATCCCGTTCATCGAACGGCCCCGACCCATCACCATGATCCGCTACGTCAAAATGGGCGAGGACTACCATCCGGTGGTCAGCGATGAGACCCGCATCGACCGCCGGGAAACGGTAATGGACTTCCCGGGCCAGCCGGTGGTCACCACCGATAACGTGACGGTGTCCATCAACGGCGCGCTGTACTACCAGATCATCGATCCCCGGCGCGCGGTGTACGAGGTGGCCAACATGAGCCAGGCGGTGGAAGTGCTGGCCAAGACCACCCTGCGCTCGGTGGTGGGCAAGATGGAGCTGGACAAGCTGTTCGAATCCCGCAGCGAAGTGAACAACGCCATCCAGGCGGAAATGGAAGAGCCCGCCTCCAAGTGGGGGGTCAAGCTGACCCGGGTGGAAGTACAGGACATCAGCATGCCGGAAGAGGTGGAAGAGGCGATGCGCCTGCAGATGGCCGCCGAGCGCAAGCGTCGCGCCACGGTCACCGAGGCCGAGGGTGAAAAGGCGGCAGCGATCGCCATGGCCCAGGGCCAGCGCGAGTCTGCCATCCTCAACGCCCAGGGCGACAAGGAGTCCGCCATCCTGCGGGCCCAGGGCGAGCAGGAATCCATCCGCCTGGTACTCAGCGCCATGGGCGAGTCCGAAGACAACAAGCAGACCGTCATCGGCTACCTGCTGGGGCAAAGCTACATCAAGGCCCTGCCCACCATGGCCAAAGACGGCGAGCGGGTGTTCGTACCCTACGAATCCTCGGCGCTGCTGGGTTCCATGGGGATGTTCCGCGAGCTGGCGGGTTCCCCGGAGAGCGCGGTACACGCCACCCTCAAGCGGGACGGCCTGCGTGGCGGTCTGGTGGGCGGCACTGGCCTGGCCGACGGCTGATCTCCAGGCGCGCTGGGCATCACTCCAGCAGATGGTCCAGCGGGCGCTGGTAACTGGGGGCGAACACCTCCAGAAAATAGCGCACCTCCGGCAGCCCTTCCTGCTGCAGGCGCTGGAAAATCTGTGCCGCGGCGGGCTCAAACTCCTTGTTACCCGCCTGCATCTCGGCCTGGCACTTTAACCAGGCCGAGAGCCGATCCGCCGCCTTGATCAGTTCCTTCACTTCTGGCGGCAATGCCGATTCCCGGACATAGGGGGCGAAATCCACCCGCAGTTCGTCCGGCAGCAACGCCAGCAACTCGTTCTCCGCCTTGTGCTCGACATCGCCGAACGCCGCCCGCATCACCGGGGAATGGTATTTTACCGGCGTCGGCAGGTCACCGGTAATGACCTCGGTGGCATCGTGGTAGAGGGCGGCGGCCGCAACCCGGTCGGCATCCACCGCGCCGTCAAAATGGCGATTTCGGATCAGCGCCAGGGCGTGGGCGAGGGTGGCCACCTCCCAGGAGTGGGTGGCCACGTTTTCGTCAATGGCGTTACGCATCAGGCTCCAGCGCCTGATCCAGCGCAACCGGGACAGGTAAGCGAAGAAGTGACTGAACGGGGATGGGCTCACGGACACGGTCCTCCGTTAACGGGCATCGAGGCTGAATTCCACGGTTACCAGGCCGTCACTGCCGGCCGGCGCCGTCAACACCGGGTCCCGCAAGAACAACTGGCTCGCAGGAATACCATACTGGTCCAGCAACTGACGTTGCAGCCAGCCACCGCGGGCCACCGCCAGGTTACCGAGGGTTTCCGGTGGCAACGTCGCCGACGCCGCCAGCCTGGTCAGTAACAGCGCCTGCCAGCGCCCACCTGCAAGGCTGTCGCCACCGTGCTCGACACGCAGGGCGGTGAGCGCCTCACGCCCCTGCTCGGCGACAAAGGCATCCTCCAGGGCGGCAATTTGCGTGTCCAGTGGCGCGTCCGTGGCCACGCCGAGGCGCTGGAACAGCCGCGCCTGTTTCAGCGCCAGCCCATCCAAGGCCGGCGACACCGCGCCACGAACGTTGAGCCTCAGATTGTCACGCTGCTTGAGGGCGCTGGCCAAGGCTGCAAGCTTGTCCGCCTCGCCCTCGGCCAGGACCACCTCACCAGGGACGAACCGCACCTGGCCCAGTTCCTCACCACTCAGACCCGCCAGTTCCGCCACCGAGCCCAGCATGTTGAACGGCGAGGCCGCCGCCTTCACCAACAGGTTGACGAACGCCCGCATCACCACCCGGCTGACCCGGAACTCAGGATCGTCCAGATTGCCCTCGACGGGAATATCGATCTCGATGATGCCATCATTGTCCCGCAGCAGCGCCAGCCCCAGGGCAATGGGCGCGTTGATGGCTTCCTCGCTCTCGACCACCTGGCCCAGCTCCAGCTGGTCGAAGGTGACCACATTTTCTGCCCGCAGATGACTGCCGGTAAACTGGTAGTCCAGGGCCAGCGCCATCTTGCCGCTATCGACACCATAACCGAGGTAGCGGCCAAAATAGGGACTCAGTACCGGCAGCGACAACTGGGACAGCGCCAGATTGAGCTCACTGCGGTCTTCGCTGCCGAGTGCCCCCAACGCTCCGGTAAACTCCAGCTGGCCGAACTCGCCGACCCGGCCACGGATGGCCACCGTGCCCTGCTGCGGCGCCACGTTGCTGAGGCCGGTGACCGACCCGGTCAACTCGCTGACCCGGGAGGCGAACACCGGGGAAACCGTGCGATCAGTGTAGGCCAGGTTGCCGTCCTGCAGCAGGAATTCACCAATCCGGAACACCAGGCCGGCGTCGGTTTCGGCTGACACCTCCGCCGGTTCCGGCGCGTCCGCCGCTGTCGCGATCATCTCGACGTTGTGACGGCCCGAGGTCAGCCGGGTCAGGTTAACCCGGGGCGCCGCCAGGCTCACGGTACCGATTTCCAGCCGGGCCGGGGCCAGGTTGTACTCAATGGGCGCCAGTTGCAGGGTCTGCCAGGCCAGCAGCGGCTCGTCGCTGTCCTGCAGGGTGATGTCGAGGGCGGTGACTTCACCGCGACCGCTGAAGGTGCCGGTCATGGGTTCCTGCTGGCCGTCCAGATCCAGGTCGCCTTCCAGACTCATCCGGCCGTCGCGGATGGCCAACGCCGCCCCGCTCTGTACGTAAGGTTCAAACTGGGCCAGCACCACATTGGTAGCCGACACCCCGGCTTCCAGATTGAACGGCTGCGGGGTGAGCTGACCGCGGGCGTTCAGCTGACCTCCCTCGACCAGCCGGGCCTGGAACTGGTAAGGCAGTGGCTCGGCCAGCCGGCGACTCAGCCCCGTCAGCTCGAACTGCATGTCGGCCAGAGTCAACATCGCCGGTGTCGCCAACTGGGCGTCGCGCCAGGTCACCTGACTGTCGTTGAGCCGAACCGTGTCCACCTCCCACTGGAAGCCAGCGCGGTCGCCGCCCTCGGCCTCCGCTGCCGTATCCCCGCTGCTGTCGGCACTCTGGCTCAGGGGTTGCAGCAGGTTAAGTGCGCCCTCCGCGTCGCGCTCCGCGGTCACCGCCAGGCCATCCAGCGTCACCGTGCCAACCCCGGCGTACGCCTCCGCTAGGCTGAAGCGGATGCTGTCCACCTGCAGTCCGGCCAACGCCACCACTGCCTCATCCCCTGCCTGCGGCAACGCCAGGGCGAAATCCGACAACGTCAGCTCACCGGCCCTGGTCACCAGCGAGAAGGCCTCGCCCCCGGCCAGCTCGTAATCGGACGCCAGGGACAGCTGACCTCCCAGCAGCCGGTAAGGGAACACCTGCTGTAGAAAATGGCTAAGCGTGTCATGGCCAACGTTTTCCAGCCGCAGGCGGCCCCGGGAATACAGCGGGGTGACACTCAGCTCGCCCTCCCAGGCAAGCCGTTGCTCGCCCAGCGCCGCCTCCAGGGTGTAACGGCTGCCGTCACCGTCGCGGCTGAAGGTGGCCAGATCGGTCAGGGTCAGATCCAGTGGACTGACGGTGAACTGGCCATGCTTCGGCTGGCTGAAGTCCCGAAACGTCAGGTCGCCGCCGACGATCTGGATGCGGGAAAAATACAGTTTGGGCGGCGCGCCCGGCGGCGCCGGCTCAGCATCCGGCTCGGGCTCCGCTGGCGCCGGGTTGTGGCTTCGCCAGTCGCGGACAAAGTTCACTGAGTGGTCGTCCAGCAGATCAAGGCGGATGTGGGGCTCCGCCAGTTCAATGCTGTCAAAGGCGATGACGCCGGTCACCAGTCGCCACAGGGCCAGATCCACGGCAAACCGGTCGAACGCCAGCACCGTGGCGTCATCGTCGGCAGCCTCCAGGCCCAGCACCTCCACCGTCATGGCAAACGGATTGACGTTGATGTCCGCCACCTGGGTTTGCCAGCCCAGATGTTGCGCCGCCCGCTCTGGCAACAGGCGGGCCAGCCACCAGGGCAGCGCCACAAATCCCGCCAGGGCGTAGACCAGCACCAGCACCAGACCCCAAAACCAAACCCGCTTATAGACCGCTTTTCCCTGGCTAGCCTCCGTCACACCCAACTCCTGCTGATGATTTGTTTCAATGATCTACCAATCCTGAAAGAATACACAATCGTACTATTGAAGGAGCGTCGGATTCACGCCTGGCTTGCAGCCGCGGTCACCGGCGCCGTAACCCTGACAGGACCCCGTAATGGACATTAGCCACATGCGTCGGGACTTCGAGAGCGAAGGTCTCGACCGTGAGCACCTTGACGACAACCCGACCCGACAGTTCGAATACTGGTTCCACGATGCCAAGGAAGCGGGCATCCTGGAGCCCAACGCCATGTCCCTGGCCACCAGCGGCCGGGACGGCCACCCCAACCTGCGTACCGTACTGCTCAAGTACTTCGACGACCAGGGCTTTGTGTTCTACACCAATTACGGCAGCCGCAAGGCCCGGGAAATCGACGAAAACCCCAGCGCGGCACTGCTGTTTCCCTGGATCGGCCTGAACCGTCAGGTCATCATCCAGGGCCGGGTGGAAAAAGTCAGCAAGGCCGAGTCACTGCGTTATTTCGCCGCCCGGCCCCGGGGCAGCCAGGTTGGCGCCTGGGTCTCGGAGCAGAGCCGGGTCATTACCTCCCGTGGCCTGCTGGAGCAGAAGGTGGCCGAGATCAAGCAACGGTTCAGCAGCGGCGAGATTCCGCTGCCGTCGTTCTGGGGCGGCTATCGGGTGGTGCCTCAGCGCATCGAATTCTGGCAGGGCCGGCCCAGCCGGCTGCACGACCGCTTTGAATATGTGAGACAGGACGATGGCTGGCTCATCCAGCGGCTGCAACCCTGATCCGGCGCTGAGCCTGTGGCTGTCGCCCACGCCGACGCAGGACATTGCGCGGCTGCCGGACTGGCTCAGCCCCGCAGAACAGGAGCGGGCGCAAACCTTTCACCACGCCAGCCGCCAGGAGTTCGTCCATAGCCGCTGGCTGATACGGCAGGCGCTGGCCGGCGCCAGCCAGCATCCAGTGGATGACTGCCGCGTGCCGGCCCACCGCCCGGTGGCCTCACTGTCGCCGCCGGGCTGGACGCTGTCGTTGAGCCACAGCCACGGCTTCGCGGCCTGCGCGGTGTCGGCGTTGGGCCAGGTCGGTGTCGACATCGAACCCAGCCACCAACACCGCCAGTGGCCGCGAATTGTCCGACGCTGGTTCAGCGCCGCGGAACAGGACTGGCTGTTAAGCGGCGCCGACGATGCCGACTTCGTGCGCGCCTGGACTTTCAAGGAAGCCTGGCTCAAGGCCACCGGCCGCGGCATTGCCGGTAACCTGCAAACCCTGGCGGTACTGCCGCACC
>JBFHLR010000161.1:0-6035 GCA_041594735.1 Marinobacter sp.
GCGGTGACCAGAAAGGTGACCAAGGCGGCTTCCCGCTGGCCCGACTCACCGAGGGCGTTGGCCAGACCATCGCCAAGGGTGCCGAGCAGGGCCAGGCCAGCAATGGCGAAGATGAACTCTTGCGGGAAGGCGGCGAACAGTGAACCCACCGTGGCGCCGAACAGACCGACAACAAGATAGAAAACCCCTGCGGCGACACCGGCCACATAGCGTTTGGCAGGATCTGAGTGAGCTTCCTTGCCCACGCAAATGGCTGCCGTAATGGTGGCCAGATTCAGCGCGTAGCAGCCAAAGGGGGCCAGGGTGGTGGTGGCAACACCGGTCCAGCCTATCAGTGGTGACGTGGGCGCGTGGTAGCCTGCGCCGCGCAACACCGCGAGCCCCGGCACGTTCTGCGACGCCATCGTCACCGCAAACAGGGGCAGGGCGACACCGACCATGGCCGACCAGCTGAATGCCGGCGACACGTACACCGGGGTCGCCAGCTCCAGCTCGACCCCGGTTAAGTCCAGTGAGCCCTGCGTCCAGGCCAGTGCCGCTCCCAGGCACAGTGGCACCAGGATGGCGTAGCGGGGCACCAGCCTTTTGGCCACCAGAAAGCTGAGGCACATGCCGGCGACGAGGCTGAACTGGGTATTCATCGAGCTGAAAGTGGCGAGACCGAATTGCAACAGGATGCCCGCCAGCATGCCGGCGGCGATGGGCCTGGGTATCCGGTTGATGATTCGGTCGAACAGTCCGGTAAAGCCACACAGGGTGATCATCACTCCGCTCACGATGAAGGCGCCGATGGCTTCGCTCATGGACACCCCGGCGGCTGCGGACATTAACATGGCCGCGCCCGAGGTAGACCAGGCGGTGGCGATGGGCATGCGGTACCGCAGCGACAGGCCGATACCGGTCAGCCCCATGCCAAGGCCCAGCGCCAGCATCCAGGAGCCTATCTGCTGCGGGGTTGCGCCCAGGGACTGAGCGCCCTGAAACACGATCACCGCGGAACTGGTGAACCCCACCAGCACCGTGATGAACCCGGCATTGATCGCTGACAGCGTCAGATCTTTCAGGAATCTCATGAGAACAACCTGCCTTGTCTATCCTTGGGCGCGACGTGATACCTGCTCACCGGCTACGCCCCAGTTGTCCAGGTTGATCTCGTCGATGACCACAAAGGTGCTTGCCGGATCTTTCCCGAGTACTTCCCAGAGCAATTGAGTGGTGCCTTCGATCAGACGGGCCTTTTCTTCCCGGGTCACGCCGGTATCGGTGATTCGAATATTGACGTAGGGCATCTTGCGTTCTCCTTGTTTGGAAAATGCCCCCGCTCAGGGCGGGGACGCACTCAGTGTGGTGAAACCTGCTGTCAAAGAACTCAGGCGGCCTGTTGCGCCTCTTCATCTGCAACGGCCTTCAGGAACGCCGGGTGCTGCCGGACCCGCGCCAGCATCCGTTCCACGTTGGCGCCCAAGCGGATCTCTACCGGGAACAACTCGCCCCATTCCGCATAAACCGCCAGCATCATATCGACCACGGTGATGTCCGGGCCGCAGGTGAAGGTTGACGAGGCCAGCCTGCTATCCACGGTGGTCCACAGCTGCTCAATCATGGCTGCGGCCTTGGTGAACGCTTGTTGCTTGGCCTGAGGATCGGTGACGGCCTTGTCGATAAAAAACAGCCGGCTATAAGCAGGGTGAAGGGTGGCGTTGGCGAACAACAGTTGCTGCAGGAACGCGGCTTTGTCAGCGGAGTTGTGAACACCTGGCAAGGAGCCGTGCTTGTCCAGCAGGTACAGGATGATGGCAGCGCCCTCGCGTACCACCAGGTCCTTGTCTTTCAGAACCGGCACTTGCCCGGTGGGATTGAGCTCGGTAAAGCCAGCATCCCGGTTGCGGTCGCGGATTTCCACGGGCTGCCCAAGATCATGCAGCAGCGCGTGGATGGCTCGGGAGCAGGCGCCCGGCAGGTAGTAAAGTGTGTACATGCTGTCTTCTCCTTCTAGACCAATCGTATTCCTGAGTTAGGGCGCCTCCGATTGCCAGGGATGATCCGGCGTTATTCGAAGTGCCTTAGGGAGTTCCATAGAAAGCGGGTGTCCGAGAGCACACTCCACACTTTCTGCAGCGAGTCTAGAATTGAGAGTTACCTTTGTATACCTAATATGAGATAGTTACTTTATTTAGCAGTTACCGGTTGGTAACCAGGCGGCCGATGATCGCCCCCACCGGGTCAAGCGTAAGCTGGTCAAGCGTAAGCTGGTCAAGGGTAAGCCCGGGTTTTCCGCGGCTTTGCTGTTATCTCTGTTGCGATCATTGAGGCGAGAGATTCGAGAGAAGGAGGAAGCCTAGCGTGTTACCACGTCGAAAGAATCTGGTTGAAGAACCACCCGAACGTTGTCCACTCAATGAGTGCCTGAGCATTATCGGCGGCGCCTGGACCCCGAACATCATCTGGTATTTGAGTGAAAAACCACGAAGATTCAGTGAATTAAAGGATGATATTCCAGGAATTTCTGCGAAAATGCTGACGGCGCGGCTCAAACGTCTGGAGGCGGATGGGGTGGTGGAGCGGCGGGTAGAGCCCACGTCGCCACCGAGTGTCGAATATCGCCTCACGGAACTGGGGGCCGAACTCAAGCCCGCCATCGACGCCATCGTCAGCGTGGGTCATCGACTCAAGGAGCTGAATGGCAGTCAGGAAGCCAGGGACCAATAGGCCTCCGGATAGCGCCAGGCTCCCTAGATACCAAAGGGGTAGGTGTCTGGCAGGCCCGCCAGTGATTCCGTTGCCAATGGCGTGACTGCCGTGGTCTGGTCGATCCAGATGTATTCGTCAAATTGCTGGGGCAGGCGCGCCTCGAAGTAATGGCTCTGGCGCTCCGTTTCCGGTCGGTAGATCACGCCGATGGCTCGCTCCAGATGCCGGGTACCCAGGCCGTTGACCAGTACGCTATCACCCCCTCGCAACGGCAGCATGAACCGGGGCGTTCCGGTCTGGTGACACAGGGATTCATAACTTCCTTTAAGTGCAGGCCTTACCTCTTTGATTTCCATCGGATGATCCCAGTCGGAGGCCGCCGCCACCGTGCCGCTATCGGTACCGAATCCGATGCTGTAGGCACGACTGCCGAAACGGGCCCGGCACAGGCGACCGATGTTGAACTCATCCCGCAACGCCATCTCGGTGGCTGCGGAGTCGCCTACGTGAGAATTGTGGGCCCAGATGATTGCCCGGCTGTCTTCGCCGTAGTGCTTGAGCAGGCTCTCCAGGGTTTCGAACATGTGGGTATCGCGAATGTTCCAGGCGCTGCGGGAGCCGTAGAACATGGTGCGATAGTATTCCTCCGCATTGGCCACCAGGCGGGCGTTCTGCACGGTGTTCAGGAATCGGTCGCCGTCGTGTTCGGCGTATTTCCGGTGTTGGACCTGCAATTCCCTGAGCATATCCAATACCGGTTTTTCGCAGGTGGCGTAATCGGGATTCAGCGCTGCTTTGCCATAGGCGCCTGGGTTCGACTGGAACGGCGCCAGGCAGCTGTAGCGTTCACGGGCCAGGGCCGCGGTGGCCGGGTCGACGTCGTCCAAGAACTCCAGAATGGCGCGAATGGAGTTGTACAGGCTGTACAGATCGAGGCCGTGGAACGCGACCCGGGCTTTTTCCGGTCGCGTTGAGTTGTGATCTCGCAGCCAATCGACAAAGCCCCGAACTTCTTCATTGCGCCACATCCAGGCCGGGAATCGGGCAAAGGCGGTCCACTCCGAAGGCGGATACTCGGCGTGACGCACATAGTGGTCAACCCGGGCGGCGTCGGGCCAGTCGCCCTCGATGGCCACAAAGTCGAAGTGTTTCTGTTCAATCAGGGCGCGGGTGATGCATTCACGGGCCCGATAGAATTCCGACGTGCCGTGGCTGGCTTCGCCGATCAGTACCACCCGGGCGTCGCCAATCCGCTCCAACAGACCCTCGAGGGGCAGGCGGTCTACATCGTCGAAGGCGATGGCCTGCTGGCGGATGCGGTCGGTGAGGTTGTTTTCGCGGTCCTTGAGTACATAGCGGCCAAACGGGGTTCGGCTGCTCAGTGCATCATCGTGGCCATCAAACTCACCGTGCAGGGAATGGAAGGCAATGTCAGCGATGTCGTCGGACCGGAAGTCGTTCTGGGAAACCCGCGTGATTCGGACCAACTCCTGCACCAGGGCATCCTTGCCTAACGGAATCACCATGCTTCCACCAATTTTCAGCTGGTGCAGCAGCGCCTCGGGGGGCTTGGTACTGGCTGCGGTAACCACGATGGCGTCGAACGGCGCCTGATCCGGGCAACCAAGACTGCTGTCGCCCACCCGCACTTCGACGTTGTCGAGCCCTTCGTTGTTGAGGGCCTCCCTGGCCTCCGCTGCCAGTTCCGGAATGCGTTCGATGCTGAACACCTGACTGGCCAGGCAACCCAGGATGGCGGCCTGATAGCCGGAGCCGGTGCCGACGTCGAGCACCCGCTCGCTCCCCGACAGTTCCAGCGCATCCACCATCAGGGCGATGACGTAAGGTTGGGCGAGGGTGTGGCCGGCCTTGATGACCAGGGGCGCGTCGTCGTAGGCGAACTGGCGCACTTCCGGGGGTACGAAGGCCTCACGGCGAACCCGGCGCATGGCCTGCAATACCGAAGGGGTGAGAATGCCACGCCCGAGGATTTGCTCCCGTACCATGCGATCCCGGAGACTTGCGGCAGTTTCATCGTCAAACTGGTTTCGTCCTCCCATGGCTCTGACGCTCCTTTTCCGGCGTGAAATGGGGGAATGCAACCGCTTTGACTTACATCATAGCCCTCGGTTTGGCTGATTAAAAAGTGAACAGTGATTTGGTCGGAAACTTTTCACCAATACCGCTGTAAATCAGTATCGTATTAATGCAGAACCCCAGGTGAAGCCGCCGCCGAAGGCCTCCAGCAACACCACATCATTGCGCTTGATGCGACCGTCTCGCACCGCCACGTCCAGGGCCAGGGGGATGGAGGCGGCAGAGGTGTTGCCATGTTCATTCACCGTGACCACAACCTGATCCATGGCCATGTCGAGTTTCTTGGCGGTGGCGGCGATGATCCGGAGATTGGCCTGGTGGGGCACCAGCCAGTCAATGTCCGACTTCTGCATCTGGTTGGCGGTCAGGGTTTCGTCAACGATCTTGCCCAGGGTGTTGACTGCCACTTTGAACACCTCGTTGCCCTTCATTTCAATGGTACCCAGGCCCGCCTTGAGCTGGTCCGGTTTGTCGGCAATGCCGCAGGGCACGTGTAGCAGTTCTTCGTACTGACCGTCGGCATGGAGGTGGGTCGAAAGGATACCGGTGTCTTCGTTGGCTTCCAGTACCACCGCGCCGGCGCCGTCGCCAAACAGCACACAGGTGCCGCGGTCTTTCCAGTTGACAATGCGGGAGAACACTTCCGCGCCGACCACCAGGGCCTTCTTGCTGCCGCCGGCTTTGATGAAATTGTCGGCGGTGGCCAAGGCGTACACAAAGCCGCTGCACACCGCCTGCAGATCGAAGGCGGGGCAGCCGTGGATGCCCAGTCTGGCCTGGAGGATGCAAGCACAGCTGGGGAAAACCTTATCGGGCGTGGAAGTGGCAAAGACGATCAGGTCGATGTCCGTAGGCGACAGGCCGGCCGCTTCAATGGCACGCAACGCTGCCTGTTCCGCCAGGTCGACAGTGGTTTGGCCTTCCAGCGCGATGTGGCGTTGCTCAATGCCGGTACGCTCCCGGATCCACTGGTCGGTCGTGTCCACCGTCGCTTCGAGATCTTTGTTGGTGACGATGTTGTCCGGCAGGTAAGAACCTGTACCAGTGATGCGGGCGTAAGTCATGGAGGCGTCCTAAGGCGTGTTGGCTCGTGTCATATTGGATTCCTCCATCGTATACCCAGGCACTGAGGTGGGGTTATTAGCGATTTGTCGATCATGGTGGGGGAAAGTTCCCGCTTCGCCAGTGCTCAAACCTTGAAGCCAATCCATTTTCTGGCCACTATGCTGCGTCATCGTCTATGACCA
>JBFHLR010000162.1:0-5982 GCA_041594735.1 Marinobacter sp.
AATAAAAAGGGGTCAGAACTTCAGTTCTGACCCCTTTTTATTTTTATTCGCCGACCCTTTTTGCTTCATCGCCGGCATTTAACAGAAATTACACCGCCTTGGCCGCGATGATCTTTTCCTGCCACTCCTGCGGACCGGTCTGGTGCACGGAAGTACCGTTGGAATCCACCGCTACGGTGACCGGCATGTCTTCCACTTCAAACTCGTATATGGCTTCCATACCCAGTTCCGGGAAGGCCACCACTTCGGCCTGCTTGATGGCCTTGGACACCAGGTAGGCGGAACCGCCCACCGCCATCAGGTAAACCGCACCAAACTCCTTGATGGCATCAATGGCGATCTGGCCACGCTCGGCTTTACCGATCATGCCGGTCAGACCGGTTTTCTCCAGCATGGTGTGGGTGAACTTGTCCATGCGGGTGGCGGTGGTGGGACCGGCCGGGCCGACCACTTCTTCGCGCACCGGATCCACCGGGCCCACGTAATAGATGAAGCGGCCCTTCAGATCCACCGGCAGCTCTTCGCCCTTGGCGATCATGTCCACCATCTTCTTGTGGGCAGCGTCACGGCCGGTGAGCATCTTGCCGGACAGTAGCACGGTTTCACCCGGCTGCCATTCCTTCACGTCTTCCGGGGTTACCGTGTCCAGGTTGACACGACGCACGCTGTCGCCCACTTCCCAGGTGATTTCCGGCCAGTCTTCCAGGCTCGGCGGGGTTTGCAGGGAGGGACCGGAGCCATCCAGCACAAAATGAGCGTGACGAGTGGCGGCACAGTTCGGAATGATCGCCACCGGCTTGTTGGCCGCGTGGGTCGGGTAGTCTTTCACCTTAATGTCCAGAACCGTGGTCAGGCCGCCCAGGCCCTGGGCACCGATACCAAGGTCATTGACCTTCTCGAACAGCTCCAGGCGCAGCTCTTCGGCACGGTTGGACGCACCGCGCTCCTGCAGATCCTGAATGTCGATCGGGTCCAGCAGGGATTCCTTGGCCAGTTCCATAGCCTTCTCCGCGGTACCGCCGATGCCGATACCCAGCATGCCTGGCGGACACCAGCCCGCGCCCATCTGCGGCACCATTTTCAGCACCCAGTCCACAATGGAATCGGACGGGTTCAGCATCGCAAACTTGGACTTGGCCTCGGAGCCACCGCCCTTGGCTGCCACGTGCACTTCCACCTTGTCACCCGGGACCAGCTTGTAGTGGATGATGGCCGGAGTGTTGTCTTTGGTGTTGGCCCGCGCACCGTCCGGATCCGCCAGCACCGACGCCCGCAGCACGTTGTCGGGGTGTGTGTAAGCGCGACGCACGCCCTCGTTGATGACGTCGTCCAGCGGCATGCTGCAGTCCCACTGCACATTCATGCCCACATTGACGAAAACGGTGACGATCCCGGTATCCTGACAGATCGGACGGTGGCCCATGGCACACATCCGGGAGTTGATCAGGATCTGCGCCATGGCATCTTTCGCCGCCTGGGACTCTTCCTTCTTATAGGCCTCGTAGACGGCCTGGATGAAGTCTTTCGGATGGTAATAAGAGATGTACTGCAGCGCGTCCGCTACGCTCTCAATCAAGTCGTCCTGGCGGATTACGGTCGTCATAGGCGTCTCATCAGATTGAATGATTTGAGTGGGAGAAGAGAGGACTCGCACCATCTTTGGCGGCGTCCGTAAAAATCGGGCACCAAGTTTACCAGCCAGCCGCGGCTTTAAACAGATGCACAAAACACGACCAGGGGCGAATGGCGATTAGCCAGCTATCAATTTTGCATTCAAACACCCGTTTAAGGTTAAATCCCAGAATAACCGACAACAGGAGAGACCCCCGTGACCGATCTCGTTCTCACCGAACAACAAGGCCAGGTGCTGGTTGTACGCATTAATCGACTGGACCGTAAAAACGCCCTCACCCACGACATGTACACCGCCCTGGGGGACGCTCTGGTTGCCGCGGAGCAGGAAAGCTCGGTCCGCTGCGTGCTGTTTACCGGCAGCAACGACTGCTTCACCGCCGGTAACGATCTGGGGGATTTTGCCAAAGGTCTCCCCGGCGCTTTTGAACACACGCCGGTTGGCCGCTTCCTGGTCCTGCTGGCCAGCGCCACCAAACCGGTGGTTGCGGCGGTCAATGGCCCCGCCGTGGGGATCGGTACCACCATGCTGCTGCATTGCGACTTCGTGTTTGCCGGCAGCAACGCCCGCTTCCAGATGCCGTTTGTCAATCTTGGGCTCTGCCCCGAGGGCGGCTCCAGCCTCCTGCTCCCCACCTGGATCGGCCGTGCCCGGGCGGCGGAGCTGTTGATGCTCGGCGGCGCGTTCTCAGCGGAGGACGCCTCCCGGCTTGGCTTGATCAATCGCATCTGCGAGCCGGAACAGACCGAAGCCGTGGCGCTGGACACCTGCAACCGGCTTGCCGCCCAGGCACCGGCGGCCATCCGGACCACCAAAGCGCTGCTCAACCGCCCGAACAAGGAAACCCTGCTCGATACCCTGAAAACCGAGGGCGCCCTGTTCAGCGAACGGTTGCAGTCGCCGGAAGCCGCCGAAGCTTTCAAGGCATTTGCAGAAAAACGGACACCGGATTTTTCCAGCTTCAGCTGAATCAGCCACCCGATCTGCCTGCGGCTGCCGCCGCGGGCTCGACAAACCCCCGCCAGCCATCTATTTTCCATGAAGGTGATACTGGATTACCGGATTGGTAAGAATCACACTTTAGAGCGATCAACAGTATCCGCCCACTTTCGATATAGTCAGACTGAAAGAAAGTGGCAGTTAGCGCTGACCCGAAGATTCAGACAAAACCGATTGCTGACACTCGGCTTACCGGTCACCACCGGCCCCGTTGGCGGTCGACTATAACGACACAACAACAGGAAAAGGTTCCACCCATGTTCAAAAAAACCCTTCTAAGTCTTGCTGTGGCCTCCACTGTTGGGCTGACCGGCTGTTTCGGCGATGCCCAAACTGGGGCGAACGCAAATCCGGACTACAAGATCAACAACCCCGCGATCGATGGCAAAACCTGGCCGATCTTCAATCCGATCACCAGTGAACTGCCGATCCCGAACGATTTGATTTTTGACTCCGAACAGGGTGACGGAACCTTCGGTGTGCCCGACAGCGCACCGCCTGTAACCACCGCGCTCAACGAGCTGAGTGGTGCCTCCACCGTGGCGCCGGCGGTGATCCAGTTCAACGGCCAGGTTGATGCCAGCACGGTGATTGCGGGTCAGACCGTATTCCTGCTGGAGCTGGAATATGCCAGTGGCGATCCGCTGCAAGGCCTGGCCAATAGCGAACCCCCAACCGTGGGCGGCCTGCCTTCTGTTCGCGCCGACGTGGAAACCCTGGACGGTACCTCGGCCATTCGCCTGCTGCCGCTGGAGCCCCTGAATCCGCGTAAGCGCTACATTGTGGTGGTAACCACCGATGTAACGGACATCAACGGCGACGCCATTATCCAGTCGCCCACCTACGCCGGCCTCACCGACGAAACCCAGCCGCTGGCCAGCTCAGCCCTGGCGCCGGTTCGCTCCATCATCAACAATCTTTGGGAAGCCGTGGCTGGCGCCGCACTGGGGCTGACCGACGACCAGATCGCCCTCAGTTACAGCTTTACAACCTCTAACGACGAGAAGGTGCTGCAGTATATTGCGGAGCCGGCAGCGTGGTTTGCCGACCAATTGGGCACCTTCCTGAAGGTCAGCGCCGCCAGCGCAGCCGTTGAGGCTGGCGCAGGAGACTTCGCCACAGTCAATGCCGCTGTCACTGCAACCGTGGATGGTTTCCCGTCTGCAGAACTTCAGGCAGCGCTGTCTCCAATCTTTGATGCCGCGCCGCCCGCCGGTTGTGCGGGCCTGACTGGCCAAACGGCCATCAACTGTGTGGGCATTGCGCTGGCCGGCAACTTCGATGCCTTACTGCCGAATCAGTCCAACCGGAATGCTTCCGACATCACCCTGGATCTGGCATCCACCAAACCGGTGACCCTGCTGTCAGCTCCGACCAGCAGTGTACTGACCGCCGTTGGCGCGAGCTCAACCGACGTACTGGCCGTCGAGGGCACCATCAATCTGCCCTACTACCTTGGCAACTCGTCATCCACGATACTGACCAACTCCTGGGTTGCGGATGATGACCTGGCAACAGCGCTGAATACCGCGTTTGCTGGGCTGGGACTTGCCATTCCGCAAGCCGACCCCAGCGTATCCACTGCCGTAAACTATGTATTCCCGTTCCCGAAACAGCGGTCTGAAGAAGCCGTGCCCTTGCTGGCGCTGTATCCTTCGGATGGCATTATTTCCGGCGTTGTCGTCTATCAACACGGCATCACCACGGATCGGAGCGCCATGCTGACCTTCGGCACCGCGCTGGCCGCGAACGGCTACGCGGTTTTCGGTATTGATCTGCCATTGCACGGCGTTGCCGCGTTCACCGACGAAGACCAGGACTCTCTGGCCACCGCCCTACTCAGCGCAGGCCAGGATGCCGGATTGCCAGCCTCGCTAGCGCCGTCTGAAAGCAACAACGACCTGCTGATTGCCGGCCAACTCAACCTGGGCTTTGTGATGACCGCAACCGCTCAGGATGCGGCCGGCGCTCAGGCGACCATCGACACCGTAGTGGGCGGTGGTACATCGGGTGATGCAGGATTGGACGCAGCCATCCTTTTCCTGGCCTCTTCCGAAAACACCGTAGCCGCAGCCGGCAGTACGGTTCCAGGACTGTCGGCGCAGGTTGAAAGCGAGCGTCACTTCGGCTTCTACGCTCCGGTACCCGGCACTGTCGCATCGATTGACTACGATAACGGCGTCGGCGATTCCGGCAGCCTGTTCCTGAACCTCAGTAACTTCCTGAACACCCGTGACAACATCCGTCAGGGCTCCGTGGATCTGATGAATCTGCGGGCCAGCTTGCCGGGCCTTACTCTGCTGGATATCACCGGCACCCCATTTGCCATCGACGCGGCGCCGTCGACTTATTTCGTCGGCCATTCGTTTGGCACCCTCACCGGCACCCCATTCCTCGCTGCGGTTAATGCCAACCAGATGGCCGGACTGGATGCTACGGTGGGCGCAAACGACATCAATGCCGCGAGCCTGTTAACGCCCGGTGGTAACATCGCCGGTATGGCGCAGAACTCACCGGCCTTTGCTCCGGCCATCTTCCTTGGCCTGCAGCAAGCCGCCGGTCTGGAACAGGGTGATGCCAGCCTCGAAACCTACTTCAATGTGTTCCAGGGCGCCCTCGACACCGCCGATCCGATCAACTTCGTGGACAACCTCAGTGGCCAGAGCGACCAGATCCTGCTGTCACAGGTCAATGGTGATACGGTACTGCCCAACGCAGCTGACGACGACGCCTGGGGCATTCCGGCGCTGTCTGGCGTGTTCAACGCCGAAGTGGGCGGTCAGGTAGTGCCGGTATCCATTGACAGCTTCAATGCGCCGCTGGCGGGTACCCAGCCGCTGACACTCGGATTGACCAACATCACCGAATATGCGGATAGCAACCATGGCACCCCGGTGTCTGCAGATCCGGCTTCGGCATTCGGCCAAATGGTCACCGAGACCATTACCCTGTTCCTAACCAACCCCTAAGGCTTACTTCAAGCCCAACAAAAAACCCCGGCCTGGCCGGGGTTTTTTGTTGATTCTTTTCAGACTCGTGTGACACCGCCGCAAGCCCTCTTCGTTCGACCGATGCGGTTCGCGTTGCTCACCGCATCCTACTCGACGCTGGCCCTGGAGCCGATTTCAATCCCAGAACAAACGGAGCTTGGTGATTCGTAGAATGCGGTGAGGCGCAGCCGAACCGCATCGCTCGCGCGAGCATACTCGGATGAAGTTGATGCGGTTCGCGTTGCTCACCGCATCCTACGGGATCTGCTCGCCCTCTACTTCTTCGTTGTCAGCTCCCAAGGTGCGACCGATGAATTTACTCTCACAGGGCGTCTTCTCAAACTTGATGGGGTGGCCGAT
>JBFHLR010000163.1:0-5973 GCA_041594735.1 Marinobacter sp.
GACAACGAGTGGGGCTACGCCAACCGCACGGTGGAGCTGGTGCGCAAAGTGGGAACCGCCGACGCATGAGCCCGCAAGTTCGCCAGTATCTGATCATCACCGGCAACTACTGGGCCTTCACCCTCACCGACGGCGCCCTGCGGATGCTGGTGGTGCTGCATTTCCACCAGCTCGGCTATTCGCCGCTGGAGATCGCCCTGCTGTTCGTGTTCTACGAGTTGTTCGGGGTAGTGACCAACCTGGTGGGGGGCTACCTCGGTGCCCGTCTGGGACTGAACCAGACCATGAATTTGGGCCTGCTGCTGCAGGTGATTGCACTGGCGATGCTGGCGGTGCCCGCCGCGATGCTGACCGTGCCCTGGGTGATGGCCGCCCAGGCGCTGTCCGGCATCGCCAAGGACCTCAACAAGATGTCCGCCAAGAGCGGCATCAAACTGCTGGTGCCGGGGACACACCAGGGCCGGTTGTATCGCTGGGTGGCGCTGCTCACCGGCTCCAAGAACACCCTCAAGGGGGTGGGCTTTTTCCTTGGCGGCGCCTTGTTGATGCTGGCCGGTTTCCAGGGCGCGGTGCTACTGATGGGCGGCGCCCTGGTGCTGGTATGGCTGGCCAGCCTGACCCTCCTGAAAGCGGAATTGGGCAAGAGCCGGGCCAAACCCAGGTTTAGCGATGTGCTGTCCAAGAGCCGGGCCATCAATGTGTTGTCCGCCGCCCGGCTGTGCCTGTTCGGCGCCCGCGATGTCTGGTTCGTGGTGGCGTTGCCGGTGTACCTGCATACGGTGTTCGGCTGGGACTTCTGGACCGTGGGCGGTTTCATGGCACTGTGGATCATCGGCTACGGTTTCATCCAGACCATCGCACCAGTCCTGACCGGCCGCTCCCGCGGCGCTGTCCCTGGCCGGCGGAGCATCGTCGCTTGGGCGGCATTGCTGGCGGTTGTGCCGGCGCTGATTGCCGCCGGCCTGATGACTGAGCTGCCCGCGACGCTCATCCTGGTGGGAGGCCTGTTGGTGTTTGGGGGGCTGTTCGCCATCAACTCTTCGCTGCATAGCTATTTGATTGTTAGCCATGCCCGCGAGGATGGGGTGTCGCTGGATGTGGGCTTCTACTACATGTCCAACGCCGCCGGGCGGCTTCTGGGGACGGTGCTGTCCGGCTGGGTGTATCAACAGTACGGGCTGGAGGCGTGTTTGTGGATTTCAGCGGCATTGGTAACGGTGGCCGCGCTGTTTGCGGCGTTGTTGCCGGAGCGAGATGCGGCTGAGCCGGCCTGAAACAGCCTTGCCCAGATTGCCGGGCTCCGGTGGCAGCCGCCATTGGGAGACGCCTTTCCAGACACGCTACAAGCACATCCATGTGCGCTTGGCTTCGGCCATCCATGGCCTCAGACAGTCTGGAAAGGCGTCTCCCAATACCGGCACGAGACTCTGTGCTGGGCTCACAATCATTTTGGAATATCGAGGCGGTAGAACGGTAAGTGTGGGCGAGGCCGGCCCCAGACCGTCTGTGGCCATGGATGGCCACAGCCGAGCCCTACAGGGACGTACTCGTGGGCGTGTCTGGGGCCGGCCTCGCCCACACTTGCCAGCCCCGAAACATTCAGGCTGCGGTTAACTAGCGACCTTACAACGGCTGCAACACATCCCTCAGCCGCCCGCTCTCCACCAGCTCCAGGAACTCATCCCCCAGCTGATCGCTTGCGGCCACCGCCGCCCGCCAGGCCTTTTCGCGACCGGCATCGTCACCCAGATAACGCTCGAAGTCCTTGCGGTCCGGCAACTTCCTGTCCGGTAGCGACTCCAGGTAGGCCTTCGACGGCGCCACCAGCACCACGTCCTGCAGCCGGTTGGCATCGCCGCGACGCCAGGGCAGCGACTTGTCGAACCAGCCGGGGATCACCTTATCGGTGAAGTGAGGATAAAGCACCACCCCCGGCTGCTCGTAGGGCAGATCCAGGTGGTAGTCCAGCAGCCCGCCGTCCCGATAGACCCCTTCCGGTGCGCCCGGAATGTTACGCACACCCGCCATCACCAGCGGAATCGACGCCGACGCCAACAGCGCCGGCAGCAGGTTGTCCCGGGTCAGGGACACCTGGTGGCTGGGAAAATCCACCAGCTTGGCCACCGGAGTCGGCAACCGGCGATCGTGGATGATGCCCCGTTCCATAAACCGGCCCAGATGCCGACGGCTGACCATGTTGGCGCTGATGGCGTTCATCAAGCCCAGTCCCAGCCGGCCGCGACCATCGTGCTCCAGCAACCCCAGGCTCCGCACAACCACGATGTTCAGCCGATAATGAGGGTGATTGAGCAGGTAGTCCTCACGGCCCGACAGCAGTTCTTCCAGGAACAGCACGCTCTTTCGGCTCACTTCGGCGGCACTGACGCCCTTGGCAAAGCGCTGGGTGGTGTACAGCTCTGCCAGCTTGCTGAGCTGGGCTTTGGGATCGTCACCGGAGGCCACCGCGGCAAACCGCCAGCTGCCAATGGATGAACCGATCAGCGCCCTCTCCTGGGGCGCCTGCGGTAGCCAGTCACCAAAGATGGCCTTGTCCAGCCCGGTCAGGCCCAGCGCCTTGGGACCACCCGCGGCACCGGGAATGACATGGACATCCTGCGGTCGCAAGGGGTTGGCATGCAGCCACGCGAGGGCGCGACGCCCTGCCCGTACGGTCAGCGCCGGGGCCCGGGTGTGGATTGCGGTCATAGTAGGTTCTCCGAGTTGATCCGCGAGTGTAACCAAGCGGGCTGGCGGTCGCCACTTATCACCGCGTACCTACGGTGTCTTCCTGGTCCGTCTTACACGTCACCCCTGCCAGTCAACCTGCCCGGCGCTGACCGCCGAGGCCGGCAATTTTCTAGCCGGTGCCCGCGGCCATGCTAGACTGATTCAAGGGCATCAGGGAGCTGGAGGCAGGCGGCTCCCTCGGTTTCTAAGCTCGGGCATGCCTTAGGGCCTCATCTTGGGAGCAAGCAGTGGAGTCTCTGTCGTCGCCGCTCAGGCAATCCCCATCCAATCCAACCCTGGTGGTGCTCGGATTCCGGCGGCGGATCATCTACCACTTGCACTTTTGGGCGCTGATCGCGGTTGTACCGCTGGTGATGGTGCAGTGGCGTCTGGAAAATTACCTGCTGTCGTCACTGCTGGTGCTGTTCTGTCTCAATGCAGTGCTGGTGATCGGTTTTCTGCGCTGGCGACGGGTCTATTTTCTCCAGGGCTGGGCTTTCGTGGTGCTGGCGATGGCGTCATCGGCCTATTCCATGATCATCAATGGCCACGCCGGCCTTTACTGGGCCTACCCGACAGCCGCAGCGACGTTTTTCCTGCTGCCACTGAGGCCGGCCGCCACCAGCAGCAGTCTGTTTGTGACGGCCATTGCCGTCATCACCTTTCTGACGCTTTCCCGCGAGGATTTCTGGCGCATCACCTTCTCGCTGGGTCTCACCTGCATCTTTGTGATGGTGTTCGCCTGGCTGGTGGGACGCCTGAAGGAGGAGCTGACCCGGCTGGCCACCACCGATCCCCTTACCGGCTGCCTCAACCGCTCCCAGCTGGCGGACCTGCTCAACAGCCAGATTCAGATGCGGGAACGTTACGAACGGGTGTCCAGCCTGATCCTGCTGGATCTGGACCATTTCAAGAACATTAACGACCGCTGGGGGCATGTGGCTGGCGACAGGGTCTTGAAAGAGATGGTGCTCCGCATCCGCAAACGGTTGCGCGAGAGTGACCGGCTGTTCCGCATCGGTGGCGAGGAGTTTATGGTGATGCTGCCGGAAACCCGGCAGCGCGACGCCGAACAACTGACCCAGGAGCTGTTGAAAAACATCAGCGCGACCCCGTTCGTGGACGACATCCCGCTCACCGCCAGTGCCGGCGTTAGCGAAGTGGTCAAGGGGGAAACCTGGTCCACCTGGCTCAACCGGGCCGACCAGGCGCTCTTCAGCGCCAAGCGGCAGGGTCGAAACCGGATGGTGAGCGCAACTGAAATGCCCCAGAGAGCAGCGAATCCGGCACCAAAAACTAGTTCGTGAGGCGAGACTGGAAGGCCTGAAACGCCTCGAACACCAGTTCCGGCGCCTCATAATGGGGGTAGTGACCCGCTCGCTGCAGTCCAACCAGATCCGAGTCCGGAATCAATTCATTGAAACGCCGGGCCATGGCCACGCCAGAAATCGGATCGACCCGCCCATAGATCACCCGCACAGGCTGCACAGCCCTCTGCAAAGCGCCTACCCAGCGATTGCGGTGACAGCGCCGCTCCTCCATGAAACGGATCAGACGGTGCAGCACGCCGCGGCCATTGTTGTAGGTCAACAACTGCCAGAACTGGTCCAGCTCCCGGGCCGAGAGCCAGCGCATGCCGCCAAACAGCCGCCGGAACTGGGTTTCGAACAACCGCCGCGACAGCCCCCGACTGACCAAACCACCCATCGGACCGCCGAGCAGTTTCTGGATCAGTAACGGCCGGTGCACCTCTGGAAACAGGGCGCCGTTGAGAAAACAGATGCTGGCGATCTCAAAGGGCAAATCGCCCTCCTGCTCCCGTGCCATCAATTCCTGAGCCACGCTACAGCCATAATCGTGCACCAGCAGGTGCACCCGTTTCAGCCCCATCTGCTCGAGCCAGCCCTGATGCAGATCGGCCTGGTCCTCGATGCTGTATTTATGCCGTTGCGGTTTGTCGGAAAAGCCGAAACCGAGCATATCCAGGGCCATCACCCGATAGTGCCGCGCGAGCATGGGCCAGAGCCGACTCCAGTCCCAACTGGCGGTGGGGTAGCCGTGGATCAGCACCAGCGGCTCACCCTGTCCTTCCATGCGACAAAAAATGGCGTGGCCCTCGTAGCGGAACCATTTGCCGCCCTGCTGCCAGACGTCCAGGGAAAGCGGCGGGCTCGGAGGCTGGTTGAGGGACCTAACGTTACCCGCCACAGCGGGCTTGACCTGTTCCATCGTCAAATGTCGTCTCAAATTGATTGGGTTGCGTCACCATAGTTGGCTACTTTAGTTCATTGAACATCTTTCGACCATCTTCGCAGAGGCCAAATCTGCAATTAACGCCCTGATTAACAGGATAATTTGCGCTCGATCAAGCCCAACCATGGAGCCTGGCCGCGGTTTAGCATAAGCTAATCGACAAGGAGCGCTCCGAAAGCCTCCTTGGGTACACCGAATAACGAGCGATGAGTCTATGGCAGACGACCTGACAGCACTGAGTACGCACTACCAACAGATTCTCGAGCGGCTGGGGGAAGACCCGCAGCGAGAGGGGCTGGCGAACACGCCGCAGCGGGCGGCCAAGGCCATGCAGTTTCTCACCAAGGGCTACCAGCAGACCCTGGAAGAGCTGGTCAATGGCGCCATTTTCGAATCCTCCATGGACGAGATGATCGTGGTTCAGGACATTGAGCTGTACAGCCTGTGCGAACACCACATGCTGCCGTTCATCGGTAAATGCCACATTGCCTACATTCCCCAGGGCAAGGTGCTGGGACTGTCCAAACTGGCCCGAATTGTCGACATGTACGCCCGGCGCCTGCAGATCCAGGAGAACCTGACCCGGGAAATTGCCGAGGCGGTGGAGCAGGTCACCGACGCCAGTGGCGTGGCGGTGGTGATCGAGGCCCAGCACATGTGCATGATGATGCGCGGCGTCGAAAAACAGAACTCCCTGATGAAAACCTCGATGATGCTCGGCTCCTTCCGCTCATCCCAGGCAACCCGCAACGAATTTCTGACCCTGATCCATCGACGCTAAACCAGGAGTTTCCATGGCCGCCCCCCACAACAGCCGACAGGCGACCGTTCGCATCAAGGACTTGATACTGAGAACCTACATCGGCATCAAGGATGAGGAAATCAACAACCAGCAGGACGTTCGCATCAACGTCTGCCTGCGCTACGATGCCGGTAACGCCATCGACCGCAACGAGATTGAGTCCGCGCTGAATTACCGCACCATCACCAAAC
>JBFHLR010000164.1:0-5950 GCA_041594735.1 Marinobacter sp.
CGCATTCTGAGGCTTCGGGACTGAGGGTGAGCTTGATTTCGAGTTCCTGGGGCATGGCGAACCTGTCGGGAAGGTGATTTGCCGCCAGCATACCGAAAAAAAACGGCAACCCGAAGGTCGCCGTTTCATTACGTATTTAGGTCTAAGCCAGACTTAGAATACGTAGGTAGCACCCAGGGCTACGCCAGTAGCTTCAATGCTGTTGTCGCTGTCTTCTTCCAGGTCAGACCACTCGCCTTCGATGTACACGTACATGTTGTCGGACAGATTGTGCAGGGCCTGAGCCAGGACACGGTTTGCTTCACGATCGTCATCGTAATCGGCAAACTCGTAGGCCAGCGCGAAGTTGTTAGCACCCATGCTGTAAACGCCCAGCAGGGAAGCCACATCACGGTCGTCTTTACGAGTTTCAAACGCTGCGGAGACCGTCAGTTCGTTAAGGCTCTGGGTCACGGCAATACCGTAGGTGTTTTCATTGTCGGCAGAAGAACCGCCGTCATTGGAGTCAACAGCCAGGGAGATAGAGGTAGCGTCGCTCAGGGAGTAAGTTGCAGCCAGTACGTACGGCAGGTTGCTGTCGCCCTTACCTTTGGAATCATCTGAGATTTCCTCGTCATCAATGTTGACGAAGCCTTCACCGTTGACCTGAACACCAGCGCTCAGTACCAGGCCACCGAAAGACGGAGAGGCGTACTGGATCATATCGCCTTCGCCAGTCTTGCCCAGATCGCTGACACCGTAGAACTCGAAGTAGTCATTGATGTTGATGGCATCTTCGTACACGGTGTCGTCAGAACCGACCCATACTTTACCGAAGTCGCCTTTCAGACCAACGTAGGCTTCATCCAGAGCGCCCAGCCCGTCGCTGGAGGACTTGTCGTCAGCGTCGAATTCCAGCTCGGCCTTGAAGAAGCCTTCCAGGCCCGGGGCGATTTCGTGGCTGCCCTTCAGGCCAATGGTGGAGCCATTGTCAGCGTGCTCGTAACCGTGCGCTTTGAATTTAGCGCCATCCTCAGTCACTTCAACATCATTGTAGGCGGCAACCAGCTGAACGTTACCGTAAACAGTAGCTTCAGCGGCGGCTGCGTTGGCAGAAACGACAGAAGCGGCTGCAATTGCAGATGCGATGAGCGTCTTTTTCATGTTGCGTCTTCCTTTAGTGAGTTAACTCAGGTTTTAGCGTCTTCGGGTTCGACCCGTTTTTTTAATGACTTCAACAATCAAGCCAGGAACGCGCCCGATTGTGTGTCGTAAAGATGTCACTTTGATGACAAATAGTAAATGACGACTTAAGTTTTAATCTGGCCCGAGAGACGGGGCCTTCCACCACGTCTCTCCCGGCCTGCGCGCTCGCCAGAACTTCTTCAGATCGGACACCTTTCAGAAGCAGCAACGCAGTTCCCTTAAAGGTCAGCCACTTACAGAGCCTTATTAAAGCCCTTCATGATAAAAACGTTTTAATACAACATTTTCTCATTTGCAAATATTAATAGCGGATTTTTTAGTCCGTTTTGTGACAGCGCTCCATGCTTTTATAGCGTTCTTTACAAGGAGAGCAGGCATACAAACCAAAGACCAAATTTGCATTTAAACAACATTTTCAATGAGATACACATGAAACAGCGTATCAGCCGCGTAACAACCCCCAGAACCGCATCATTTCGTGCACCAAAGTTGTCCCTTTATGACTGAGGGAATTTTCAGGATTCTGGCGAACTCTCGAGCAGAAACGTCACCGGGCCGTCGTTCACCAGTGATACCTGCATGTCTGCCCCGAACACTCCTTCACCTACTCGCTCTGCCCCCAGCTCCTGGCGAGCCAGCTTAACGAAAGCAAGGTACAGCGATTTGGCCTGCTCCGGCGCAGCCGCGGTGGAAAATCCGGGACGAGTGCCTGAGCCGGTGTCGGCCGCGAGGGTAAACTGTGGGACTACCAGAAGCGATCCGGCGATATCCAGGACACTGCGGTTCATCCGGCCCTGGTCGTCGGGGAACACGCGATAGGAGAGAATCTTTCGGCAAAGCTCGCTGACCTGGCGCTCGCTGTCGTGGCGCTCCACCCCCAACAGCAATAACAGGCCCGCGGGAATCTCGGCGACCAGCTCCTGATTAACGGCAACGCTGGCCTGAGTAACGCGTTGGATAAGGCCCTTCATGGTTCCTCTGTGCACGGTTTTGGACCCGGCGATTCTAACCGCCGACTCCATCACCCGCAACAGATCTTACTGAGAATCGTTTACTGCTTTGGCTGCCACTTCATCAACCGCCCGCAGCAGGGCGTCGACAATGGCCGGCTCCGAGGCCGAATGGCCGGCATCGCGGATGATCCTCAAATCCGCCTCCGGCCACGCCCGGCTCAGCGCCAGCGCGTTGTCCAGCGGGCACACCATGTCGTAGCGGCCGTGAACGATGATACCAGGAATACCCTCCAGCGCCGGCGCATTACGGAGGATCTGATCCGGCTCCAAAAAAGAGTGATTCATGAAATAGTGGCACTCAATGCGAGCCAGCGCGATCGCCACATGGGGGTGGCCAAAGTGGTCCACCACCGTCGGGTTGGGATGCAAGGTGGCGCATCGCCCCTCCCAGACAGCCCAGGCCTTGGCGGCCTGTATCTGCTCCAGCTCATTGCTGCTGGTCAGGCGCTGATAGTAAGCAGTTACCAGATCGCCCCGTTCCTCGGCCGGTATGGGCGCCAGGAAATCTTCCCAGTAATCCGGGAATACCCGACTGGCCCCTTCCTGGTAGAACCAGTGAATATCCTGGGGCCGGCACAAAAATATGCCGCGCAGCACCAGCCCCATCACCCGGTCGGGATGGGTCTCGGCATACACCAGACTGAGGGTTGAGCCCCAGCTGCCGCCAAACAGCAACCAGCGTTCGATGCCCAGGAATTCCCTCACCCGCTCCATATCCTCCACCAGATCCGCCGTGGTATTGCTTTCCAGCTCCGCCAGCGGGGTGGAGCGGCCAGCGCCGCGCTGATCCAGCAGGATGATGCGATAACGCTCGGCATCGAAGAAGCGACGGTAATATTCCTCGCAGCCGCCCCCAGGGCCGCCATGCACCACCAGGACAGGCATGCCTTCCGGATTACCGCATTCCTCCAGATACAACTCATGGGGCGGAGCCACCTTCAGACGGTGACGGGCATTGGGCTGTAATTCCGGGTAGAGATTGAGCATGGCGCTTTGCCACCAACCAGTGAAAGAATCTGTCTGGAGTATGGCACGAAAACCCGGTTCTCGCCGTGCAGGCGCGTTCACCCCGTAGGATGCCGGTGAGCGCAGCGAACCGCATCGGCTGCACCCAGGCAAACCTACGGGCACGATGCGGTTCAGCAAGCCTCTCCCGCATCCCCCAAGAACCAAAAAAGGGGCCGAAGCCCCTTTATTTGGTTGCGCTCAACCTTACTTCTTGTGCGCCCGGCGACGCTCATTTTCCTTGAGCCGCTTCTTGCGCACCCGAATGGATTCCGGAGTCACTTCCACCAGCTCGTCATCGTCGATGAACTCCAAGGCCTGCTCCAGGGTCATCCGAATCGGCGGTGTCAGCATGATGTTCTCATCGGAACCAGAGGCACGGATGTTGGTGAGCTGCTTGGCTTTGGTCGGGTTCACCACCAGGTCGTTGTCCCGGCTGTGAATACCGATCACCATGCCCTCATAGACTTCGGTACCCGGATCGATGAACAGACGGCCGCGGTCCTGCAGGCTGAACAGGGCATAGCCCAGCGACTTGCCATCCACCATGGACACCAGTACGCCGTTGATCCGGTGCTCGATATCGCCACCCTTCACCGGGCCGTAATGGTCGAAGACGTTGGTGAGGATACCGGTACCGGAGGTCATGGTCAGGAACTGGCTACGGAAGCCAATCAGACCACGGGCCGGCATGATGAATTCCATGCGGGTACGGCCGCGACCGTCCGGCACCATGTTCTTCATCTCGGCGCGACGCTCGCCCATGACTTCCATAATGGAGCCCTGGTGCTGGTCCTCGACGTCGATCACCACAAACTCATACGGCTCCTGAATCTCGCCGTCGATTTCCCGCTGCACCACTTCCGGACGGGATACACCCAGCTCAAAGCCTTCACGGCGCATGGTTTCGATCAGCACCGACAGGTGCAGTTCACCACGACCGGACACCTTGAACTTCTCGGAGGTTTCGCCCTGCTCGACCCGCAGCGCCACGTTGTGCAGCAGCTCCTTGTCGAGACGCTCCTTGATGTTGCGGCTGGTGACAAACTTGCCTTCCTTGCCGGCAAACGGGGAGTCGTTGACCTGGAAGGTCATGCTCACCGTGGGCTCATCCACGGTGAGCGGCGGCAAGGCCTCCGGGTTCTGCGGATCGCACAAGGTATCGGAGATGAACAGCTCACTGATGCCACTGATGCAGACAATGTCGCCCGCGGTGGCTTCTTCCACCGGTACCCGCTGCAGGCCGTGGAAGCCTTTCACTTCCAGTACCTTGCCGTTACGCTTCTTGCCATCCCGGTCAACCACCGCTACCTGCTGGCCCGGCTTCAGGCGACCACGCTTAATGCGACCGATGCCGATAACACCGACATAGCTGTCGTAATCGAGCTGGGAAATCTGCATCTGGAAGGGCGCGTCCAGATCCACCTCCGGCGCCGGCACGTTCGCCAGAATGGCGTCGAACAACGGCGTCATGTCGTCCGCCAGCTGGTCAGGCTCCGGACCGGCCACACCGTTCAGCGCCGAGGCGTATACGATGGGGAAGTCCAGCTGCTCATCGGTGGCACCGAGGCTGTCGAACAGATCGAAGACTTCATTGATCACCCAGTCCGGACGAGCGCCAGGACGGTCGACCTTGTTTACCACCACGATGGGACGCAGCCCCTGATCGAACGCCTTCTGGGTCACGAACCGGGTTTGCGGCATTGGGCCGTCCTGGGCGTCCACCAGCAGCAGCACGGAATCCACCATGGACAACACCCGCTCGACCTCGCCGCCGAAGTCGGCGTGCCCCGGGGTGTCAACGATGTTGATGCGGTAGTCCTGCCAGCTGATGGCGGTGTTCTTGGCGAGGATGGTAATCCCCCGCTCTTTTTCCTGATCGTTGGAGTCCATGACCCGCTCGTCACCGGAACTCTTGCGGTCCAGGGTGCCGGACTGCTGCAGCAGCTTGTCAACCAGCGTGGTCTTGCCATGGTCAACGTGGGCGATGATGGCGATATTACGAAGTTTCTCAATCACAACAGTACCTGCGACATGCGTAATGACCTGAGAGGGTCATCGGGGAGGTGGACGCCACCAACCTCACGCACGCCGTCTCAAATCCGTTAAATATATGGAGCCCACCCAGGGACCCCTGAAGGACCCTCCGATACCCCTGGCTGACAGAGCACCCTTTGGGTCAGATTAAGCCGGCGCAGTATAGCGGAAAGTCCGGTTGGAGAATATGCAGAATCACCCCGATTCCCGCACGCAAGGCACTCGGATGCAACGCCATAGACAAACAAGACTCCGCACAAGCGCACCATTTTAGTGCGCCTTCAGCCAATCTTGCACTATTTTGGCTCTGAGCTAACTTGCATTGTGTTGTTTTAAGGAAACACGAACGCGCAAGAAACGGTCAGAACAAGCGCCACTGCGCTGTTCTGGAGCATTCGAAAAAAACTGGCAAGCCAATTGCTTGTCGTTGGGCTACCGAATATAGCCGCCAGCTTTTTTTGCAGGTATGCTGATGCCGCTTCTGCTAAGCTGCGCGAACCTGATAACAGAGGCCGGGATCAGGAAGCCTGCGTCAACGCCGGCTTAACGACAGCTATACCCGGCAATATGAACACCGCAATCCCGCCCTGCGGGTAAACCAACGGAGCTTGCAATAATGTCCAAGACGATTGATCTGATCAAAGAACACGAAGTTAAATGGATCGACCTTCGATTCACTGACAGCCGCGGTAAAGAGCAACACGTAACCC
>JBFHLR010000165.1:0-5872 GCA_041594735.1 Marinobacter sp.
CGCCACCTGCTCGACATGGCGCATGATCTCCGTGCCAGGCCGGTCTTCGGTCGGCGGATAAATCATGTCCCACCAGAACCCTGGCCGGAACAGCGTGAAGGTAATCAACAACAACAGGGCCGATTCCCATTTACGGCTGTGGGTGAACCAGTAGCCCTGGGTGGCCGCCGAAAACACCAGCATCGCCGTCACAGCGCTGAACACCGTCACCAGCAGATCAAACCAGCCCGACAGCCCGATCAGCAGCAATTGGTTGTTGAAAATGAACATGAACGGCAGGATCGCGGTGCGGATATCGTAGGTGAACCCCTGGATACCGGTCCGTATCGGATCGCCGCCGGATATGGCCGCCGCGGCATAGGCCGCCAGCCCCACCGGCGGGGTATCGTCCGCCAGGATGCCAAAGTAGAACACAAACAGGTGCACCGCGATCAACGGCACGATCAAGCCGTTCTGCGCCCCCAGCGTGACGATGACTGGCGCCATCAGCGTGGAAACCACGATGTAGTTCGCAGTGGTTGGCAGCCCCATGCCCAGAATCAGGCTGATGATGGCGGTGAAGATCAGCATCAGCAACAGGTTGCCACCGGATATGAACTCGACGAACTGGGTCATCACCAACCCGATGCCGGTCAGAGTCACTGTGCCCACGACAATACCCGCGGTTGCTGTTGCCACTCCGATTCCCACCATATTCCTGGCGCCGGCCGCCAGGGAATGGAGCAGGTCACTACAGCCGTGTTTGAACGACTGGAACACGGGGGCGTTGCGGTGGAAAAACGCCTTCAAGGGGCGCTGGGTGACCACGATGAAGATCATGAACACCGTCGCCCAGAACGCGGACAACTGGGGCGAGAAACGCTCAACGGTCAGACACCACACCAACACCACCACCGGCAACAGGTAGTACAGGCCGGTCTTGACCGTCGGACCAACCGGGGGCAGTTCCGCCAACGCCGCTTCCGGATCGTCTTCCTCCAGCTCCGGAAAGCGGGTGGCGTAGGCCACCAATCCGATATACACCGCCAGTACGATGGGCGCCAGTACCCAGACGGCGGCCGCCCCGAGAAGATCCTTGGTCCAACCGATGCCGTAGTACACGGCAAAGGTGAGGATGCACAGCCCCAGCAACAGCACAACCCAGTTGAGCATGCGCTGGGCCAGGGTCGGCCGGTCCAGGCGTTCGATGCCGTGCATTTTCAGCTTACAGGCTTCCAGATGCACGATGTAGATCAGCGCGACGTAGGAAATGAGTGCCGGCAGGATGGCGTGCTTGATCACCTCCAGGTAGGAAATGCCCACATACTCCACCATCAAAAACGCCGCCGCCCCCATGATCGGCGGAGTAAGCTGACCATTGGTGGATGCGGCCACTTCCACCGCTCCGGCCTTGGCGGCCGGAAAGCCGACCCGCTTCATCAGCGGGATGGTGAAGGTGCCGGTGGTAACCACATTGGCAATGGAGGAACCGGAAATAACGCCACTGAGCCCGCTGGAAACCACCGCAGCCTTGGCCGGACCGCCTTTCATGTGTCCCAGCAACGCGTAGGCGACCTTGATGAAATAGTTACCCGCCCCGGCGCGCTCCAGCAGGGCACCGAACAGTACAAACAGGAACACGAAACTGGTGGATACACCCAGGGCCACCCCAAACACCCCCTCGGTGCCGAGCCACTGGTGCGCCGCCAGTTTTTCAAGGCTGGCCCCTTTATGGGAAATCACTTCCGGCATATAGGGCCCAGCCAGGGAATAGACGATGAACACCGTTGCCACAATGGTGAGCGGCAACCCGAGCGCGCGCCGCGTCGCCTCCAGCAACAGCACCAGTCCGCCCAGGGCCACGATCATGTCCTGCAGGATGGGCGCACCCGGCCGGGTGGACAACTGCTCGTAGAACACAAAGAGATAAGCAGCGGCGAAAGAGGCCACCAGGGCCAGCACCCAATCGTAGATCGGCACGTGGTCAACGTGCTTTCCCTTGATCATGGGAAACGCGGTAAACGCCAGGAAGGTGGCGAACGCCAGATGAATGGATCGGGCTTCAGTGGAATTTAAAATGCCGAATTCGAAGATATAGGGCAGCGGAGACGCTATCCAAAGCTGAAACAGCGACCAGCACAAAGGAACGAGAAAAAGAATGGTCGCCGCAGGACCTGTCGCAGCCCTTCCCCCGGACTCGGTCTGCAAAAACTGTTCGACGCTGGCATGGTCCCTGGTCTCGCTGGCTTGGGGGTCACCGTTGGCCATAGTTACATCCTGTCAACACAATTAGAAAGGCGAAGCCAGCAGCAGACACCGATGTGCCCGCTGCTGCAGCGGGGGCGGATCAGTCGATCAGGCCCACCTCCTTGTAGTACTTCAGTGCGCCTGGGTGCAAGGGGGCGCTCAGGGCATCGCTCACCATCTCTTCTTTCTGCAAGTTGGCGAACGCGGGGTGCAGGCGTTTGAAGCTGTCAAAGTTCTCGAAAACGGCCTTGACCACCTCGTATACCACGTCGTCCGGTACCGCGGTAGAGGTGACGAACGTTGCCGCCACGCCGAACGTGGTCACGTCTTCGTCGTTACCGCGGTACATGCCGCCAGGAATGGTGGCGACCCGGTAGTAGGGGTTTTCTTCGACCAGCGTCTGAGTGGCCTCATTGTCCACGTTGACCAGCACGCTGTCACATGAGGTAGTGGCTTCCTTGATTGCGCCGGACGGGTGACCAACGGTGTAGAAGAAGGCATCGATATTGCCATCACACAGCGCCTGGGATTGCTCAGCAGCCTTCAGTTCCGCGGCCAGGGAGAACTTTTCCAGTCCCCAGCCCATTGCGTCCAGCAGCACCTCGGCCGTGGCCCGCTGACCAGAGCCTGGATTACCGACCGATACCCGCTTGCCGGCCAGGTCTTCGAAACTGTCGATGTTGGAACCTTTGCTGGCGACGACCGTGAACGGCTCAGGGTGCAAGGAGAAGACCGCCCGCAAGTCCTTGTTGGCACCGTCTTCCCCGAAGCTGCTGGTGCCATTGTAGGCGTGGTATTGCCAGTCGGACTGGGCGACCGCCAGATCCAGCTCGCCCTGACGGATGGCATTGAGGTTGTACACGGAGCCACCGGTGCTTTCCACCGAACAGCGAATGCCGTGCTCCTTGCGATCCATATTCACCAGACGACAGATGGCACCGCCAGCCGGGTAATACACACCGGTCACGCCACCGGTTCCAATTGTAACGAACCGCTGCTCCGCCGCCGTGGCCGTTGTCGAAGCCGCACCAATTCCAACAGCAGCTGCTATTGCTATAGCTGAGAAACTTTTTCGAAGTGCCATGAGCTCATCCTTTTCTTCATCATTATCAACAACTACCCACAATGCGCTGCAGGCAGATTTCCGCTACGCCTTAGAACATAGCCCAGTTTTTTGGCTAAATAAAGGAACAATTACCGGGCTAACCTTTTGAGCGGAAAACAAAAAAGCCCGTCAAGACGGGCTTTTTTGCAGTTCAATGCGGGCTATTTCGATGCCCTGGCCTTCTCCAGCATGCGCTCGGGACGCAGCAGGAAACGGGCCAGCGCCGGCAACAGCCAAATCGCGCCCACCATGTTCCAAAGGAACATGAAGAACAACAGGAAGCCCATGTCAGCCTGGAATTTGATCGGCGAGAAGATCCAGGTGACTACCCCGATGCCCAGCGTGATACCGGTGAAGATAACCGCCTTACCGGTAGAGCGCAGGGTTTCGTAGTACGCCTCCTGCAACGACTTGCCTTCCAGCAGGAACTTCTCCAGCTTGGTGTAAATGTAGATGCCGTAGTCAACACCGATACCCACACCCAGCGCGATGACCGGCAGTGTCGCCACCTTGATGCCGATGCCGGAGACCGCCATGATCGCCTCACACAGAATGGAGGTAAGGCCGAGCGGAACCACGATACACAGTACCGCGCGGAGCGAGCGGAAAGTCAGGAAGCAGAGGAAACTGACCACACCATATACGAAGGCCAGCATCATGTTCTTGGCGCCGGAAATGACCTCGTTGGTCGCAGCCTCCACCCCGGCGTTACCCGCCGCCAGCAGGAAGGTATGCTCATTGGTGCTGTTGTTCGCCGCGAACTCCTCGACCGCGGCAACCACCGTGTTGAGGGTTTCCGCCTTGTGGTCTTCCAGGAACACCAGCACCGGTGTCAGACTGCAATCGGTGTTGATCAGGCCGGCCGGGGCCTCGCGGATGGAAGCGTTGATGATGGTCTGGTTACGGGAAATCTCAAACCACTTCCAGTTGGCCTCGTTCAACGCCTTGGTAACGATTTTTGAGACGTCCGCCAGCGATACCGAGGACTGAACACCCGGGGTGTTCTGCAGCTCCCACTGCAGCGAATCCATCGCGCGCAATACGTTGTACTGAGTACACTGCTCAGTTGGCGTCTTCACCATCACCACCAACACGTCGGCACTGGTGGAGTAGTTGTTGATGATGTAGGCGTTGTCCTGGTTATACACCGAGTCCTTGCGCAACTCCGGGGCGCCCTGATCCAGATCGCCAACCTTCAGGCCCTGCTTGTAGTAGACCCCCAAGCCCAGGCCCAGTACCGCAATCAGCACCGAGATTGGCGCCACGCCAGGATGGGCGAAGTAAGACATCACCCGCCACTTGCGATCCTGCTTCTCACCATGGTTCTGGACGTGACGAATCCCCCCCTTGGTGATGCCGATGTAGGACATGATCAGCGGATGCAGAACCAGGTTGGTAACGATCACGATGGCAACCCCGAGGCCCGCGGCCACGGCGAGATCCTTGATGACATCCACCTCGATGAACAGCAGCGTCAGGAAACCGAAAGCATCCGAAATCAGTGCCAGCATGCCGGGGATGTACAGGGCCCGGAAGGCCAGGCGGGCAGCGGTGATTGGATCGAAGCCCTTGGCGGCTTCCAGCGCCATGGCGTTAACTACCTGAACCCCGTGACTGATGCCAATGGCAAAGACCAGGAACGGTACCAGTACCGAATAGGGATCAAGACCATAACCCAGCAGGCGCAGCGCGCCCAGCTGCCAGAACACCGCCACGATGGAAGCAAACACCGGCACCAGGGTGCCAGAGACGCAACGGGAATAACCAAACAGCAACAGGGTGGTGAGGATGATGGTGATGCCGGCGAACCACGCAATGGAGCCGATGCCCTCGATCAGATCCCCTACTTTCTTGGCGAAGCCAACAATGTGAATCTCAACATTGGCGTTTTGCAGTTCGTACTTGGCGCGGATCTTTTCTTCCAGCTCGCGGGAGAAGGTCGCGTAGTTCAGCGGCTCGCCGGTGTCCGGGTTTTTCTCATACAGCGGTGCATAGACGATGGTTGAGCGGAAATTATCCGACACCAGGCGCCCTACCTCATTGGACCGCAAGACGTTCTGACGCAGGTTTTCCAGACTCGCCGGCGAACCGTCGTACCCATCAGGAATGACCTTGCCGCCCTGGAAGCCCTGTTCGGTCACTTCCACCCAACGAACATTCGGCGTCCACAGCGACTTGAGCCCGGACCGGTCGACGCCGTTCAGATAGAACACCTCATCGGTGATCTGTTTGAGCGTCTCCATGTACTCCTTGTCAAATATGTCTCCTTCCTTGGCTTCGACCGCGATACGGACGAAGTTACCCAAGTTCTCCAGATCATTCCGGTGATTGAGCATATTGACGATGTACGGATGCTCCAGCGGAATCATCCGCTCGAAACTGGCATCCGGCTGAATTTTAACGGCGTTGTAGCCAAGAAATAGCGTCAGGATCAGGAAACCAAACAGGATCAAGGCCCTGTTATTGAAAATCACCCGTTCCAAAAATGGCTCCGCCTTTGGCGTAGCCGGGTAATGCTCGCCCTTGTCATGCTTCGGGTTC
>JBFHLR010000166.1:0-5830 GCA_041594735.1 Marinobacter sp.
CGACGACCCCGAAGGGGCGAGGGCCGTAGGCCCGAGTAATCCTCCCAGCCGCGCCATATCAAACAAAGAACCCCGCCTTGTGCGGGGTTTTTTGTTTGCAGATCTCGGAGTCCGAAAGGATTTGAACCGAAAGAGGTTCGATCGTAGCACGCTCAGATGACTACCACATAAGGTCATCGGGAATTTCATAGCCTGCGTACGGATCGTCCTCATCCGCGTCGCTCTGTTGGGCTCGATCGTGGAGTACCACAACCGCCTGCTCGTCCCGTTCCATGATCTTGCGAGCCACCGCCTCGGCCACCACCTCATAATTGCCGTTGACGAATACGACGGCCAGGCGCCCTCTCGACAGCGGATCGACCATATTGGATTCCACCGGGATCTTCTTGATCTTCTTGTCGTGAACAAACTGGTAGGATTCCTCGCCCCTGGCGCGGTCCAGCCGATTGGTCTCCACCAGTTGGCGTATCTGGGCCTGGATGGCTTTCTTTTCCGCTTCCTGCTGGCGGGCAAGATTGAGCTGGCGATCGCGCTCGGCTTTCTCTTCCCGTGCCTGCTGTGCCCGAAGCTGCGCCTCGTTCACCTCAGTGGTGCCTTTGGGCTGTTGCTTGCGTTTCTTGCGTTTCTCCTGGCGAATGGCCTTGGCCTTCTTCTCGTCGGCGAGGCCGGCCTTTAGGAGTTGCTCCTGAAGTGATGCCATTAACTGCTCCGTTACTGAATTCCAGACTCTTGATTGCGGTTCCGGTAGTATACGCCCTCCGGATTCGATCCCGTAACCGTCCACTCAACTTCCCGGATCTTCCTTTATGTCTTCCTTTAAAGCGTTAGGGCTGTCCCAGGCCATGCAGACCAATCTGACCCGGCTCGGCTACGAGCAGGCCACTCCGATTCAGGCGGAGGCGTTACCGCCGGTGTTGGCCGGGCGGGATGTGATTGCCATGGCCAGAACCGGCAGCGGCAAAACGGCGGCGTTTGGTATTGGCCTGATTGAGCGGCTAAAGCCCAGGCACTTTGCCGTGCAGGGCCTGGTGCTGTGTCCAACCCGGGAGCTGGCCGACCAGGTGGCCAAGGCCTTGCGGGCCCTGGCCCGGGCCCGGCACAACGTCAAGGTATTAACCCTGTGCGGTGGGGTGGCCATCGGCCCGCAAATCGGCTCCCTCAGCCACGGGGCGCACCTGGTGGTGGGCACTCCGGGACGAGTGCAGGACCATCTCCGCAAAGGCACCCTGACACTGGAGCACTTGAGCACCCTGGTGCTGGACGAAGCGGACCGAATGCTGGATATGGGCTTCAGTGAATCCATTGAGGACATTCTTGCCCAGACCCCGGCGCAGCGGCAGACCCTGCTGTTTTCGGCGACCTGGCCCCCGGAGATTCGCGAGCTCAGCGAGGGCTACCAGCGGGAGCCGGCTGACATCCGCGTGGCTGAGACCGAGCCAAAGCCGGATATTGAAGAGCTGTTCTACGAGCTTGAGCCGGGCCAGCAAACGGATGCCCTGGCGGCTGTGCTGTCGGAGCGCCAGCCATCGGCCTGCATCGCCTTTTGCACCACCAAGAAGCAGTGTGATGATATTGCCGGTGACCTGAGCGCGCGGGGCTTCGAGGCGTTGGCGCTGCACGGTGATCTGGAACAGAAGGAGCGGGACTCGGTGCTGGTCCGTTTCGCCAATGGCAGTGCCACCGTGCTGGTGGCCACCGATGTCGCGGCCCGCGGCTTGGACATTCAGGGACTGCCGCTGGTGGTTAACGTGGAGCCGGCGCGGGATGCCGAGGTTCACACTCACCGTATCGGGCGAACCGGGCGGGCGGGGGAGGCTGGGCATGCCATTACCTTTTGTACCCCGAAGCAGGGCCATCGGCTGACATTGCTGGAGCAGCGGCGAGGAACGGAGCTGAGCTGGGGCGAGGCGGAGTCGTTATTGGCCATAGCCGACCGGCCCGTGGCGCCGGCCATGCGAACCCTGGCCATTGCCGGGGGTCGAAAGAATAAGGTACGACCGGGAGATATTCTGGGAGCGCTGACCGGAGATGCCGGGTTGCCTGGCTCGGCGGTGGGCAAGATTGATCTGTTTGACTTCGAGTGCTTCGTGGCCATCGAGGCCGAATTGGTCCGCAAGGCGCTGCGACGGCTGGAGAAGGGGCGGATCAAGGGCCGTAATTTCCGGGTCAGGTTGGCGTAAACAAAAATCGTTCCGATTGCGTCGCGCACCCGATGCTGTCGCTTTTGGCTAAGTGATTGGCCTGTTTGAATCTCCTGTTTAGGTTGCTCCCTATCCCGGAAACCGGTAAATTACGCGGGATTTTGCCCCCCGAAATGTGCCGATTGGGCCACGCCTTTGGAGAGAAGGCGCTTCGGGGAAAATCAACTCAATCAATACAGGTAGTTATTCGCTATGGATAACCTGATGTCACAAGCCGTTGACCTGATGATTGCGGGCATGGGATTTGTTTTCGCGTTCCTGGTGATTCTGGTGTTCGCGACCCAAATCATGTCCAAGGTTGTTTCCCGGTTGACGCCACCTGAGCCGGCCACCCCGGTAAGAACCCCTCGTGCAAAGTCCGCAGCACCTGCGTCGGTTGACCCCGATACCGCTGAAGCGATCAAGAAGGCTATTGCACAGTTCCGGGCGCGCCACAAAAAGTGATCCGGAAGACGAATTAGAACCTTTAAACAGAAGGCTGACACGATGACAGACACAAAGAAACCGTTGGGGATCACGGACGTTATCCTGCGTGACGCCCACCAGTCCCTGCTGGCAACCCGCATGCGTCTTGACGACATGCTCCCCATCGCCGAGAAGCTCGACAAGGTTGGCTTCTGGTCCCTGGAGTCCTGGGGTGGCGCCACATTTGATGCTTGTATCCGTTACCTGGGCGAAGACCCCTGGGAGCGCATTCGCGAGCTGAAAAAAGCCATGCCCAACACCCCGCAGCAAATGCTGCTGCGCGGCCAGAACCTGCTGGGCTACCGTCACTACGCCGATGACGTGGTTGAACGCTTTGTTGATCGTGCCGCCGAGAACGGCGTCGACGTGTTCCGCATCTTCGATGCAATGAACGACCCGCGTAACCTGGACACCGCCATCAAGGCCGTCCGCAAGACCGGCAAGCATGCCCAAGGCACCATTTCCTACACTGTGAGCCCGGTCCACACCATCGATATGTGGGTGGAACTGGCCAAACAGATCGAATCCATGGGTGCCGACTCCATCGCCATCAAAGACATGGCGGGTCTGCTCAAGCCATACGTTGCGTTCGATCTGGTCACTCGCCTGAAGAAGGAACTGAGCGTTCCGATTCACATGCAGTGCCACGCCACTACCGGCATGTCCACCGCCACCGCTATCAAGGCGGCGGAAGCGGGCATCGACAACGTCGACACCGCCATTTCCTCCATGTCCATGACCTACGGTCACTCGCCCACCGAAGCCGTGGTTGCGATTCTGGAAGGCACCGACCGGGATACCGGCCTGGACATCAACCTGCTGGAAGACATTGCCGGCTATTTCCGCGAAGTGCGGAAGAAGTACGCCAAGTTCGAAGGCAGCCTGAAGGGTGTTGATTCCCGCATCCTGACCGCCCAGGTACCTGGCGGCATGCTGACCAACATGGAAAGCCAGCTGCGTGAGCAGAACGCCATCAGCAAGTTTGACGACGTTCTGGCCGAGATTCCCAAGGTTCGCGAAGACCTGGGCTTCATCCCGCTGGTTACCCCGACTTCCCAGATCGTAGGCACCCAGGCGGTACTGAACGTACTGACCGGTGAGCGTTACAAGTCCATCTCCAAGGAAACCGCAGCGGTTCTGAAGGGCGAGTACGGCGCTGCGCCGGCGGCCTTCAACAAAGAGCTGCAGGAGCGGGTTCTGGAAGGCAAGGAGCCTGTGACCTGTCGTCCGGCCGACCTGCTGACGCCGGAAATGGACAAACTGACCGGCGAGCTCAAGCAGATTGCCAGCGATAAGGGCATCAAGCTGGCGGCACAGGAAGTGGACGACGTCCTCACCTACGCCCTGTTCCCGCAGATTGGTCTGAAGTTCCTGGAAAATCGTGGCAACCCGGATGCGTTCGAGCCGGTACCGACCGGTGAGGAACTGGTTCCTGCCAAGAAAGCAGGCGGCCCGGAAACCTACACCGTCAACGTCAATGGTAAGGAGTTCGTGGTTGCGGTCACCGAAGGCGGTGAACTCAGCCAGATCGAAGCCAAGGGCGGCGCGGCTGCGGCTCCCGCGGCAGCTCCGGTACCGGCCGGTGGCGGCGAGCCTGTGCTGGCTCCGCTGGGCGGAAACATCTTCAAGGTCGAGGTTTCACCCGGCGACGTGGTGGAAGAGGGCGACGTGCTGATCATCCTCGAAGCCATGAAGATGGAAACCGAAGTACGGGCGCCAAAAGGCGGAACCATCGGTGAAGTGTTCATCAAGGTCGGTGATGCCGTCGCTGTTGATGATGAAATGCTGACAATCGCATAAGGGCCAGCATTCCATGGATAAGTTACTTACCCTCTGGACAGGCAGTGGCCTGTTCAACATCGAGTTCGGCCAGGTGATCATGATCGCCATCGGCCTGCTTCTACTGTTCCTTGCGATCCGCAAGGGCTTTGAGCCGCTGCTGCTGGTACCGATTGGTTTCGGTGGCATCCTGGCGAACATTCCGGAGGCAGGGCTTGCTCTGTCGGCCGCGGAAAATGCCGTTCACTTTGCTCTGAAGAATGGCGCCTCGAGCGTTCTGGCCGCATTGGCGGCACCGCTGGATGTGGCTTACCAGGCCGGCCAGGCGGTTACCCCCGAGCTGAAAGAAGCGTTCAAGGCGGCGTTCAAGGAAGCCAGCTATTCCCAGATGGCCATGGCCAACGCCCTGGCGCAGGATCTCGGCTACGGCAACGGTATGCTCTATAACTTCTACACCGTGGTTATCGGCAGTACCATTGGCCCGCTGTTGATCTTCATGGGTGTGGGCGCGATGACCGACTTTGGTCCGCTGCTGGCTAATCCCAGAACCCTGTTGCTCGGTGCGGCAGCGCAATTCGGTATCTTTGGTACCGTTATCGGCGCGGCCGTGCTGGATATGACCGGTGTCCTGGAGTTCAACATCCTGGAAGCGGCCGCCATTGGTATCATCGGTGGTGCCGACGGTCCCACATCCATCTACGTGTCCAGTGTTCTGGCTCCGCATCTGCTGGGTGCGATCGCGGTCTCTGCCTACGCTTATATGGCGTTGGTACCGATGATCCAGCCGCCCATCATGAAGGCGCTGACCTCTCCGGAGGAGCGGGCCATCAAGATGTCCCAGCTGCGCCCGGTCAGCAAGCAGGAGAAGATCATCTTCCCGCTGGTGGTGCTGATTGCGGTGGTGCTGTTCCTGCCGGACGCGGCTCCGCTGCTGGGTATGTTCTGCTTCGGTAACCTGATGCGTGAGTGTGGCGTGGTCGAGCGTCTGAGCGACACCGCCCAGAACGCACTGATCAACATCGTGACCATTTTCCTGGGTCTGTCCGTTGGCTCCAAGCTGATGGCAGACAAGTTCCTGGATGGCCAGACTCTGGGTATCCTGGGCCTGGGTATTGTGGCTTTCGGTGTGGGCACCGCCTCTGGTGTGCTGATGGCCAAGCTGATGAACAAGCTCAGCAAGGCTCAGATCAACCCGCTGATCGGTTCTGCCGGGGTCTCCGCGGTGCCAATGGCGGCGCGGGTCTCCAACAAGGTTGGCCTGGAAGCCAACCCGCAGAACTTCCTGCTGATGCACGCCATGGGCCCGAACGTGGCCGGCGTTATCGGCTCTGCGGTGGCCGCGGGTGTGATGATCAAGCTGCTCGGCTGATCCTCGCCTTTCGGCA
>JBFHLR010000167.1:0-5739 GCA_041594735.1 Marinobacter sp.
CCCAACAACGAGCTGCTGGAGAAGCTGAAATCCAACCTGGAGGAAGTCCGCGCCCGTGGCGGCGAGCTGTTTGTGTTTGCCGACGGCGGCGCCGAACTCCAGGAGCAGGACGGCATCCACGTCATGCAGATCCCCGAGGTGCATCCGGTCACCGCACCCATCGTCTACACCCTGCCGCTGCAACTGTTGTCCTACCACGTTGCGGTACTCAAGGGCACCGACGTCGACCAGCCGCGCAACCTGGCCAAGAGCGTCACCGTGGAATAAGGCCGGCCTGTTGGCAAAAGACCGATCCGGTCACCCTCACCGCGGTACCTGATAAGCCTTCTACCCCCAGCCGGGGTAGAAGGCTTTTTCATATTAACTTCAGGCTTGCCCTAACTTAGTAGCGGCACAACGGCTTCGGCGCCGCATCGGCTTCTACCCAGATCGGACTGGAGAACGCCACCGGGCGCCCGGTTTCAGGATTCTTCACTCTGAGGAAGTAGTACGGCTCATCCGCTGAAACGTCGATACTGAACGTGCCCAGAGCCCCTTCAAACGTCTGTACCACGCGATTACCCCGGGTCACCATTTCCACCACACTGTTAAACGCTTCGGGGCCGCGATTGACCTCGAACCGTCCCTGCAGGGTGAACCCCTCGGTGCGGCCAAGGCGCGAACCCATGGGGGCGTTGTCGATGCGGAAATCCATCCGGATATCATTGAAGTTCTGGGCGACGGCATAGAACCGGCGGGCCAGCATGGCTTCTTTCAGGTCATTGACGCTGTTGGAGCGGGCAATCATCACCGTTTTCGGTAACGAAGGGGCGCCCCAGCTGGTGCCATGGTGATCTTCCGATCCGACGGCACCCAGGTACCAGCCTTTATCGAGGGCGTAGGACAGCCAGCTGCCGCCTCTACCGGCGCTGTCGTACTCGGAGCCTTTGCCAAACACCTCAAGGCCCACCACCCGCATGTTCGCTCCGGGAACGTGTTCGAAGTTGTTAAAGGCAAAGGCCGGGTCACCGCCACCGGGGATGGTCGACAGGATGTTCTCAAACAGGTCTTCCCGGCCGGGGTGGTTGAATACCAACACGCCGTCATTGCCACCACCCAGGAAATCCGGGTACAGGAACCACTGCCAGAACAGCCCCATGGACACCAGGTAGCCGGGGCCGGTCTTGGCATTGATCACGTGATCGGAGAAGAGCACGTTGAGGTGCCCAAAGCGGTCGGAGGTCCACTCAAACCCGCGTAGTGCGGTAAATGTCGGGGTGGAAGCTTCCAGCGCCTGGTCCCTGGTGGCGTACCATTTGCGGAAGCTGTCTTCGGGGTTTTCCGCATCGGCAATCAGGCAATCCAGGAACTGTTCGGAAAAGCAGTCGCCGGTGACGGTCAGGGGCAGGCGGGCGTTGTCTGAATGGTCGGTGACTGCCATAAAGCTATGGCCTTGCTGAGCCACCCGATCAAATGCGGTGGCGGGGCGGGACCCAATGGCGCCATCGGAATAGCCAGTGTGACCGTGGATAACCCCGGCATAATGCTCAAAACTGAGCTCGTCAAAGGCTGGGGTGCACTCAGAGGCCATATCCGGCCTTGGCAGGGTACGGAAAACGAACAGTGGGTCTGCTAGCTGTCCGAGAACCTGCGCGCAGCCTTCCAGAGTCGGCTCGACCAGGCATTCCGCAATCGGAGGGCTGACCCGGGCCAGGGTGTTCAGGGGGCAGTCAAGCGAGAACGGGTTGTCCTCGCATCGCAGAACGCCGCCATCCCCGATCAAGTCACCAATCAACTGGAGCGGACAGTCTGCCTGAAATGGGTTAAAAAGGCAGTCGAAAAAGCCGGGCTTGGGTTCGGCGCGGGGCACAATCTGCAGCTCTGCCGAGCGGCTGTCCTGCAGGGCACCATCGGTGACGGTCACTGTAAAGTTCAGGGTTACCGGATCACTCAGCTCCGGCACGACGATCTGGGCATTGGCGGCGGAGGCCTCGCGGATGGCCAGGGGGAATGGGTCGTCTGGTGACTGCGTCCACTCATACTGGATTGCATCGTTCTCGGCGTCCACCGCCTGAGCCTGAAGCGCTACGTATTCGCCGCCGGTCGCCACGCCCGGGTTCACTTGCAGACCCTGGAGTACCGGGGCGGTGTTGGTGACCGCAGGCTGGGCGGTCACGGCAACCACATCCACGGATGCCCCGCCGCGGTTATCCACAGCCTGGAAGGCAAACCGGTAGGTCCGGCTTTCGGAGACCCTGGGCAGGGTAACGGTTGCCTGCTGGGTTTCGGCACCGCTGATCGATATCGGCTCGACGGGGTCGACCAGGCTCCAGCGTACTGACGCTATGCCATCTTCGTCCGTTGCGGTGCCCTCCAGGGTGAAGGGTTCGCCGCCAATCACCGACCGGTCTTGCCCGGCGAACACCTCAGGTAGCGTATTGGCAATCACATCGCGCACCGTCACGGTGACCCTATCCGTATAGATCTGGCCGTCCAGCGTCTCGACCTCGAACTGGAATACCAGCGTGTTGCCATTGCCTTCGACCTGGGGCGCGCTAAAGGTCACCAGGTTCTGATCGGGCTGGGTGAGCACCGCGGCAAATGGGCCTTCAAGCTGCGCCCAGAGCACCCGCACGATGGGTTGATCACTCTGCCCGGTCACCTCGCTACTGCCGTAGAGGGTAAATTCATTGGCTTCATTCACGGTGAGGTCCGCGCCGGCGTTGACGCTGACGTCGGCCGCTCCACCGGTGGGGGGAGGATCGGGTTGGACAGGGGGTTGTTTGTCCGGGGGCTGGGGTTGGTCATTGTCTGACGATGAGTCGCCACAGCCCGTCAGGGTTAAGGTGGCGGTCAGCAAGGCGGTGGTCCAGTAACGGTGCATGGATGCCTCCGGAGATGATAGGTTACAGGGGTCAGGTTTTAGCGGTAAGCGGTAATCTGGCTGGCATCCAGCCGATAACTTGAAACGGCGAGTTCGGATTCGGCGTGGTCGATGCGGAGGCGGCCGGTGACCAGAACCGGTGTGTCCGGATGTGCCGGGAACTGCCTGACGGCGTGCTCGGCGTTTACCAGAATGATCTGGTTACTTGCCGGTGGTGGCACATGAATACAGGCGCCGTTGAAAGGAACCAGCAGGAATTCCTGAATCGTCTGGGTCTGAGGTTCGAACCGCAGAGGAACGACAAAGCCGGGTATGGCCACGGTTTCATTGTCCAGCGATGGCACGACCGGAGCGTTGTCCAGATATTCCCTGAGTACCGTGTACAGGCGCTGGGCTTCCGGGTCACCATCGTCCAGGCGGGAAATGTCCTGGCCATCCAGTGGGTCGCGGTCGGGCCATCCCAGCGGGACCAGATCCTGCCAGCCAAGAAGCCGGGGCTCAGCCTGCACCAACAGCGGCTGAGCACCGATGGCCAGTGTCAGCAGCACAAAGCGGCACCCCATCACGACCGTGCCGGCCCATCGGGCAATCCAGCGTTCTATCAGCACTCGTGCTCGTCCCGGTGGTTACGCTGCTTGGTGTCGTAGGCCACCAGCGCGTAGTTTTTCAGGATCTCAGACTTGTCCCTGGGCAGCACCGCGTGCTCCCTGGCTGAAAGCAACGATCGCTTGTGGACTTCGAAGGAGTCCCGGATCGAGAAGGCCTCAGTGACCGTTTGACGGGAGCTGTCATCAAGGCCTTCGGGTCCGGCTCCCCAAAAGTTGGCCCGGATTCGCCCGGGCTCGACGTCGTAGGTGACAAACCCGATGCCCACGAACTCGGACTCGCTCCAGGCCTGCGGGGCTTCGTCGAAGAGGCGGACGGATGCTCCACCGGTACCGGCGAGTACCTGAACATAACCGTTCGGATTCGGGATGCCGTAAAACATCGGGGCTGAGCGTTGGTAGATGTGATCGTGTCCAACCAATAGCAAGTCCACGCCGTAGCGCACCAGGATCTGCTCCTGAAGTGCAACCAGGGTAAAGTTGGCCGGCGACCGTCCTTCCTGATCGGTCCAGATCGGGTAGTGTTGCACCACGACAATAAAATCAATTTCTCCGGCGAGGCGGCGCAAAGCGGCCTTTGATAGGTCCACTTCCATATTGATGAGCTCCTCGGGAAGGGAGAAGTCTTCAATGACGGCACCGGCACTGCTGACCAGGAAATGAACCCGGTTTATGTCGAAGCTGTAAAAGGTGCTGCCTGGGTTTGACGCCACCACGGAAATGTCGGGCTGAGGGTGCGACAGCCGGGTCTTGAATCCACCGGCGGACTCCAGGAGAGCGCCATCTTTATTCTCATGGTTGCCAGGGGCCGCCAGCGTCACAGTACTGGCCATATGGGGTTCGTTTTGGTCGAACCACAGGTCCCAGATCACCTGATCGCCATTGGCGTAGGACAGGTCACCGGCAATCAGGCACAGGTGTTTGGGGTGCCGGAGAAGCTCGGCGTGCAGCTTTTGGGCGTTGTCGGTTGTCCCCTGGTCGCCGTAATGTACGAATGTCCATTGCTCTGTCGGCAGGGGAGGCAGGGTGTAGATCCTCGACCAGCCGCCGATATCCGAGCCCACCTGATAGAAAATGGGCAGAGTGGGATCGAGTGCCGTGAGCGTGGCCCGATGAGTTTTGGCCGCAACGCCGAAGGTATCGCCTTCCTCACTGGTCACGCTGTGTTCCAGCGGCACCCGGGGGTTACCCTGGGCGTCGAAGATTGACGAGTCCTGGGAAAACCGAACGAACGACAGCGGGGGCTCCAGCCCATCGGTAAACCAGGTGATGGTCCGTGAGGTGTGTGGGTCACCCGTTATGCTTGCATGCACCCCTCGGGGCGGATGGCTTCCGTCGGAGGGGTAGAGGCTGGTGTCGGGGACATCCGGAACCACATTATCAACCGGAGGTGTGGGGTCATTCCCGTTGTTCTTCGGCGGAGTTGGCGTCGTTCCCCCCGCTTCGGGGGTGCCGGAATCGCCACCGCCACCACATCCGGACAAACCCAGGGCGGCCATGCCACCCATGCTTGCGACCAGGGTTCTTCGGGTACGGTCGATCGGGCTGACGGGGGGTTCGGTTGTCTTCATGGTTCTGGCGCTCCGGACTCTTCAGTTAGCAGGTGGTATCAAGCCCGGAGCGTCGGTTTCAGCGGATGGAGACACTGACGTCTCTCACCGTTCAACTACTGCATGACAGGCTGGATGATGTGGTGGACATGCTAACGGTGCCCCGTGGCACTTCTATGATGTTTGGCGTGGTTGAGGCTGGCCGATCGGGCCAATTTTTGGCATTGCGGGGTGGTGGGCCGGGGTCAATAAACCGGATAGCGGCGACACAACGTCACCACGTGTTCGCGCACCCGGTGACGGACCATCGCCAACGCCTCGTCGCCCGCTGGCAAGGCGTCCAGTACATCGCACAGCCAGCCGGCAAGTTGTTCACATTCAGCCACACCAAAGCCCCGTGTCGTCACTGCCGGAGTACCGTCCAGATCATTTCCTGTGGCACCAGCTACCACGCCGGCATGGTGGCCCGCTACTGGATCGAGGAACTGGCCGGTATCCCCTGCTCGGTGGAGGTGGCCTCTGAATTCCGTTACCGCAAGCACGTGATCCAGCCCGACACCCTGTTCCTGTGCATCTCCCAGTCCGGCGAAACCGCCGATACCCTGGCGGCCCTGCGTCAGGCCAAGCAGGCGGGCTTCCGCGCGGCCCTGGCGATCTGCAACGTGCCGGGCAGCTCGCTGGTGCGGGAATCGGATCTGGTGATCATGACCCACGCCGGCCC
>JBFHLR010000168.1:0-5727 GCA_041594735.1 Marinobacter sp.
ATCTGCAGGCTGGTTCGGGTCGACAACATCACGGTATCCCGGTCGACAAGCTACTGCGGCACTTTGCGGTCGATCGGTTTTTCACCAACCATTCCGGCATGTTCGGTTATCAGCGCGAATCCGCACGAGCGTTTTTTGCCCGGAGCCGCGAATTCTGGCAGCGACTCTACACTCCGCGCTGGAGGCTGCAGGGGTTTATCGGCAATGAATTGGGCTTCGGGCTGGCTGCGGCCACAATTCCGGTTTCCATCATGCGTGAGCCGTTTCCGGTGATCTGGGCAAACGAAATGCGCAAAATGCAGCCAGGTCAGGCTCCGAAACCCCTCTTGCATTTCATTTCCGCCCCGCCACCCGACGTCCTGGAGGCCTTAATGGCCGATGTTCGGCGACGGCGAGCCCGCGCCGGCCTGAGCGCCAGATCGCAGGCCCACTGGCTTGCCAAAGCGCGCCGGCCACGCCTGAAGGGTCGCCTGGTAAAGCGGGTTCTGCTTGAGTGGGCCCGGGCCGCCTGCTTTCGGGGCGCTGGGTGTCCTGCGTACCCCTCTCGCAGGGGTCAAGGTTTGCAGGCGGAATTCTGACCGGTGCTGCCGCTCCAGCCGACCATGCGATGGGCAAAGACATCGATGATGAGCGCCATGTATAACCAGCCCTGCCACGTCCACACATAGGTGAAGTCCGACACCCGAAGCTGATCTGGGCGATCCGCCTTGAATTGCCGATGCACACGGTCGAGTGGACAAGGAACCGGTTTGTCGGGAATGGTGGTGCGAACCGCCTTGCCGCGAACAACGCCCCACAGACCCTCTCGGAGCATCAAGCGTTCCACGGTGCGGCGAGCCACCTCGATTCCCTCGCAATTGGTGCGCCTCTCACAGAGCGCTCTGGCGGAGGCATCAACCGCTCAGTAATCGCCGGCCTGCGGTTTGCTCGACGGAGTATTTCAGACTTCGGCGTCCAGCTCGTCGTCGTCCACAATGGAGGGCGAGAGCCCCAGCACAATCAGCCGATCCTGCGCGGCGTCGAAGTTGTCGGCGTACTCTTCCGGCGGAACCGAATCGGGGAAGGTCACTTCGAATAGCGTGACGGTGGCGCCATCTTCGTCATAGTCGGTCACTTCGAGCACGGTATCTTCCGGCAGTACGCTTTCGAACTCCTCGGTGATTTCCTCGATTTTGTCGTCGGAAATTGGCTCCGAGGTCATGCACATGAAGACGCGGCTGTTTTCGGTGGGGGATGTCACGGCGCTTTGCTCCGGCGTGAGGGGGTGGAATGTGTGAAACAGGTGAGACCGCGGACAGAGTACGCGGAGCCGGGGGCTGAGAGGGGCGGGCCGACATGAAATGTCCACATCCCTGAGCACGGGGTGTGAGCAGCGCGTGGCCATCGCCAATTGTTCAAGCCCGTGTGCGAATCAAACGCGTCGGCAAAGGTCCGCTGAGAATTCTTTTCGCCAGCCGCCCCGAGGTGATGGGGAAGGTCCTGGGCATTGTTTCCCGCGTGACCTCGACGCGCCTGATTCGATCAGCAGGTTTCACACGAGACGGAGCACGCAGCGGTGCCGTCGCCCTGATCCAGCGCCTCGGCAGTGGGCTGAATCTGAATGTTCACTTTCACATGCTGTTTCTGGACGGTGTGTATGTTGAGCGCCCGGATGGTCGATATTGCAGTCGGCCCCAACGCCGGGCGCGAGGTGATGACGCTGCAGATGCTGCCAGCGGATGATCCACCATTCGGTGAAGAAGCCGGCAAAGTCGGCGGTTTCTCCCTGGAAGCGGGTGTCGCCGCCTGCGCTGACCAGCGCGACAAACTGGAGCGGCTTTGCCGTTACATCAGTCGCCCAGCCTTTCGAAGAAACGGCTGTCGCTGACAAACAGTGGCTTGGTGCGCTACCAGCTGAAAACGCCTTATCGGTACGGACCACCCACGTTTTCTTTGAACCATTGGATTTTCTGGCCCGGCTGGCGGCGCTGGTTCCGAAATCCCGCGTCAATCTCACGGGTTTCCATGGGTTTTTGCGCCCAACAGTCAATGGCGCGCGCAGGTGACCCCGGCCAAGCGGGGCAAGGGGAGACAGAGGCCAAGTGTTGAGTCCTGCGACAAGACGCCTGCCGAGAAGCATGCGGCCATGCCGAATGGCCAGCGGTTTGAGAATCTCTCAACGTCGTGACGTTTATTTGACGTGCCCACGCATAAGGTGGATCAACCTCATCAGACAGTTGCTACAGGGCAGGACACGTCATGAAAAATCGCAACAACAACCTCGGTTTCACGCACTTTGAGTTGATCTTCACCATATTCGTGACCTCGATACTGGCGGGCCTGGCCATTCCCAGCCTGGCAAGCCTGTCCCAGAACAGCCGGTCATCTGCTTATAGCGCGGAGATTTTCAGTAGCTTGCTGTTGGCGCGCAGCGAAGCGGTGACAAGGGGTCTCCCCGTCTCGATCTGCGCTATGCCGCCCAGTCAGGCGCAGGAATGTGCCAAGGGCGCCGAGGTCAACTGGGCTAATGGCTGGCTGGTGTTTGTGGACGCCAGTGGCGAGCTGGGTCGGGCCGACGCAGAGGATGAGATCTTGCGTGTAAACCCGGCTTTTGAAGGCGGGGCAGACCTGATTGGTAACCTGTCCGCCGTGAGCTATGCGTCGACCGGGAATCTCGCATCGACTACGCTACGGCTTGAGTTGCGAGTCACGGGTTGTCTTCAGGACAGTAATCGTAACCTTCTCGTGCCACTGTCAGGTCATCCGTATGTACAAAAAGCCGAGTGTTAAGTGCCACCAGAAGGGCGTCAGTCTCATCGAGATACTGATCGCCCTGCTGATTGTGAGTGGCGGGCTACTCGCACTGGTGCGGCTGCAGACCACCAGTCTGAAGACGGCGACCAGCGCCGTTGAGCGGAGTCAGGCGGTTTTGTTCGCAGGGGTCATGATGGAGCAAATGCGCATCAATTCAGCCGGCGTCGACAGTGGCAATTATGCCGTCGAATTCGGCGAGCTACCAAATTCTGGTAGTCGCGAAGGCGACGAGATCAGGGCGTGGAAAGCCGACCTGAGTGCGGCCCTGGCGGAGGGCGATGGTCTGGTGAGTCTGGACGCGAATTTTGTGACGGTCAGGGTTCGCTGGAAGGAGCGATGGAGCCAGGCGCCTGATGACGACGTTGCCGAAGTGCTCTTGCGGAGCAAGCTGTGACGCGGGCATCTCAACGTGGGGTGAGCATGGTTGAAGTGATGATTTCAATGCTGCTCGGAACGCTGTTGCTCAGCGTGGTTTTTCAGGTCTATCTCAGCGGCCGGCAGACTCAGCAGCTGCAGACGGCATTGACCTCACGACAGGAAAGCCTGCGCTTTGCGGCAATGCGCCTGAAGCGTGATGTGTCGATGGCCGGCTGGAGTGGCTGTAATAGCCGCAAGAACGACTATCACTCGACACTGAGGCCCAACACGGAATATCAGTACCAGTTCCAGGAGTCCGTGCAGGGCTACCAGGCCGTTGGTGCCGCCTGGCTGCCGCCATTGGAGCCCAGTCTTCAACCAGTGGTCGAGGGCACGGATGTGCTGACGGTCCGCTATGCCGTGGACACGAACATATATGTACGCGAAAGTATGCCCACCACCTCATCGGTGGTGCTGGTCAACTTTGATGCCGACCTGAGCAAGGTCAGCGACGACGAGGGTCTGATCGCCATCATGACGAATTGCAAGGCGAGCACCTTGTTTCAGATCACCGGCTTCAACCCCGTCAATGGATCTCTGACACGAAATACCGGTTTCGATCCACCGGTGGGCAACTACACCAAGGACCTGGGTGAAGCCTATACCGTGGGTGCCCAGATCATGGTGACGCAGACCGTCAGCTACTTTGTCCGCATGAGTCCCGATGGCACCGGTCCATCATTGTTCCGCCGAGTCAATGACGAACCGGCCGAAGAGCTGGTGAAGGGCATCGAGGATCTGCAACTGCGTTATGGTGTTGACGCCGACAACGATGGTGTGCCCGAGGCCTATATCAATGCGGACCTGGTCATCTCGTGGGCCGATGTTGTGGCTGTGCGAGTGGCCTTTCTCGCGGCCTCTCTCGACGGCCGTGTCACCGAACCGGATAACCGCGTTTTCGCCGTACTGGACCGCATGGCCGGGCCGTTCGATGACCGGCGTCTGCGTGGTGTGCAAACCCTGACCATAGGTATTCGCAATGCGCTCCCATAGCCGACAACTCTCCCGGCCACCCGGTGGGTCGCATGCACAGCGTGGCGTCGCGCTGATCGTCAGTCTGGTCTTGCTGACCATCATGAGCCTGATTGCCGTGAATGCGATGCGCAGCGCGCTGCTGGAAGAACGGATGGCCGCCAATTTTCAGCAGATTGTCATTGCGGAAGAGGTCGCCGAAGAGACCCTTCGCGCGGCAGAGGAAATACTGCAGCAGCCGACGCTGCCAGTCTTCGACGGGACAGCGGGCAATTACCCGATTGCCGCACTGGGCGCCCCGGCGCTCTGGACCACAGTCAGCTGGGATGACGCCGCAGCCGTGTACCAGTACGGCGGTTTCGCCAGTGCGCCGGGTATTCTGGCCCTGGCCGATGGCGCCTTCATCATTGAGCAGGTGGCAATCAGCGTTTCATTTGAACCAAAGAACAAGGGCCAGGAGAAGAAAGGAGTTGGCGCCCTGGAGCTGAACGATTTTTTCCGCATCACGGCACGCGGGCGAGCCAACCCCAATAGTGCGGGTGTGATAATCGAAGCCACTTTCCGCCGTGGGGAGACGAGTTCGGAGCGGATCAGTTGGCGTCGGCTCCGCTAAATCCCGATCAAGAACCGAGACAAAGTATGACCCCTGTAGACCTCCGAATGAAGGTGCGGCAGCAAGCCGGGATGACCTTGGTTGAACTCGTCATCGTCATGGTTGTGGCGGGTATTCTCGTCTCCATTGCCGTGCCGAGTTATCAACGCACGGTACAGAAGACCCGGCGGGCGGATGCCCATGCCAGTCTGGGCATCATGGCGCAGCGGCTGGAACGCTGTCGCACCCAGTTTGGCCGGTTCAACCATGCCAGTTGCGACATTGCCTCACCCCAGGCCAGCCAGGATGGGCATTATTCGCTGACATTGGAACGGAATGTTTCGACGTACACGGTCACGGCAACGCCTGTCGGCGGCCAGGCCGGTGACAAACACTGCACGACACTGGTGCTGGATCATCTGGGCCAGCAGACTGCGACGGGTTCCGACAAGGATAGTTGCTGGTAGCGGGCGCTGATCATGCCGTAAGCTTCCCCTCCCGGACTACATGTAGTTCGTAGGGCTTTCTGGCGCATTTAATTGCCAGGGGGTTCCGATGAGGAAATCACGCTTTACCGAGACACAGATCGTGTCGATCTTGAAGCATCGCGGATGCGGGAGCGTCCTTGCAGAACATTTGTCGGCAGAACGGCATCAGCAATGCAACGTGCTACAAGTGGAAGTCGAAGCACGGAGGCATGGCGGCCCCTGATCTCAAAATGGCGAGCAGGCTGATTTTTTGAGTCATTGCCGTGTTTTTGCCCGCCAGCCCAACAAAAAAGGGGCTACGTTTCCGTAACCCCTTCTTTTAATTGGCGTCCCCACGGGGATTCGAACCCCGGTTGCCGCCGTGAAAGGGCGGTGTCCTAGGCCTCTAGACGATGGGGACCTAAAACCTTTATTCGCGTTTGGTGGAGCTAGGCGGGATCGAACCGCCGACCTCCTGCATGCCAT
>JBFHLR010000169.1:0-5711 GCA_041594735.1 Marinobacter sp.
CAGTTGCTGTCGGCGTTCTGGACGTTTGCCGGTTACGCGCTGCTGCTGTTGGTCACCGTCACGCGCATGAACACCATCGCACTGTGGCAGCGCCTGCTGGGCACCCTCAAGCAGCCGGCAGGGTCCCGCCCGGGACGGACCGCCATGGCGCAACGGCTGATCGGTTGCACCTGGTGTGGCCAGCTGCAAGCCCTTGGGCATTCTCACTGCGGGCGTTGTAGCAGTGCGTTGCACGACCGCCATCCCTTTACCCTGCAGCGGGTCTGGGCGCTGCAGGTAACGGCCATTCTGTGCTGCTTCCCCGCGCACCTGTACCCCATCATGGTCACTTCCAGTCTCGGGCAGTCGGACCCGGCCACCATCATCGGTGGTGTGCTGCTGTTCATCGACCATGGCGACTGGCCCATCGCCTTGATCATTTTCGGGGCCAGTGTATTGATTCCGTTTGGCAAGATCCTCGCCATCGGCTGGCTTTGCCTCGCCACCCGCCGGCGCCGGGTGCTGGATATGGCGGGACAGATGAAGCTGTACCGGATCACCGAGTGGGTGGGGCGCTGGTCGATGATCGACGTTTTTGTGGTGGCCATCATCGTCGGGCTGTTCCAGCTCGGCAACATTATGACCATCACCCCGGGCTTTGGTGGCCTGGCGTTCTCGGGCGTGGTGATTTTCACCATGCTGGCGGCACATCAGTTTGATCCGCGCCTGATCTGGGATCAACAGCAACGCCTGGCCCACCACGGACAGCGAATGGAGGGTAGGCGGTGAGTGAGTCAACGGACACCGGCCATCGGCCCAGATTGTCGGCGGTCTGGGTCATCCCGTTGCTGGCGATGCTGATTGGCGCCTGGCTGGCGTACAGCCATCTGACCAGCCTGGGGCCGGTCATCACCCTGACACTGGCGAATGCGGAAGGCATCAGCGCCGGTAAGACCGCGGTGAAGACCCGCAACGTCCAGGTGGGGGTGGTCAAGGAGGTGTCGTTGTCGGAGGATCTCCGCCATACCCTGCTGACGGTGCAGATGCAGGCGGACACAGCTCGCATGTTGCGCTCAGATACCCAGTTCTGGGTGGTCAAACCCCGGGTGGGGCGGGAAGGGATCAGTGGATTGAGTACGGTGTTGTCCGGGGCCTACATTGAATTGGTGCCGGGGGATTCCGACGAGTCGGCGTCGAGCTACACCGTCAACGATTCATCGCCGCCGGAGGAGACCGGCGACGGCCTGTTCCTGCAGCTGGTGAGCGAGGCCGGCAGCGCTGTCGATACCGGCGATCCGGTCAACTTCCGTAGCCTGCGGGTCGGCCGGGTAGTGGCGACGGAGTTTGATCCCGGGGAAAAGCTGTTTCGCCATCGGCTGTTCATCGAAAAGCCCTACGATGTTCTGGTAACCCGGGGCAGTCGTTTCTGGGAAGTCAGTGGCTTGGCCTTCAGGCTTGGCGTTCAGGGGTTTGAAGCCAGGTTCAGTTCGCTGGAAACCGTGTTGGGGGGCGGAGTGGCCTTCGCGGTGCCGGATCCGAACATCGGTGCTGGCGAGCCGGTGCAAGACGGTGACGAGTTCGTCCTCTACAAGGATCAGGAAGCCGCGCGCCGGGCCATCTACGAGCTCACCCTGGATTACGTGTTGCTGATTGATGGCAGTGTTCGTGGCCTGCGGGCCGGGGCGCCGGTGGAATATCGTGGCGTGCGTGTTGGCACTGTGGAGAAGGTGGCCTGGGGTTTCGGATTTGTGGGGGGGCAGTCTTTGCGCCAGGATCCGGTGCCGGTGTTGATCCGCCTGGAACCGGAGCGCATCGCACAGAACACCGAGGGTGCGGTAGCCCAATGGGAGCAGGAACTTACTGATATGATCAACAATGGCCTGCGAGCCAGCCTGGAACCCGCCAACCTGCTGACCGGTGCCCTGTTTGTCGATCTGGCGTTTTATCCCGGTGCGCCGAAGGCGACGTCGGTGGCATCCTATCGCTCGACCCCCATTCTACCCACCATCAGCCATGGCGGAATCCGCAAGATTGAGGCGCAGGTCAGCACGCTCCTGGACACATTGAATGGCGTTCCCTTCGATACCCTCGCGGAGCGCCTGAACCAGAGTCTGGACAACTTGGCCAGGGTAAGCCAGCAGCTGGATCGCCGGCTCAGTGACCCGGCGTTGATCGAGCTGCCCACACAACTGAGTGACACCCTGGTGGTGGTTCGGGAAGTTCTCCGGGGGTGGCAGACGGACCTCGACCGGGAGGGCGACGCCTACCTGCGCGTGCAGGTGGTGCTGCAGAAACTCAATCACCTGCTCGACGACCTCGGGCCGCTGGCCGAAACCCTGAATGAGCGGCCCAATGCCCTGATTTTTGAGAGTCGTCCCCCGCCTGATCCCCAACCCAGGGCGCCAAGATGACTACGATAAGCCGACTGTCCGTTGCCTGTTCATTGGCGATGCTGCTAACCGCTTGCGGTGCCCCTTCGATTGCCCCGCCACCGGGTTATCTGCTGGCCAGCGCCACCGCGGCGGGGAACGACACCGTGGAGATCCAGGTCCACCTGGCTGGGTACCTGGCGCAGGGCGGCATCGTGCTGCAGCTGAGCGACAGCGAGGTACACAGCGCCCGCTCGCATCGTTGGGCCGAGCCCTTGGCGCAGCAGCTCCAGCGTTCGCTTCATGCCGCACTCGGTGACACCATCAGGCCCGAAGGCGCTCAGTTGGTGGTCCGCGTGAGCCAGTTCCATGGTGTGCGCAGTTTGACGGGAGATCGGGCCGTCATACAGGGTACCTGGCATTACAGCACCAAACACGGTGAGCCCAGGCGAGGAACCATTGACTGGCAGCGGGGCATTCCCACTGACGGCTATGGCGCCTTGGTGGAAACTCTCGATCAGGGTTGGCGGGACGCTAGCATGAGCATTACCGAGGCGCTGCGGGAAGGGCAATTGTAAGTTGGCGATGATGGGTTAGCGGGAGGGGGAGCCGGGGAACGGCAAGCAATCAGGCCGGTGCGCCCGAGCCGCTCTTTGTCCACAAAAACTGTGGGTAACTTTGTGCGCAACCTTCGGAGAACCTATGGGAAGCCTTGTGGCACAAGGCTTTCGCGGCGGTGGCTTTAAATTGATCGAGTCCCAGGTGGCTGTCTAAAAATTAACCGGAAGGGTCGCGAGTTGGCATCGCAGCGCCCGCCGGTCTTCGGCCGCAAGCACGGGGCCTGCTAAGCTCACAGTGACGCCCCAAGACAAGGTTTCCTCCATGCGCACGATGACCAGCGACATCACCGCCAAGCCCATCAACTGGTCGGTGCTGAAAACACTGTTTCCCTACCTGCTGGAGTTTCGCGCCCGCATTTCCCTGGCGGTGGCTTGTCTGGTACTGGCCAAGCTGGCCAGCGTCGGGCTGCCGTTTATTCTCAAGTACATCGTCGATGACCTCGATGCCCAGGGCGCCAGTGAGCTACTGACCCTGCCGCTGGGACTGTTGTTGGCCTACGGGGTGGTACGGTTTTCCAACGTGCTGTTCGGGGAACTGCGGGATACCCTGTTCGGCCGGGTGACGGAGCGGGCCATGCGGCGGGTGGGGCTGACGGTGTTCCGGCACCTGCACGCATTGGACCTTGATTTCCACCTCAACCGTCGCACCGGCGGATTGTCCCGGGACATCGAGCGGGGCACCAACGGCATCAGTTTCCTGCTGCGGTTCATGGTGTTCAACATCCTGCCCACGTTGCTGGAAGTGGGCATGGTGATCGGCCTGCTGCTGTGGAACTACGATGTCTGGTTTGCGCTGATCGTGGCGGTGTCGGTGGCGGCCTACGTGGGCTTTTCGGTGTTGGCCACCGAATGGCGGCTGGCGTTCATTCGCGAGGCCAACCAGGCGGAGTCCGCCAGCAGCACCCGGGCCATCGATAGCCTGCTCAACTACGAGACGGTGAAGTATTTCACCAACGAGGGTTTCGAGGCGGACAACTACGACCAGAACCTGGCCCGCTGGGAGCAGGCCCGGCGCAAGAACCGGCTGTCGCTGTTCGCCCTCAACGGTGGCCAATCCCTCATTATTGCCGCTGCCATGACCGCCGCCATGGTGCTGGCGGCGGTGCAGGTGACCAACGGCGTGATGACCATTGGCGACTTTGTGCTTATCAATGCCTTCATGATGCAGGTGTTCATGCCGTTGAACTTTCTCGGTTTCGTGTACCGGGAAATGAAAGGGGCGATGACCAACATTGAGAATATGTTCGCCCTGATGGCGGTGCAGCCGAAGGTGGCCGACCGCGCGAATGCCGCCTCGCTGGCGGTGGTTTCCGGCGAGATTGCTTTTCGGGACGTGCGCTTTGGTTACAACGCCAGCCGTGAAATCATTCGCGGAGTCAGCTTCATCGTGCCGGCGAAACAGAAAGTGGCCATTGTCGGCAGTAGCGGGGCGGGCAAATCGACCCTGTTCAAGTTGCTGTTTCGCTTCTACGACGTCACCGGTGGCGAGATCACCATCGACGGTCAGCCGATTCGCGAGGTCAGCCAGGAGTCACTGCGCCGCCAGATCGGCGTGGTGCCCCAAGACACGGTGCTGTTCAACACCAGCATCTTCGAAAATGTCCGTTACGGACGACTCGATGCCAACGACGACGAGGTCTGGCAGGCCATCCGGCTGGCCTACCTGGCGGACTTTATCGCCGAGCTGCCGGACAAGGAGCACACCCTGGTGGGGGAGCGCGGCCTCAAGCTTTCCGGCGGCGAAAAACAGCGGGTATCCATCGCCCGGGCCTTGCTCAAGCACCCGCCCATCATGGTGTTCGACGAGGCCACCTCGTCCCTGGACAGCCACTCGGAGAAGATCATCCTGCAGGCGATGCGGGACATCTCCCATCAACAGACCACCCTGGTGATCGCCCACCGCCTGTCCACCATCCTGGACGCCGACCGGATCATCGTGCTCGACAACGGTCAGGTTGCCGAGCAGGGCGCTCATGGCGAGCTGCTGGCGCGGGGCGGGCTCTATGCCCACCTGTGGTCGGTGCAACAGCAGGAAGGCTTGGGCAGACCCGCGCCGGCGGTGTAGCTCCGTGGCAGCTGGCCGGATTCCGGTTCACTTCAGGGTCGGATAACCCTCGACGAAGACCCAGCCGGTATCCTGCGCCGGAATGTGGCAGCCCATGCAGGTGGCTTCAAAGCTCTCGGAGACGTTCACCGCCGGGTTATCGGCCTTGTAGAGTCCCCAGCCCCAGCCTTTGCCCCAGTGCGGCCCGTCAAAGCGGTTCTGGTTGTCCTTCACCATCACGAACCAGATCTGTGGCTCGCCTGCCCAAAGCGCCGGCCCGGTGGTTTTGGTGCCGGACTCAATGCTGCGAATCTCCTTGACCAGCACGGTGCCGTCGGCGAACTCGCCGGTTTCCCGGTAGATCTGGGCCGCCTCAGGCTGAGTGTAAACGTCATGGAAGCCCGCCCCCGGCGCGTCAGCGTCATTCACCACCCAGGAGCCCAGGTGTACCCAGCTGTTCCGGACATTCGATGGGAGCGAGATGTTGCCCTCGGCATCCACGTAATCCCGGTAGGTGGTGGTCGCCAGATCGTTCGCAAACACCGGTGCTGTGATGAGGGTCAGCGCGGTCGCCAGACCGATTGCCTTGGTTTTGGTCATGATCCCGTTCCTCTTTTTGGATGGTGTTGCTCTTATGCTCGTGTTGTACTGGCGATCCTTGGTGTCCGCTGTTTCGTTGGACTCAGATTGCCACAGTGC
>JBFHLR010000170.1:0-5622 GCA_041594735.1 Marinobacter sp.
AAAGAGTCAATTGACAAAAGCAATGAATCAGGAAGATCTTGAGCAGCAGGTTCGCGTCGTCGCGCTTCGTCTACTGGCGCGACGGGAACACAGCCGGCGTGAGCTGGCGACCAAACTTCGGCAACGGCGACTTCCAAACGAGCGGATTGAGACGGTGCTTGACGAGTTCGAAACCGAGGGCTGGTTAAGCGACGACCGCTTTGCGGAGGCCTTTGTGCGCCAGCGCATGGACGCCGGCTATGGTCCGATTCGCATTCGCAGCGAGTTGCAGCAGAAAGGGGTTGACCTGGTGCCGGCGTGCCTGACAGACATCGGCGAGGAAGACTGGAACGGCAGGGCGATACGGGCACGGGAGCGTCGCTTTGGCCTGCGCAACATTCAGGAGGATTGGCCGGGAAAAGGGCGTCAGGCCCGGTTCCTGACCCAGCGCGGTTTTTCCTCCAGCCAGGTCGAGCGGGCACTGGACGTGACGGCACCGCAAGATGAGTGATGAAGTGCCTGCGAGTGGCCTAAAGGGTTGGCGGGGTAACGCCCAACGCCTTGGGCAGCATGGCGCGGTCAGGGCCGTTGGAGGCGGTCTCGGTCCGGACTTCGCCGCTTAAATCGAACACTTCCTGAGTGGCGACCTGCTCGGTGGTCTGGGCGGGGTCCCGCATCCACGCCAGTACGTCGTAATAGCGGCGAATGTTCTGGACATAGATCACCGGCTCGTGGCCTCGGGCATATCCAAACCGGGTCTTGCTGTACCATTCCTTCTGGGCCAGCAGCGGCAGGAATTCCTTGACGTCCATCCAGCGGTCGGGGTTCCTGCCTGCCGCTTCGGTCAGTCGCCGTGCATCCTCGAGGTGACCAAAGCCGACGTTGTAGGACGCCAGGGCAAACCAGGTCCGGTCTGGTTCCGTAATGCGCTCTGGAATGCGGTCATAGACCATGGTGAAGTAACGGGCGCCGCCCTCGACACTTTGTTTGGGATCCAGGCGGTTGCTGATACCGACATAGCTGGCGGTGTTTCGGGTCAGCATCATCAGTCCCTTGACGCCGGTGGGGGAAACCGCATTGGGTCGCCAATGAGACTCCTGATAGCCGATAGCGGCCAGCAGTCGCCAATCCAGCCCGTGTACGGCGGCGAAATCACGAAACAGGTTTTCGTAGCGGGGCAGTCGATTACGGACGTGATGCACAAAGGTGCGTGCACCCACGTAATTGAGCCGATCCAGGTGACCGTAGTAGCGCTCGGTGAGCTGCGCCAGCGTGCCCTCGGCTTCCAATTGGGCGAGGAAATCTGTTGCCGCGTTCACCAGCGAGGGGTCCTGTGCAATCGGCAGCAACCAGGCGAGATTCTCCGGCTCACTCAGGCTAAAGGCTTTCTTGACCCCGGGGAAGAAGACGTGGTTGATGGCCAGTTCGTTGGAGGCAATGACGGCGACGGGCAGTTCGCCGGTTTCAACCCGCTTTAACAGGCCCGCTGCGTCCAGTTCGTTGTGCTGTTGCCACTGCAGCGCAGGATGATCGGCCTTCAGCGTCTGCAGGTGTCGAACGTGGTTGCTGTCGGCAATGATGTGTACCGGTGTGTCGATGATGTCGGCAACGCCTTGCGGACGGGGGTGCTCCCGGTTGTAGATGACCACGGATTGCGCCTGCATGCCGATGGGCACGGTATGAAAGCGCTCGGCGTATTCCGGTCCAGCGGCCAGGCCGGCAAGGCCAATATGGGCGTAGTTGCGGTCCAGCACCGACAGGATTTCAGTATTGTCCTCGGCTACCCGGACTCTGAGCTCAACACCCAGGTGCTCGGCGAAGCGCTGGGCTAATTCGTATTCAAAACCGGCAGGGCCGTCCTGATCTTCGTAGTAGATGGAGGGGGCGTTTCTGGTGATGACGTGCAGTACGCCCTCGGAGCGAATCTCTTCCAGGGTGCTGGGGCGGGCGCAGCCGGTTGCTAGCAGAACATAGCCAGCGATTGCGAGCCAGCAGGCGCCGATACGAAAGTCTCTGAATCTAGTGGTAAGCGCTAGTTGTGCCAAATCCATAGTCTCCCGTACATCGGTGTCGAGGGTGTACGTCACTCAGGCCATTAGCAAAACTGCTTGCTCAACAACTCGTGGCTAGTTGAGAGGCCCCAGACAGAAAGCGGGTCAGGCATTCCATGCCTCAAGGAAATCATGGCCTACACCTGAGCAGTTGGTCAATCTGCCGGGTCGCGATCTGTGCAAAACGTTGTAAATTGTATGTTGTTTGATCAGTGTCGGCACTGGCCAACCTGACTCGGATTCGCCGTCTGCGGCGTCGTACCAATCTCGTCGGAGCCCATTCTGGCGATTTGGCGAGCGTAATCAAGTTGTCTTATAGTCGGATTCCACCACCTTCATCTCTGTATCCCGAAGCCGCTTTCCAGTATTATGGCGGCCGTTCAGACCGAGGGCTGTCTTGGCGCTTCATAGCCAAGGCCCGACCCGATTCCCAGATTAGCGTGATACAGGTTTAGACCATGCTGGAACTTCGCGGCGCTCCCGCGCTTTCGCCCTTCCGCTCTCAGAAACTTCTTGCCCAGATTCAGGCCGTCGTGCCCGAGGTGGCGCATGTATACGCTGAGTTCATGCACTTTTCCGATCTGGAAGCCGAACTTTCGCCGGCGGAACGGCAGGTTCTCGATCGCCTGCTGCGGTACGGTCCGAGCGTGCCGGTCGAGCAACCCGACGGCATTCTTTTCCTGGTAGTGCCCCGGCCAGGCACGCTGTCTCCCTGGTCGAGCAAGGCGACGGACATCGCCCGCAATTGCGGTCTCAAGCAGATTCGTCGGATTGAACGGGGAACCGCCTACTACATCAAGGCCGAAGGAAAACTGGGGCTCAAGCAGCGGGAGAAGATTGCCGCGTTGCTGCATGATCGTATGACCCAGAAGGTGTTCCACGAAATGGGCGGCGCTGAGCTGCTGTTCAATCGTGAAGAGCCGCGTCCGCTGAATGAGGTCGGTATCCTGGCCGGCGGTCGTCGCGCCCTGGAAGTGGCGAACCGTGACCTGGGTCTGGCGCTGGCGGACGATGAAATCGACTACCTGGTCGACGCTTTCACCGGGCTGAAGCGCGATCCGACCGATGTGGAGCTGATGATGTTCGCCCAGGCGAACTCGGAACATTGTCGCCACAAGATTTTCAATGCGTCCTGGGACATTGATGGTGAGGCCCAGGACAAGTCGCTGTTTGCCATGATCCGCAATACCTACCAGATGAACAGCGAAGGTGTCCTGTCCGCCTATAAGGACAATGCGTCGGTGATTGTTGGCAGTCACGGCGGCCGGTTCTTCCCAGACCCGGCATCCGGCGTCTACCGTTATCATCCGGAAGACATCCATATCCTGATGAAGGTGGAGACCCACAACCACCCCACCGCCATTTCGCCGTTCGCCGGATCGGCGACCGGCTCTGGTGGCGAGATCCGTGACGAGGGCGCAACCGGACGTGGCTCCAAACCCAAGGCCGGCTTGACGGGCTTCACCGTATCCAATCTGAACATCCCGGGTGACGAGCAGCCTTGGGAAGGCAGCTATGGTAAACCGGAGCGCATTGCCTCTGCCCTAGACATTATGATCGAAGGCCCGATTGGTGGTGCGGCGTTCAATAATGAATTTGGTCGCCCCAACCTGGCGGGTTATTTCCGAACCTTCGAGGAAGCGGTTTCCGGTCCAGACGGGGAAGAAGTTCGGGGATACCACAAACCGATCATGATTGCCGGTGGCATGGGTAACATTCGTCCCGAGCATGTGGAAAAGGGCAATATCCCGGTAGGCGCCAAACTGATTGTCCTCGGTGGACCTTCAATGTTGATCGGCCTGGGTGGTGGTGCGGCATCCTCCATGGACTCCGGTTCCAGTCACGAAAACCTCGATTTCGCCTCCGTGCAGCGCGACAACCCGGAAATGGAGCGTCGCTGCCAGGAAGTCATTGACCGTTGCTGGCAGAAGGGGGACGACAACCCGATCTGCTTTATTCATGACGTGGGCGCTGGTGGTTTGTCCAATGCCATGCCTGAGCTGGTCAAGGACGGCGGCCGGGGTGGTAAGTTCGAGCTGCGGGAAATTCCCAACGACGAACCTGGCATGTCACCGCTGGAGATCTGGTGCAACGAATCCCAGGAGCGCTATGTTTTGGCAGTGGCACCGGACAACCTGGAGCTGTTCGATGCCATCTGCCGTCGGGAGCGCTGCCCCTATGCGGTCATTGGCGAGGCAACCGAGAGCCATCACCTGGAGCTGGCCGATTCCTACTTTAACGACAAAGCGGTGGATCTGCCGATGGAGGTGCTGTTTGGCAAACCGCCGAAGATGCATCGTAGCGTGGCTCGATCCTCATTTACCAAGCCCATTTTCGACAGCACCAGAATTGATCTGAAAGAGGCTGTCCAACGGGTATTGCGCCTGCCGTCGGTAGGAAGCAAGAGTTTTCTCATCACCATTGGTGACCGTACCATTACTGGTCTGGTGGCGCGTGACCAGATGGTCGGCCCCTGGCAGGTGCCGGTCAGCGACGTTGCGGTCACCGCGGCCTCGTTCGACGTGGAAGCCGGTGAAGCCATGGCCATGGGTGAGCGCACGCCGGTGGCAACCATCGACGCTCCGGCTTCCGGTCGCATGGCGGTTGGAGAAGTGATCACCAACCTCGCGGCCGCCTCCATTGAAAAATTATCTGATATCCGCCTGTCGGCGAACTGGATGGCCGCTGCCGGGCACCCAGGGGAAGACGCCAACCTGTATGACACCGTGAAAGCCGTTGGTATGGAGCTGTGTCCTGAGCTGGGGATCACCATTCCGGTGGGCAAGGACTCCATGTCCATGAAGACGGTCTGGGAAACGGACGGAGGTGAGCAGAAAAGCGTTACCTCGCCGTTGTCGCTGATCGTGAGCGGATTTGCGCCAGTCACCAGCATCCGCCGCACGTTGACACCGCAGTTGCGGACCGACGCCGGCGAAACGGACCTGATTCTCATTGATCTGGCCGCTGGCCAGAACCGTCTGGGCGGTTCCGCACTGGCTCAGGTGTATGGTCAGGTCGGTGCCGTGGCGCCGGACCTGGATGACCCGGAAGACATCAAGGCATTTTTTGCCGTCATTCAGGGGCTGAATGGAGACGGGAAACTACTCGCCTACCACGACCGTTCCGACGGCGGTGCCTTGGTCACACTAGTGGAAATGGCGTTTGCCGGCCGGGTAGGCATTGATGTCAAGCTGGATGGGCTTGTAGAGGATGACAGTCAATTCGCCCGGGAGATGTTTAACGAGGAACTGGGTGCGGTGATCCAGGTTCGGCGGGAAGATACCGAGCGGGTCCTGCAGCAATTCTCCGCCGCTGGTCTGGGCGAACACACCTCGGTGATCGGAACGCTGAACAGTGAAGACCGTGTTCGCTTCTCCTTCGACGACGCCTTCGTGATTGACGAAGCTCGTAGCGATCTTCAGCGACTGTGGTCTGAAACCAGCTATCGAATCCAGTCACTGCGGGATAATGCCGAATGCGCTGAGCAGGAATTCGATAACCTTCTCGATTCCGAAGACCCAGGCCTGCACGCCGAACTGACCTTTGATCTCAATGAGGACGTTGCCGCGCCGTACATTGCCAAGGGCGTTCG
>JBFHLR010000171.1:0-5605 GCA_041594735.1 Marinobacter sp.
CGGGACACTAGCCAGCAAACGGTCGGTGAACGCCGCCAGGTCGTCGTACACCTGAACGCCCGGTAACGGCCGTTCTTTCAGGTGTTGCTCGGTTTCCAGGCCATTGCCGGTGCGTACCAGGCAGGGCTGGCAACACCGGCCAGAAGCCTCAGCGGCGCGCCCTTAAGGGCTCAGTAGATCAGCGAATTAACCAGACGGGGCAATAACCAACACTGACCAATTTCCTGCCCCCGGGGCTGGCAAATCGATACCAGTTACGTATAATACCGGCCGTGATTCGGCGTGTGGCGCAGCTTGGTAGCGCACTTCGTTCGGGACGAAGGGGTCGGAGGTTCGAATCCTCTCACGCCGACCATTTCCCTTTCTCTGCAGTCGTACTGTCTTCCTATTCCAGTTTCGTCCGTTTTAATGCCACCCGGCCTACCATGGCGGCGGTTCCGCGTTACACTTGTAGGTTAATCCTGCACGTTGCCCTGTGCTCCGTCCGTACCCCTCTGTCAGGGGCATCGCCAACGCTGCCAATACGAGCAATCCACCAGTGATCCTGAGCTCAACCAAGCCCGCAGGCGGCAAGGTCCTTACATAACCGACACAAAAAGGTCCTTCGGTACCCAGTGGCACCATCGTATACTGAAGGTTCTCTTTACAGAAGGTTCCTTATATTGAGAGTATCCTGAATACTGAGAGTATCCTGAGAACGCTTCCCCACGCATCGATCGATTGTTTTGCACTGACCCGGCACAGGCCCAACTATGACCAACCCCCATTCCACCATACCCACCCATAAACCCCGGCCCTGGATTGATCTGCTGGTGAGCATTGTCATTCCCTCGGTCATCCTGATGAAACTCAGCGGCGACGACTACCTCGGTAGCACCTGGGCGCTGATCGTCGGCCTGGCGTTTCCGCTGGGGTGGGGGCTGTTCGAGTTGGTGAAGTACCGCAAGTACAATTTCATCGCCGTCCTGGGGATGATCAGTGTCGGCCTCACCGGCGGTATCGGACTGATGGAACTGGATGCCCAGTGGCTGGCCATCAAGGAGGCGGCGGTGCCGCTGGTTATTGGCCTGGCGGTACTGGTGTCCACCCGAACCCAGTACCCGCTGGTCCGCACCCTGCTGTACAACCCATCGGTGCTGGATGTGGACAAGATCCGGGCGACGCTGCGCCAGCACAACAACGAAGCCGAGTTCGAAGACCGCCTGCTCAACGCCAGTTATCTGTTCAGCGGCACCTTTTTCTTCTCCTCGGCCATGAACTACATTCTTGCCAAATGGATCGTCACCAGCCCCGCCGGTACCCAGGCCTTCAATGAAGAGTTGGGGCGGATGACGCTGGTGAGCTATCCGATGATCGCCATCCCGTCGATGGTGATGATGATCGCCATCTTCTACTACCTCTGGCGCAGCATCCGCCGACTCACCGGCTACACCCTGGAAGAGGTGATGTCGCCCCACCTGCACGCGCATTCGGATCGGGCAGGGGACCAGTCCTCTTCCAAGTAACTTAAAAAGGCGACCCTGAGTCGCCTTTTTGTTGGCCGATACGAACGTAAGCCCCCCTTGCCCCGCAACACCCTTCCACGGCGCTCGCTCCAACAAAAAAGCGGAATGCCCTTTCGGGTCATTCCGCTTTTTTGAGAGGCCAGCGCAAGTGGCCGCTGTTTAATCACACATCCAGGTTGGTGACCTCCAGCGCGTTGGTCTGGATAAAGTCCCGGCGCGGCTCCACGTCGTCGCCCATCAGGGTCGTGAAGATCTGGTCCGCCGCGAAGGCGTCCTCGATGGTCACCTTCATCATCCGGCGTGTTTCCGGATCCATGGTGGTTTCCCACAGCTGCTCTGGATTCATCTCACCCAGCCCCTTGTAACGCTGGATGTTCAGCCCCCGCTGAGCCTCCTTCATCAGCCAGGCCAGCGCCCCCTCGAAGGACAGAACCGCCTGCTTTCGCTCGCCCCGCTGCACGTAAGCACCGTCCTCAATCAAGCCGCTAAGGGTTTCGCCCATCCGCGCAATGGCGGCGTAAGAGGCCGACTCGAAGAACTCGTGGCTGAACACGTGGTTGTGGGGAATGCCATGAATGTAGATCACCACCTTCGGCAGATAGAGCTGACGTTCCTCGTCTTTCTGAACCGAGAACTCGTACTTGGTACCGGTCTTGGTGTCCAGATCCAGGTTGCTACCCAGGCTGGCCACCCAACCGGCTACCGCTGCCTCGTCCTTCAGGGCCTCCACCGTCAAACTGGGCGCCAGCAGCATCTGCTCCAACACCTTGGCGGGGTATGCCCGGGACAACCGGTCGATCATGGCCATCACCGCCTGGTACTCCTTCACCATCGACTCCAGGGCCGAATCCCTGATTGCCGGTGCTTCGGGATTGACGTAGAGCTGAGCGCCTTCCAGGGCGGTCTGGGTGAGGTAGGACTCTTTCGCCTTCTCATCCTTCAGGTACTGCTCCTGTTTGCCCCGCTTGACCTTGTACAACGGCGGCATGGCGATGTAGACGTGGCCCCGCTCGATGATTTCCCGCATCTGACGGAACAGGAAGGTCAACAGCAGGGTGCGGATATGGGAACCGTCCACGTCCGCATCGGTCATGATGATGATGGAGTGGTAGCGCAACTTGTCGGGATTGAACTCTTCGCGGCCGATGCCGCAGCCCAGTGCGGTAATCAGTGTGCCCACTTCGGCGGACGACAGCATCTTGTCGAAGCGAGCCTTCTCGACATTGAGGATCTTACCCTTGAGCGGCAGGATGGCTTGGGTACGGCGTTCCCGGCCCTGCTTGGCGCTACCGCCGGCCGAGTCACCCTCCACTATGAACAGTTCGGACAACGCCGGATCTTTTTCCTGGCAGTCCGCCAGCTTGCCGGGCAGACCGGCAATGTCGAGCGCACCCTTGCGTCGGGTCATATCGCGGGCCTTGCGGGCGGCTTCCCGGGCGCGCGCCGCCTCGATCATCTTGTTGACGATCTGCTTGGCCTCGTTGGGGCGTTCCTGCAGAAAGTCACTGAAGGTCTGGTACATCTCCTGCTCCACCGCCGACTTCACTTCGGAGGACACCAGCTTGTCCTTGGTCTGGGAGGAGAATTTCGGGTCCGGCACCTTCACGCTGATGATAGCGGTCAAGCCTTCCCGGGCGTCGTCACCGGAGGTGGACACCTTGGCCTTCTTACCCAACCCTTCCTGCTCGATGTAGGTATTCAGGGAGCGGGTGAGGGCAGCACGGAAACCCGCCAGGTGGGTACCACCGTCCCGCTGGGGGATATTGTTGGTGAAGCAGAAGATGTTTTCCTGGAAGGCATCATTCCACTGCATCGACACCTCGACCCCAATGCCGTCTTCCCGCTCCCGAACAAAGTGGAAGACCTGGTTGATCGGGGTCTTGTTGGCGTTCAGGTGCTCGACGAAGGCCCGCAAACCGCCTTCGTACTCGAACACTTCTTCCTTACCGGTGCGCTCGTCCTGCAGTCGGATGCGGACACCACTGTTGAGGAACGCCAACTCCCGTAGCCGTTTGGCCAAGATGTCGTAATGAAACTTGATGTTGGTAAAGGTTTCGGCAGACGGGATGAAATGAACTTCGGTACCGCTGCGATCGGTGTCCCCCACCACGCTCAGGGGCGCATTGGGCACACCGTGGGTGTAGGTCTGTTCGTGCACCTTGTGGGCGCGACGGACGGTCAGTTTCAGGCTCGAGGACAGCGCGTTCACCACCGACACCCCGACGCCGTGCAGCCCACCGGACACCTTGTAGGTGTTGTCGTCAAACTTACCGCCGGCGTGCAGTACGGTCATAATGACCTCGGCGGCCGACACGCCCTCTTCTTCGTGCATATCCACCGGTATGCCTCGACCGTTGTCCCGCACGGTGATGGATTCGTCTGGGTGGATCACCACCCCGATTTCGGAACAGTAGCCCGCCAGCGCCTCATCAATGGAGTTATCCACCAACTCGAAGACCATATGGTGCAAACCGGTGCCGTCATCGGTATCACCAATGTACATCCCTGGCCGCTTTCGGACCGCATCGAGGCCTTTCAAGACTTTGATACTGGAAGAGTTGTAACTCGATTCGCTCATTCGGACGCTCCTGAAGCGCTGATCTTATTCTTCCGTCACCCTGCCATGTTCCACGTGGAACACTCGGAATTCCGGCATGGACTCCCGCCATAGTTGTTGCGGACGGGGCTGCTCGATGGATGTCATGAACACCTGACACCGCAGTTCGTGTAGTTTCTCGGCCAACATGGCCCGATGCTCCCCGTCCAGTTCGGCGTTGATATCGTCGAGCAGGAAGGTGACCTGTTTGCCCAGCCGGGACAGCATCATGCCCTGGGCGATTTTCATCAGAATCACCAGGGTTTTTTGCTGTCCTCGGGAAAATGTTTCGGCGACGGGCCGTCCCTGAAACCGCAACTTTATATCGGCGCGATTGGGACCATACAGGGTATGGCCCACCCGCAGTTCCTGCTCCCGCTGTGCCAGCAGGACTTCCGCCAATGGACGCTTACTGTCCCAACCGGGGTAGAAATCCAGCTTGAGACCGTCCACCCAGGGTGTGTTCACTTCCGCTAACAGCGCCTCGAACGCCGCCTGGAACAACGTGACGGTTGCCTGGCGGGCCTCCGTGACCCGAGCGGCCAACGCCACATATTGGGCGTCCCACACGCGGAGCAGGGACTGGTCCATTCTACCATTTCTCAAGGCTTGGTTCCGCTGTGACGTTACTCTTTGGCATTGTTGCCAGAGACTGGCAAACGAAGGTTCCACGTGGAACACCGCCCAATCCAGAAACTGTCGACGCTTGCCCGGGCCGCCGGCCACGATGTCAAACACCCCGGGATCGATCACCGACACCGGCAGTAAGCGGGCCAGCGCCGACAGGCTCCGCACCGGTTCGCCATCCACCCGTAGCTGAGTGTCCTTCTCGACCACATCGCGGGCGAAGCCCACCCGGTGCTGCAGCCCGCGGTCAGCGGGGTCAGCACCGCACCCTTCACCATCGGCCAAACCGCCAAACACCGTGAACCGGCTGGTGCCGTGTCGACTAACCGCCTGATGTCGGCTGACCCGGAACGAGCGTCCCAGCCCCAGATAACCAATGGCCTCCAACAGGCTGCTCTTGCCGCTGCCGTTCTCGCCGTAGATCAGGTTAAACGATGGGGAAAAGTCGATGGCATCGCCTGCCAGGTTGCGAAAATGCTCGGTGTGCAGCTTAACCAGCGCCATAGGGGTCCGGTGGGGTACAGGAAATGGGGACATCGGCGTGCGCTCAGGGCCAGACCCTGACGCAGGTTAAGTGTACAAAAGCGCCACCGCGAAGGCGACGCCTAATTGGGTCAGTAGTGAACGACTGCTAGTGACTGGTGTCCCGTCTGGTGGGCAGCTCGTTCCGGATGACCACCTCCATTCGACAAGACGAAAATATCGCACCCCGGCCGCCTAGCTCATGCCGACAAACCATCAGCCTGGTCCTGAACGAAAAAACCCGATGCATCGGCATCGGGTTTTTAAATGGCTAACTCAATGGACTACCGCGTGATCCGCCGACGAATTGGCGATCAGTGCAGCATGTTCAGTCGCTCGTCCATGAACACATCCA
>JBFHLR010000172.1:0-5590 GCA_041594735.1 Marinobacter sp.
CTGCGCGCCCTTCGGGAGCCCTTGAGGGCTCAGTAGATCAGCGAACTAACCAGACGGGACACTAGCCGCGATTTGGCCAATGGATGCAACTTCAGCAAGTACTAGCCTGACAGATCCATAAGCCTTGCGGTCCCATCCACCTAACTGAGCCGACACCGTGTCTGATCTGATCCTTTACCATTATTCGCTTTCCCCGTTCTCCGAAAAAATACGCACCATGCTGGGCTACGCCGGCCTGTCCTGGCGGTCGGTCATCGTGAAGGAGATGCCACCCAGGCCAGAACTGGCAGCCCTGGCCGGAGGCTACCGCAAGATTCCCGTCGCCCAGCTTGGCGCGGACGTGTTTTGCGACACCCGCACCATCGCTGCGGAGATCGCCCGACTGGCCAACAAGCCAGAGCTGGATCCAGGGCAGCAGCCCGCACACATCCAACGGTTCATTGAGGAGGTGGATCTGGAGGTGTTCCTGGCCTGTATCATCTCGGCCAGCGGCGGTGGCATGCTCGTTAAACTGATCCGCGACACCTCCTTCCTGGATGCCATGAAATTCCTCAAGGACCGTGTGGACATGGGCCGCAAGGCCAAAGTGAAGGCCCTCTCGGTCAGGCAGGCCAGGCAACGACTTCAGGCCCATCTTGAGCGAATGGAGACCATGCTCAAGCAGGACTTTCTGTTCGGTGACGCCCCCTGCGCGGCTGACTTCTCGGCCTACCACAGCCTGTGGTTTGTCGTGGACGTGGCGAATAAACCGGTGCTGCAGTCATTCCCAGCCGTACAGGCCTGGATGGCTCGGATGCGCGCTTTCGGCCATGGCAAGGTCTGGGAGCTTTCTCGCAACGAGGCGCTGGACCAGGCTCGCGAGTCTACCCCCCGCCCCCTGGCCAAGCCCACCGCGGACACTCGACGGGTGGCGATTGCACCCACGGACTATGGTCGTAATCCGGTCACTGGCACCCTGCGTCAGGAGCAGGAGCAAGGCCTGATTCTAGGGCACGAACATCCCCGTGTTGGCGTGGTTCATCTCCATTTTCCCAGTGCCGGATTCAAGCTGACAGAGGCGCCGTAACCGGCACGCGCAGTGGACGCATCGCCGCCGGGGCAACTGGCTCATCGTGGCGATGCAAACACTTGCGTCCAGTAGTCAGGGTAATCCGCACTGGAAGTGAACACCCGGCTGACCGCGAAGATCGTGAACCGGGAGTCCATGATATTCCGGCAGTGCCCCTCACTCGCCAGCCATCCGTCCATCACCTCGCCAACACTATCAAAGCCTGCGGCGATGTTTTCGCCGACCACACCCCACTCGTAACCCGTGGCAGAGACCCGGTGAGAGACCCGTAGACCGTCGGAACCAGTGTGGCTGAAAAAGTTGTTGGTGGCCATGTCAATGCTGTGACGCTGAGCAGCGGGATGAATGCTGCAGCTAAAGGTCAGTGGCGACGTGGCCTCGAAACGCTGGTCCCCGCAATTGCGAGCAACCGACCTTACCCTGTTCAGCTGAGCCAACATCTCACGCTGATAATCCGTCAGCACGCAATCCGCCACCTGAGAACCTGACGATCGCTGAACCTGGGACCCCGATGCATCCTCAGAGACATCAGCCACGGTGCTGGCCTTGCTCGATGAGCCCCCGCCGCCGCAAGCGGTCAAGGTTGCGGATACCAAAATCAGGAGCAGATTCTTGGGTTGCATGGGGCGGTCCCTCTTGTCGTCAGCTGCCTATTGAGCACGTTACAACTTAAAAATAGGTCAAAAAACCGCCAATACCATGACACCTTACAATTCACCACAATTGCACACAGGCGGAGAATTATCTCTGCCTTCGGAAACCGAAGACACTTCCAATCGCCCTCTCAAAAGGTTTATTTTCTTTTAAAAATCAGATAGAAAACTAACCACAAGCAATCATCCCAACCACACGCAGCAACATTCGGTAAACAAATCCACCCGGCCATAACCGCCCAGGTACGAACACCATTAATGCGCAATCACAGGAAAACCCCAGGAACATGGCAAACGACAACCAGAAAGGTGTGGAGAGGTGAGGTATAGGTGAGGAGAGACGTGCACAAGGGGAGGTTAACGCCGGAAGCAGTCCTTTGCAGACGCCAGGTCTTCCAGGGAACGCCGATGGCCAGGGAACAGAAGACGGCTCAGTGCCCTCGAACGCTGTCGAGCAGGCCGTTATAGAGATCGGGGAGGGGCGGTGTGGCAAGACTGAGTTCCAGGACATTAACCCGCGTTAGATTGGCCGCGCCTGAATCCAGGCCAATCGAGAGCGCGGTCACAGCGGCCACCAGGCCAATCAAGGCCACTGCATTCATGAGTACCAGTTTGATGTTATAGCTCGCCATGAACGGTGCCCTTCCTTCATAACCGAGCTTCCTTGCTGGTATTTTGCGCGGGGGCGCTAAGTCTCAACCGGTAGCCCTGGTCTACCACCCTCGTCTGTCACAAACGACAGGCAGTGCGGACCTCAAGCGGTCCGACAGGATATCAGCAACTCAGTCAATTGCTCCGCCGGCAGCGGGTGCGCATACAGGTAACCCTGTTGGAGGTCAACGGCGAGATGTTTGAGCGCCTGCGCCTGTTCGGCCGTCTCCACCCCCTCCGCCACCACCAGCAGATTCATACTGTGGGCCATATCGGTCACCGCCCGCACAATGGCCTGATCCACCGAATCTGACGTGATGTTACTGACAAACGACTGGTCGATCTTCAACGTGTCTACGGGAAACCGCTTGAGGTAGGCCAGTGACGAATACCCAGTGCCAAAATCATCGATCAATACGTGCGCTCCCAGTTCCCGCAGCGCCTGCAACGTGGTTGCGGCAGCGTCGGGGTCTTGCATGACGGCGGTTTCAGTGACCTCGAACCCGAATTCGATGCGCGCCGGATCGAATTCGTAAGCGGCAAAAATCTTCTGCACCGTATCCACCAGGTCGGACTGCAACAACTGCCGCGCCGACAGGTTTACCGACACGCCAAGCGGGATCGAGACATCGTCCGGCAGGTTCCAGGTTTGGGCGATCCGGCAAGCCTCTTCGACGACCCAGTTTCCGATAGGCACAATAAGACCGGTCTCCTCGGCGATGGGGATGAAATCCGTTGGCGGGATCATCCCCCGCTGCGGATGCTGCCATCTCAGCAAGGCCTCCACCCGCACGATGGTTCCGCTACTTGCGGCAATGATGGGCTGGAAGTAAAGCTGGAATTCTTCTCGAACGAGCGCCTGATGCAGGTCGTTTTCAAGGCTTATCCTTCCGGCGACCTGCATCTGCATTTTCGAGTCGAACAGCTGGAACTGACCACGGCCACTGGATTTTGCCTCGTACATGGCGATGTCCGCCGATCCGATCAGTTTCTCCGCACTGCAGTTGTCCGTCGCGATGGCAATGCCAACACTGGCGCTGACAAACACTTTGTCGTCCTTTAACGCAATGGCCGGTGCCATTTCATCCAACAACCGGCTTGCTACCCTGGCCGCATCCCGATGGGAAGCAATATCCGGACACAGCACCACGAACTCGTCGCCGGCCAGACGAGCAACGGTGTCGGCCGGACGAACAGCGCGGCTCAGACGTTGCGCCATGGTGACCAGCACCTGATCACCCGCCTCGTGACCAAAGCTGTCGTTGATGCGTTTGAAGTGATCGAGATCCACGAACAACACCGCCAGACACGACCCATCTTCCTGTCTGCGAGACAGACAGTGTTGCAGCCGATCCAGCGCCAACGAGCGATTAGGCAGACCGGTCAGGGTATCGTGCAGGGCGCGATGTTCAAGTTCCCGTTCAGCCTTCTTACGGTCACTGATATCGTGGGCAAAGGCGAAGAAACTCGGCTCGTGCTCTTCCTCCAGTGACCAAAGCGTGATTTCGATGGGAAATTCGCGACCGCTACGGTGCAGCGCGGGCAGTTCCAGGCGTTGACCGAGCACCTTGGAGTTGCCATCACCAAGGAAACGCTGCATCCCCCGGTGATGGGCGTTACGATACGACTCCGGAATGATGGTATCTGCCACCGAGCGCCCCACAGCCTCGTCTCGCAACCAGCCGAAAATGGACTCGGCGGCCTGGTTCCACGCGGTGATGATGCCCTGGCTATCCATAGCGATAAAGGCATCGGCAGCGCTGTCAATGATCTGCCGACTGCGGCGCTCACTGGCCTGCAAGGCGCGCTGCACCGTTTGATTCTCGAAGCCCTGGGTCAACTGAACTCCTATCTGCTTCACTACCTGCTCCATTTCAGGTGATAACGGTTGCGCCCTGGTGGAGTAGAACTCGAGTATGGCGCTCACACAATGCGCCTCCCCTACCTGCAGAGAATAAACCTTCACGAAACGATCAGCTTCAACGTCGCCCTGCGCTTCCAGCTTGCGCCGGAACTCCAGAAAATCGGCTTGGTGGTACTGTTTGTGCACCTGCCAGAGTCCGCCCGCCTCCAAACCGCCATCGGCAGTACTGCGGCGCGCACGCCCTGCCGGCCACCCGGTGATACGGCAGATGCCCTGCAGCGCCATCAACAGCGCAGCATCTATATTGAGGGCCTCGTTTGCGGCTACCGACACCTCCTGCAGCAAATGTACGTAGTGCGCTGACTGAGCCGGGCAATCGTACGCCACCATGTCTTGTGAGTTCATAGAGATCTCGTCATTCGTCTGGCTGCGGCAGCAATCTCTTGGCCTGGAAGCGACACATCCATCGAGATCCAGCAGCGTACCCAGTCTTCAGTGGCATTCCCGTGCGCGGAGGTATGCCCAGCCTTCGGCCGGTGCACCCTTTTGAAGAGTCGTGTTTGGCATTGTTGTACAGAGTGGTACATTAGTCCAATTTTCTCTGGAATGCGCCCCTATCCCCCGCCCCACCGACTCAATGAAACCATCTCTCCAATGGCGCTGAGCAGCGTGCGCGCCGGCAAGTCCTCAACTAAACTGCAAGTGAGAGGCCCGACGGGGAGGAACCAACATGCGACTACTCATCGCCTTCGGATTCAGTCTGCTGCTGGCCAGCGTCGCTTGGGCCGGCAGTTGCCCAACACTAATCCGGCAAATCGATAGCCAACTGGAAAGCGCGCAATTGGACAGCAACACCCGGGAAAAAATCGTGACGCTTCGCAATCAGGGAGAAGCCATGCACCAACAAGGCAAGCACGAGCAGTCGGTGCAAACCCTCAACGAGGCGCTGGAGCTGTTAGGAAAGCAGTAAGGAGCATCCGGCTCAGCCGTTGCCCCGTCGTGACAATGTCTGGATTTGTATGATCCCTAGGCCTAGTCCGAGCAAGACCAGCGTCGTCGGCTGTTGTTCCAGGATAATGTGGCTGAACTTAGACATTTCAGGTTCGGCGCCACTGGCAGAAAACCGATAGATCGACGTTGAGCCGGTCGAAAAGGCAACATCAACCGCGGTATCGCCGGGGCTCCAGCCCCACGCCATTCGATGCCCCGCAGCCTCACCAATGTATAGAAAAGTGGCGCATGTACTGGTGAGCGCGTCATTCAGTGGACAGATCAGACTCGTGTGCGCGAAGGAAGTGATTCCAGCCACCTCGCTGCGCGCCAGATCTGCCTGGGCGCTGACCGCCAGGCAAA
>JBFHLR010000173.1:0-5449 GCA_041594735.1 Marinobacter sp.
ATCCGCGCCAAGCACCGGGGTTTCCCCCAGGATCAGTGCTGCGGCCCCGGCAACAAGCGGCGAGGCCATCGAGGTTCCACTCATCACGGCGGTGCCGGTGTTGTCGGCATGACTGGCGGAAACGATATCGGTACCCGGGGCAAATATATCCACACAGGGACCATGGTTGGAGAATGATGACTCCTGGTCCGCCGCATCCGACGCCCCGACAGTCACCGCCTCCGGAGCACCCGAAGGTGAACCGCTGCAGGCATCGGCATTGTCATTCATCGCCGCGACCACCGGCAGAATGTTGGCGGCATGCAATGCAGCGATGCTCTGGTGCAGCACCGTCGAATTCGCACCGCCGAGGCTCAGGTTGGCCACGGCGGGGTACTCCGCATTGCCGATCAACCAGTCAATGCCCGCGATGATGCCAGACATCGCACCCGTGTTCTGGCACCCGAGCACCCGCAACGCGTGCACCGTCGCCTGTTTCGCCAGCCCGTAGCGGGTGCCGACAGCGGTTCCCGCCACATGGGTTCCATGGCCGTTGCAATCCGTCCAGTTCTCGGGGTCGGGTGCGTAACCCAGCGTCTGCCAGGTCGATTCCAGCGAGAGGATCAGGATCCCGGTCAGACCTACCGGCCCGTCAGTCACGAAGTTTCGGCTGTATCCAATGCGGCCACTGAATTCGGTGTGGTCCGGGTTGATGCCCGTATCCAGCACATACACATGGACACCGGCCCCGGCGCTTTCGGGGTACAGCAGCTCCCCGTCCAACGGCAGGCTGGTCTCGTCGACACGGTCCAGACCATAGACCGGGTTGGCCTGCGTTGCATCCCCGCTGATCAGCTGATCCGGTTCGATGACCAGCACTTCCGGCAGGCGCTGCAGTCGCTGCCGCTGACGCTCCGTCAGCGTGACCGCAAAACCGGAAAACACCCGCGAGTATTCGTGAAACGGTGCATCGGCCCCGATCAGCGTCAGCACCTGGCGCGTCACTTCGCCCACCAGCCGGCCACCCACAGCATCCGTGTTTAACTGAACGATATAAGGCGACTTCTCGACAGGTGACATCAAGCCACCCAGCGAACCGGCAGACACCAGCGGCGCCGTCAACACCAGAACCACGGCCGTCATGGAAGAAGCAATCGTTGAAGTGTTCATGCGTGCAGATTCCATTGCGAAGGCGACCGCTGCATCCCTGCCGAACGCGGCGCCAGTGATCGAGATGTTCGAGACTCACGCTAGCAGCTTCTGGGTGGCAATTGGCGGCATTATTAGGCCACCGCCCTGAAGTGGCCACCAACCAAACCACACCGACCAGTCGACCACTGCGCGCCCCGGCAGAAGCAACTGTTGTCCTCCTACCCCAGGGGTTCCATCCGACCAGCATCACAAGTTCAACATTTTCCGGCGACCGGATGAACCCGTTTTTACTTACGGTGAGTTTGAAAAATCGATCGGCCGAGCAGGGACCGGAGGTATCGCCTCCAGGGCGCGGCAGATGGCGGGTGGGCGCTGTCCGCAAAAGCCCGCTCCAGTTCGGCCTGGCTCATGCAGTCCATGTCCCAGTGAGAGGTGTGCCGCTCCTTGACCTCATCGCATACGATACAGGCTTTGCGCCTGACTGCCGGTTTCACCGGAGGTGACGCCCACCATCCAGATGCAGGATGCGCCCGGTGACGAAATCGCTGTCGAACAGGTAGTCCACGGCATGCAGCAACTCGGCGAAACCCGCCTCTTTCTGCATCAGGCTTTTCGCCAGGGCCTTCGCCTTGTAGTCGTCACCATCCGCGTCGTTGAAAGCCAGCAGAGCCGGAGCGATGCTGTTCACCTTCACCTTCGGGGCCCATAGCTGCGAGAAGGACAGCGTGAGATTGTCCTGTGCGGCCTTGCTCGCCGCATAGGCCATGTGCTTTTTGCTGCCTCGCGCACTGACGTAATCGCCGATGTGGATGACATCGGCGGGGCCATTGGCGTTATTCAGCAGCAAGGGGGCCAGGCCCTGGTTGATCTCCATGGGTACGCCAACATGGACCCGCATCATGCTGTTCAACACCGTGTTGATTGAGCCCGCCGAATCGGGCACCCAATGCGATACGTTGTGCACGATTCCGCGCAGACCCGCATGATTGCCGGAAACCCGGGCGACCAGCGACGCGACGCTGTCAAGGTCTTCGTATTCACACCGGACAAGTTCGACACCGGATTTTGCAAGGCCCTCGAGAGCCGCGTATTCGTGCCGGTACGTACCGATGACCGGGCGCCCCCGCTCGACGAAGTGCCGCGCAAGATGCAGACCGGCACGGCGACCAACTCCGGTGATCAGTGTATGACCTGTTTTCACGGATGCAGAAACTCGGCGCGGGTATGAATATTCTCGTTAAAGCAGCCCCCCAGCGCTGTCGTGCTGGTCTGCGAGTTCGTATCCATCACACCTCGCGATTTCACGCAATAGTGGGTGGCATCAATGCTGACGGCGACATCTTCCGTTTCAAGTAGCGTTTGCATGGCCACCAGAATCTGGCGGGTCAACCGTTCCTGAATTTGCGGTCGCTGCCCGAAGAAGCGGACGATCCGGTTGATCTTCGACAGGCCGATAATCTTATTCTTGGGAATGTATGCGACCTTTGCCGTTCCATCGATGGTGACAAAGTGGTGCTCGCAGGTGCTGGTCAGCTCGATATCGCGGACTTTCACCATTTCACTGGCCCCCATCTTGTTCTCGATGAGAGACAGTTTGGGAAATTTGGTGTAGTCGAGGCCGGCAAACACCTCGCGGACATACATCTTCGCGATTCGGTGGGGCGTCTCCGACAAGCTGTCATCCGCCAGATCCAGGCCCAGGGTGCTCAGCACATCGGTCATCGAAACTTTGATCCGCTCGTACTTCTGGTCCGCACTCAACCCATTTTCCAGCAACGGCGTCTCCAGCCCCCGTGCCACAAGGGTGTCACGAACCAGCGCGGCCTCGGCACTGACTTCAGGATGCGTAGTGATGCGCAGGGCGTTCATGGTCATTGGCAAGCTCGGTAGCGGGTTGAGTAAGAGTTTTGTCGTATTCGAGGGTCACCGATACCGAATCTGCGAACCGCAAGGCATGCGGCTTGTCGATCGTCACAGCCGCCCTGATGACGGCAGCGTCAGAGCTGCAGATAGCCAGCACGTCATGCACCAGCCTTTCCAGCAGCAGGAAGCGCCCATTTTCGACGTGTTCGATGACGGCTTTGGTAATCGTCTTGTAGTTCAGCGCAAGCCCGACTTCATCATGGAAGGCACCGGGATCGACCGTGTGATCGATGGAAATCTGAATGACCACGTCCTGCGGCTTCTGCCGCTCTTCAGGGTTGAAACCGATGAATGTCCGCAATCGCAGGTTGGAGACCTGGATCTTTGCGGTAGAAATTTGCACCATGAGGCTTCCGTACAATCTATACATATCTTATACATGATTCCATTAAATGTACACAAGATATGATTTTGTGAGGAAGAACTACCAATAATGAGCGTAAATCGCTTTCATGCATAACTTATGTATTGATTTTTTAGTGATGCTCCATTGACAGCCAGCCGGCAAGCTCGTCATCGCAGCGTTACCGTCAGAGCCTGCACCAGCCCGACACCGAAGCCTCGGCTCAAAGAGCAAAAAGACCGGCAACGGTCATCGCCGGGCCTTTTTATTTCATGCAGCCATCAGGACGCATCCAGTCATGCTTAGGCGCTTTCGTCGGGAAACTCATGCGCAATGAGGTGGGCCAGCGCATCCTCGAGCGCACGACGGGCGTTGGCCGACGTGTGATGCAACATCAGATGAATACTCGCATCCGCTGGATTGCGGCTCTCGCAATCACGTGAATAGTCCTCGAAAGCCACCAGTCGACTGATGAGGGCGACCAGATGCTCAGGGCACTCGCACTGGACAGACGACGAGCGTTTCGCCCATCGATGCAGCTCCCATTGACTGTACCGCCGGGCCGGGGGCGGCTGCCGCATCCACACATCAGGCGCTTCATCATCGTCCTCTGAGTCCACGTCCGGACTGACACCCACGAGCGCCGGCAACATCCGCGCCAGACTGTCCACCCGAACCGGAGCCGACACGGTATGGAAACCCGCACGATGCAGGACGGCCAGCTGGGCCGAGGGAGCGAACTGGTAGACAACAACCGTGACTGTCGCCGAAAAGTGCGCCGTCAGAGCCTGCAACTCTCTCACCGTCTCGGGGTTCACGATGGCACGCTCGACCACGAGAGCGTCCACGACACCCACCTCACCCGCAAGAGCCGCCTCATCATCGTCGTAAGCTCCGGCTAGCACCACCTTTTGCGCTGCGTCATCACCCTTCGCAGACGCAACATCCTCGCGCGCCTGAAGCGCGAGAGACGCCCCCACCACGCCCAGAGCGACCGGCCCGGAGCGTTGAGGCCGGAAGCCCTCCAGCCCACTGACCCGCTCTCCCAGCTCGGCATCAGAAAGCCCTGCAATCGTAGAGATAGCATGCCCGGATTCCACCAGCTGGCGCAGCATCGACAACCGGGACAACTGAGCCCTGCTGTACAGCCGGCCGTTGCCCGGAGTCCTCTCCGGCTCGACAGCGTTGTAGCGACGCTCCCACATCCGGATGGTCATCGCAGGGATTCCGGTGACCTTTTCCGCCACGCCGATCTTGTATTTCTGGGGTTCCCCGTCTTCCAAAGCTTTCCGCCTCTACAAACAATGCACAGAAATGGCTACCCGACTCGAATAGCTCGCACGATCGCATGATTTTATGTAAATTTTTATTTTCGTCCAGGTTTTGTTCATCTTTATCCCGTACGCACACCTCCCCTCCCACCAACTACGGCCAGTTAAGCCATCAAACCCCAGTGCCTTCTGGACTCGCAATGCGGGGCTGACTTGGCACTCAGACCATTCCCACCAGGAATGCGACGAACCGAACCGACTGACAGTAAGGAAATTGCGTGAAAACCTGCGCCCTGTTCATTTTCTCTTGGGACCTTCGGCTGCATGACGCGCCAGGCCTGCTCCACGCCCTGACGGCAGCGGACGAGATCATCTTTGCGGTCGAGCCCATCCAGGAACTCAAAGGCCCGCATGCTTATGAATCCCAGGCAGGACCCGTTTCCAACGCGCGAAGGCGGTTCATCACGGAGAGCCAGAACGCGCTTGCAGCCGCCCTGCACGCGCATGGCCATCCCCTGATACGCCTCTCTTCGAACGTCGTTTCTGATCTGCAGACACTGATCCATCGATACCGCGTCCGCTCCGTTTTTCGGCATACCCACCCCGGGACATTCGAAAGATGGCGATGGCAGCAGCTGCGGAGCCGATGTCCCGAGGTGCATTTCCAGGAAATTGAGGGACGAACGCTGTTTCGCTCAGACGCCCTGCCTTTCGACGTGAACCAGATACCCGCATCTTTCAGCGCCTTTCGTCGCAAGGTTGAAAAATTACCCATACCGGA
>JBFHLR010000174.1:0-5366 GCA_041594735.1 Marinobacter sp.
CGTCGCCGTAGATCACCGGTGGTTTGACGCAGCGGGAACCGTAGCTCTGCACCCAGCCGTTGCGGGTAAAGGCGAAGCCCTCCAGCAGCTCGCCGAAGTACTCGACCATGTCATTGCGCTCGGCCTCGCCGTGCACCGGTACGTCCAGTCCCAGCGCTTCCTGGCGTTCGACGCAGTAACGGATCTCCTGCTTCATCGCCGCTTCGTAGTCCGCTGCCGCCAGTTGGCCGGCCTTGAAGTCGCGCCGGGCCTTGCGGATCTCCTCGGTCTGAGGGAACGAGCCGATGGTGGTGGTGGGGAACAGAGGCAGCTTGAGCCAGGCGCGCTGGGCCTTGGCCCGCTGTGGGTAGGGGTTGGCGCGGACAAACTGGGTGGCGGTGATGGCGGCGACCCGTCGTTTGACGTCTTCCCGGTGGATGCGGGTGGAGTCGCGACGAGTGGCGATGGCGGATTGATTGTCGGCCAACGCCTGTTCATCCGCTGCGCTGAGGGTGCCAGCCACCGCCCGCGCCAGCAGGGTCACTTCATCCAGCTTCTGACGGGCGAAGGCCAGCCAGCTGCGCAGCGCCCCGTCGAGCCGGTCTTCCTCATTCAGGTCGTGGGGCACGTGCAGCAGCGAACAGGATGGCGCCAGCCACAACCGGTCGCCGAGGCGCTCATGGGCCTCGCGCAGTCTGTCCCGCAGACCGCTCAGGTCGCTCTTCCAGATGTTGCGGCCGTCGACCACCCCGGCGGAGAGTACTTTGTGATGGGGCAGGCGGTCCAGCACGCTGCTCAGCTGGCCGGCCCCCCGCACCAGATCAATGTGCAGACCGGCAACCGGCAAGCCACAGGCCAGGCTGACGTTCTCGTCCAGGCTGCCGAACCAGGTGGCCAGCAGCAGCTTTGCGGGCGTGGACTGGAGCTGATTGTAGGCGGTCTCAAAGGCCTGGCGCCAGGCGGTGGGCAATTCCAGCGTCAGGATCGGCTCGTCGACTTGCACCCACTCGGCACCGGCACTGGTCAGTCGAGCCAGCAGCTCGCCGTAGGCCGGCAACAGCCTGGGCAGCAGGGCCAGGGGATCGGCGTTGGTCTGCTCGCCGTCATTGAAGGCCTTGCCGATCCACAGGTAGGTCAGTGGTCCGGGAATCACTGCCTTGACCCGGTGGCCGGCGTTGCAGGCTTCCCTTACTTCCTCCTCAAGCCGGCTGTTGCCAAGGGCAAACCGTTGGTCAGCCTGGAACTCCGGCACCAGGTAGTGGTAGTTGGTGTCGAACCACTTGGTCATCTCGCAGGCTGCCGTCGGCTGGCCGCTGGGGGCGCGGCCACGGGCCATGCGGAAGTAGGTGTCCAGGTCGTCGGCGCGGGCGTCATTGCCGAAGCGCGGCGGTATCACGCCCAGGGCCTGGGACAGGTTGAGGATGTGGTCGTAGAAGGCGAAATCGCCAACGCTGACGTAGGTCAACCCGGCGGCCTGCTGCTCCGCCCAGTGTCGCAGGCGCAATTCGCGACCGGTCTGCTCCAGTTGGGCCTGGCTGAGGTCGCCGGACCAATAGGCCTCGACGGCCTTCTTCAGTTCCCGGCGTACGCCGATGCGGGGGTAGCCCAGGGTGTGGGTGATCAGGGTCATGAGGGTTCCTTTGCATGAGTCGTCAGTGATTGGCGATCATCTTAGGCGAGGCCCCTGTTTAGTCAGAATCAAATTGCTATGGATAATCATGAGTAAAATTCATGATTGTTGGGTGCCGGGATCGGCCCGCAGGGCTGAGATGGTCCAGCTGATACGCCAAACGGGGTACGACCGGCATCGAGGAAGCGGGTCTCTTTACTTAATGGCAATGATTATTGATTGCATTTGATCAAGGGCTGAACCATAGTGCGGTAGGACGAATTGTCAGCAAGGAGGTTCAGACATGGGTGATTCGGTGGTGTTGATGGCGGGAACCCCCCGCACGCTCTGTAGCGCCTGGCAGCGACTCCGACAGTCGCAGTCATCCAGTGGCCGTAACCGGCCGGCGCCGGCAAGGCCGCAACGGTCGTCGCCGGCCGAGCGGTGATGCGCTGGCCGGCGATAGGGCGGTAAAGCCGCCGGAGGGAAGCCCCGCCCGGGTGCTATGCACGGTGGGCGGGGCTGGTGATGACCGGGCGGTCAGGCTCAGCCGCGCGCGGTTTCGAAGAAGCGGTTGGCGCGGCGGAAAGTGCCGAAGTCGTTGAAGCGTACGCCCATTTCCCGCATTACCTTGTGGGCGGTGGGGGCGGTCCACTGGCGGATGTAGAACGGCTCCCGTACCGCGAAGTGGTGAATGGCGTGGGTGCTGCCGAAGTTAAAGCAGAACAGCTGCATGGGCACCAGCCACCAGGGGTTCAGCACCTGACACTGCTGCATTACATTGCGAGCCTCGACATCGCCGTAGTAGTGCATGTTGGAGCTGATGAAATGCAGGCAGAAGGTGCGCAGCAATGACGGCAGCATGTACACCACGCCAACGGTGTTGAGCACGGCCAGGGCATCGGCCAGTGGCGCGCCGAGGGTGATCGGCTGACCCAGCAGCTCGGCGCCAATCAGCACCGCGCTGGCCACCACCCAGGTGTGGAACGCCAGGTAATACAGATTGCCGATGGGCAGATAGGAGGTGAGTTGCACCAGGCCCAGGCGGCGTGCTTCTGTCCGGTCCTTGGGTTTCTGCGAACGGATGTAGGCGTGGTTGGCGCGGATCATCTCGAACGGCCGCAGCACCACCGCCAGCATATTGTCCCCGGTCATCAGGAAGCGGCGCAGGCCCCAGCGCTCGCCATTGGTGATGCCCCGCTCCTCCAGGTCACTGTCGGTACCGGAGAACTTGTGGTGGTGCAGGTGCAGCTTGCGACGAACGAAGGGGTTGATGGTGCTGGCCCGGGCGACCCAGCCCACCGCCAGCATCAGGTTGTTGGCCCAAGGGCGATTCTTGAAGTACATCAGGTGGATCAGGTCGTGCTCCAGTTCATGGATGAACGACGCAAAGATCGCGGTGACCGGCACGCACAGCCACCAGGGAATCAGGTCGGCCACATACAGCCAGCCACTGCCGATCATGCCCAGTACGGACAGGATCATGATGGTGGCGCCAATCAGGTTCTGGTGCCGCAGCCACGGATGGCGCTGACGCAGCTCCTGGCCAGCGGCCAGTACTGTCTTGCGGATATGCTCGGTTTTCTGGGTGTCGGTCATGGTGGCGACGTCTGGGGGCGTAATCATTCCCTTACCTCCGTTATTTTCAGTGTTCTGGTCGTTGGGGAAATTGCGATGAAGCCATTGTGTGGCCGGGGTGGTGATAAGCGGCTATGATTCGATGTCAGAAAGTGATCATTTGACGCCAATCTGGCTGCGAGACGCCCCGATGCCCAATTTGCCCAAGCCCGGAGCCATCCCCACGGTGCCCGGCTCCTACGTGTTGTTGTTGGCCGATGTGGTCTCACGCTGGCATTTCTCCATGGAAACCCTGCTGGAAGGCTCCCACATCAATCCCGATCAGCTGCTGCGCAGCGATTGCCGGATCGAGCTGCCCACATTTTCTGCCCTGGTAAAACGTGCCGTGGAGCTGACCGGGGAGCCGGGGCTTGGTTACCATCTCGGTCTGCAGATGAAGGTGTCCTACCACGGCCTGATCGGTCAGGCGGCGATGGTGGCCCAGACCATCGGCGAGGCCGTGGATATCCTGCGGCAGTTTTACCAGCTGCAGTCTTCCATTCTCTCCCTCAGCCTGGAGCGCGAGGGAGACCGGGTCACCCTGGTCTTCGAGGAGAACGATCCGAAATACCCACTCGGAAGGGTAGGCGCTCAGTTCCTGATGCTGGGGTTTGCCACCATGGGCGAGAGTCTGACCGGCCAGCCAATGACCGGCGAGGGCTACGTTCGTTTTTCCCGCCCCGACTACTTCGATCGTTACCAGCACCTGTTGCCGGGCAAAGTGCGTTTCAACCAGTCCTTCAACGGCTTGGTGTTTCCGGCCGAACTGATGGAGCGACCGCTGGTGATGGCCGATCCCATCGCCGCCCGCCTGGCTCGGGAACAGTGCAAGCAGGAGCTGAACCGGTTGATGGCCGAGCCGTCCATGGCGCAGCTGGTGCGGGACCTGGCGTTTGATGAGGTGCAGGGTTTTGCCTCGCTCGAAGACGTGGCCGCCAAGCTGCACCAGTCCCCCAGAACCCTGCAGCGCCGCCTGGGGGACGAAGGGGTGACCTATCGTGAACTGGTGGAGCAGATCCGCCGCGACAAGGCACTGCGGCTGATCTTGGCGGGCAGTCACAACGTCGGACAGGTGGCGGATCTGTTGGGCTATGGCGATGTCACCAACTTCAGCCGCGCTTTCCGCCGCTGGACCGGCGAATCTCCTCGCGGCTACCGTCAGCAACAAAAAGTTCCCGAACGTGACTGACAATTCTGTAATCCAAAAATGGCCAGTCCCACGTTATGTTGCATCTATGTTCACAGAGGAGCTACGGTCGCCCGGTCAGATACAGGGCGCTTCGGCTCCATTCCGAATGACCCCCAACCGAGACGATAGGGAGCACTATGCGAAGAGGGAGCACGATGCAAAGGAAGCGGCTATTCGTATTGATGGCGGCCTGGCTGCCGCTGCAGTCCCTGGCCGACGTGACCGCGGTGACGCTGTACCCCAACCAGGCTGCCGTTACCCGGGAAGAGTCGACCCAGCTTGTCGCCGGGGCCGGCACGGTGGAAATCCGCAATCTGCCCGCCGGACTGATTGACCGCACCCTGCGGGTGACGGTGTTGGGGGACGCCAGCGCCGTGGTGCGGGAAGTGAACCTGGTGAGCGAGCAAACCACCGAGGCCCAGGCCAGCAAGCTCAAGGAGCTACGCGCGGCACTGCAGGCGGTGACCGACGACATCCGCGCCCAGGATGACGCGATCCGGGCCTGGCGATACCGTCTGGACCTGCTGGATCGACTCACCACGGGTAATGGCGAAGCACCGTTGCCGGACAACATCGACGCGACGGCGGACAGCCTTTTCCAGCAGGCGGAACAGTCCCTGGGCAATATTCGCCGGATCGAGCAGGACAAGCGCACCCTGGTGGAAGAGCAGGACCGCATCCAGCGGGAGCTGGATGCTCTCAGGGACGTGCCCAGAGTGGTGAAGCACCTGGCCGTGGGCTACAGCGCCGAGCGCACTGCGGAGGTGATCCTGCAGATTCAGTACCAGACCCGCCACGCGGGCTGGGCCAGTGCCTACGAGGCCCGCCTGGATACCGATACCAGCGAGTTGCGACTGGTTCATCAGGCGGTGGTACACCAGAATACCGGTGAAGACTGGCACGACGTGACGTTGGCTCTGTCCACCGCCAATCCGGACGTGGGAGGACGTCTGCCAGACCCGCCTCCCTGGA
>JBFHLR010000175.1:0-5321 GCA_041594735.1 Marinobacter sp.
CAAGGCCCTCAATCAGCTGCGGCGCGACAAGATCACCATGGTGTTCCAGTCCTTTGCGCTGATGCCTCACCTCAACGTCATCGACAATGCCGCCTTCGGTCTGGAACTGTCCGGCGTAGCCCGCGACGAACGTCACCGCCGGGCCCGCCATGCCCTGGCCCAGGTGGGCCTGGAAGCCAATGTCCGCTGCTATCCGGACGAGCTCTCTGGCGGCATGCAACAACGGGTGGGGCTGGCCCGGGCGCTGGCCAACGAGCCAGAAATCATGCTGATGGACGAGGCCTTTTCCGCCCTCGATCCGCTGATCCGCACCGAGATGCAGGATGAACTGATCAAGTTGCAGGAGAACTCCGACCGCACCGTAGTGTTCATCTCCCACGACCTGGATGAAGCCATGCGCATCGGTGATCGCATCGCCATCATGGAGGGTGGCCGGGTGGTCCAGGTCGGCACCCCCGATGAGATCCTCAAGAATCCCGCCGACGACTACGTCCGTTCGTTTTTCCGCGGCGTCGACAAATCGTCGGTGTTCACCGCCGCCGATGCCGCCCAGCGCAAGCAGGTCACCGTCATCGAACGGGAGGGCGCGGCCATTCCCGCTACTCTGGAGCGGCTGCGCCAGCATGAACGCGATTACGGCTATGTCGTTGATCGTCAGCAGCGTTACCAGGGGGTGGTGTCCATCGATTCGCTGATGGCACGCAATGGTGGTGACGGCCCGCTGTCCGAAGCGTACCTCAACGACATCGCGCCCATCCGCAGCGATACCTCGTTGCACGACATCATCGGCCTGGTGGCCGCTGCCCCCTGCGGCCTGCCGGTGGTCGACGAGAGCAACCGGTACCTGGGCGTCGTCTCCCGGGCCTCACTGCTGCACGCCCTGGACCGGGAAGGAGACTGATCATGGCGGAAGAACGCAACGACGACGTGCCCTATGACGCCACCGGCGGCGCCAATCCCTGGGCCGATGTGACGGTGCCGGATATTCATGCCGACGCCCAGGGCGAAGCCGACCCCTGGGGCAGTGCCGGTCCGCAACAGACCAGCCCGGACAGCTGGCTGAGCCAATCGCAGACCATCCAGCTCCGGGAGAACACCTGGCAGGAACCGTTTCGCACCGAATGGTTCGATATTCAGGGCAGCGTGGAGGATGGCATCGACTGGCTGGTGGAAAATTTCCGGGTGTTCTTCCAGCTGATCAAACAGCCGGTGGATCTGGCCCTGGGAGTGTTCGACACCACCCTGCTCAGCATCCACCCGCTGATTGTGGTGGCGGCATTCGGCCTGCTGGCCTGGCAGCTGTCCAGCCTGCGCCTGGGGATTGCCGCCATGGCGGGCATGGTGGCCATGGGCGCCATCGGCGCCTGGAACGAAGCCATGACCACCCTGGCCCTGGTGATCACCTCGGTACTGTTCTGCCTGATGATCGGCATTCCCACCGGCATCTGGATGGCCAAAAGCGACCGGGTCGCCGGTGCGGTGCGACCGATGCTCGACGCCATGCAGACCACCCCCGCGTTCGTCTACCTGGTCCCCATTGTCATGCTGTTCGGCATCGGCAACGTGCCCGGCGTCATCGTCACCATCATTTTCGCCGTGGCGCCGGTAATCCGGCTCACTAACCTGGGCATCCGCCAGGTGCCGGCGGATCTGGTGGAGGCCAGCCGCTCGTTCGGCGCCAATCCGCGACAGCTGCTGTTCAAGGTCCAGTTACCGCTGGCCATGCCCACCATCATGGCCGGGGTCAATCAAACCCTGATGCTGGCGCTGTCGATGGTGGTCATCGCCTCGATGATCGCCGTACCCGGCCTGGGGCTGATGGTGTTGCGGGGCATCGGCCGGCTCGACATCGGCCTGGCCACCGTAGGCGGCATCGGCATCGTGATTCTGGCCATCATCCTCGACCGGATGACCCAGGCCCTCGGCAAGGATTCCCGGGAACGGGGAGTACGTCACTGGTACCAGTCCGGTCCCGCCGGTCTGATCTATTCACTGGTGAAGAACAAAGGAACCCAAGGATAGGCAACAACACGTTCGACAACACACCCAGGCACGCAGGAGCACGTACTATGAACAGCAAATTGACACTCACGACGGCCCTTCTGGCCGGCAGTCTCGGCACCGTGGCAATGGCCCAGTCCATGCCCGGGGCAGGAGTGACCGTTCAGCCCATACAGAGCCCGATTGCCGAAGAAACCTTCCAGACCATGCTGATCAACGAGGCGTTGCGGGCGCTGGGCTACGATGTACAGCCGATCCAGGAGGTGGACTACAGCGCCGGCTACACCTCCATCGCCAACGGCGATGCCACCTTCATGGCGGTGAACTGGTACCCGTTGCACAACACCATGTACGCCAATGCCGGTGGCGATAACGAATTCTACCGCAGTGGCCATTACATCAGTGGCGCCGCCCAGGGCTACCTGATCGACAAGGCCTCCGCCGACAAATACGGCATCGACAACCTGGGGGACTTCAAGGATCCGGACATCGCCAAGGTGTTCGACACCGACGGCGACGGCAAGGCCGACCTCACCGGTTGCCAGGCCGGCTGGGGCTGTGAAGGCGTGATCGAACACCAGCTGGACGCCTTCGAGCTGCGGGACACCATCAGCCACAAGCAGGGGCAATACGCCGCCATCATTTCCGACACCATCACCCGCTACAAGGAAGGCGAGCCGATCTTCTACTACACCTGGACGCCGTACTGGGTCTCCGGCATCCTGGTGCCGGGCAGGGACGTGGTGTGGCTGGAGGTGCCGTTCTCCGCCAACCCCAACAATTCCGACACAGAACTGCCCAACGGCCGCAACTATGGCTTCGAGATCAACAGCGAGCGCATCGTGGCCAACAAGGAATGGGCGGCCGCCAACCCCGCCGCCGCCAAGTTGTTCGAAATCATGACCCTGTCGGTGAACGACGTCAGTGCGGAGAACATGAAGATCCGCCAGGGTGAGGATTCCCAGCGCGACATCATGGCCCACACCCAGGCCTGGATCGAGAACCACCGGGCCACTTTCGACGGCTGGCTGGAACAGGCCCGCGCCGCGGCCGAGTGAGATTGGATATGGGGGGCACCCATTAGGGCGCCCCCCCTTCCGCTGGCTTAGCGATACCGCCGCTCATCCAGGGTCAGCAACAGCTCCGGGTTGAACACCATCAGCCCGGTCACCACGGTGCCGTTGACGAACGCCTCCGGCAGCATGATCAGCGGCAGATACTGCAGGTATTCCTGCACCAGTTGGTACCAGCTGTAGGTACCGGACGACCACAGCATCAGCACCATGGTGCAGCCGGCCAGCGCCACCGCAATGGCCGCGCCAAAGAAACCGCAGAAGAAGATGTAAGCAAAGAAATTGCGAAAGTTGCGACGACGCTCCCACACCATGATGCCGTGGCTCACCAATGCCGGCATCATCACCGTGATCAGGCCATTGGCGGCAAACAGCAGCAACGGCTCCCGGCCGGTGATCACCACCATCAACAACGCCAGCAAACCGGCGACGATCGCCAGCGCCCAGCCCAGCATCAGCGTTACCACCGTCATGCCAAAAATGTGAATGGTCAGCCCCGGTGACAACCCGGCCCGCAGATGCCATAGCATACCCAGCGCCACCGCCGCCCCCAGGCAACTGTGCTGCAGCGCCCGCTCAGTCTTGAGCCGGGTCCAGTCCACCCCCATCACCGCCAGGTACAACAGGACGAAAAACAGCCCCGCTGTGACCAGCAACTGGGTCGTGGAGAGAATGTTGGCCGTCATGCCCATGATAAATGCCTTGCCGAACCGCCGGAGACTCCCCGGGCACCGCGCCCGGAATACCTATGTCCGGAATACCTGTGTCCGGAATACCTATGATAGCGGCAATGCTCTGACCGGACGCGCCTCAAACCCGGTACACCGGAACCTTCAGGTACACCTGGCCGTTGTGCTCCGGCGGCGGTAACCGGCCGGCCCGGATGTTCACCTGTACCGCAAACGGAAACAGCACCGGCATCGCCAAAGCGGCGTCCCGTTCCGTGCGTAGCGCCACGAAGGCCGGCTCGGTCACCCCCTCATGGACATGGACATTGGCCTCGCGCTGGGCGGCCACCGTGGTCTGGTAACGGATCTGCGCTGGCTCGCCGCCCTGGTAGTCGTGACACAGGAACAACCGCGTCTGCGGCGGCAACGTCAGTATTTTCTGGCTGATGGAACGATACAGGGTACCGGCGTCCCCGCCGGGAAAATCGCAGCGCGCGGTGCCGCTGTCCGGCATGAACAGGGTGTCGCCCACAAAGGCAGCGTCGCCGATGACATAGCTCACACACGCCGGGGTGTGACCCGGCGTGGACAGCACCCGAGCCGTCAGGGTGCCGAGGCGAAAGCGGTCGCCACCCTGAAACAGCCGATCGAATTGACTACCATCGGCGACGAACTCGGGACCGAAATTGAACTCTTCGGCAAACCTGGCCTGCAGCTCGATGGTCCGTTCGCCAATACCGGTGCGGCCGCCAACACTGTCTTGCAGATAGGCCGCCGCCGTCAGATGGTCGGCGTGGACATGGGTCTCCAGCAGCCACTGCACCTCCAACCCCGCATCCCGCACGTAATCGATCAGGGCCCGGGATGGCTGGGTATCGATAGTGCCGGAGGCGGCGTTGAACCCCATCACCGAGTCGATGATGGCGCAGGCGTTGCTGTCGGGGTCACGCACCACATGACTGAAGGTGTGTGATGCGGCATCGAGAAAAGTCCGTACCTCGGGGATTGAAATGGCCATGAACGCTACCCCCAGCTGGCCCGGTCAAGAGTCGAAGCGGTGTCAGCGGCTGCCCCGCAAGATCACGCGGTCATTCCACTCACAACGAAACGCGTGCCGGGCGCCACCCTGGATACTCCATGGATCGGACGGGAGCATCGTCACCGCAAAGTAAGGACAGTACCCTTATTAAAGACTGGCCTGCAGCCAGCTGCCAACCCGCACCGGCGCCCGCTGACGCAATTGCAGCACGGCCAGTGACCACAGCCACTGAATCACAAGGCATTTCCCCTTAGAATAGCGGCATCCAACCAAAGGAGCGGAACTGTGACGGAGAACAAGGTGGCCTCGAAACGAAAGTGGAATCGGTTGTGGCATAGAGAGTGGAATAGCGAATGGCACCGTAGCCTACTCAATGAGTGGCAGGCATTCTGGCTGGCAGTGGGATTTCTGTCACGGGTGCCCATGCCGGTGCGGATTGACTACAGTCCGCAGCTGATGAGCCAGAGCAGCCTGTACTTCCCGCTGGTGGGGCTGCTGCTGGGCCTGAGCTACAGCCTGCTGTTCCTGCTGCTGGAGACC
>JBFHLR010000176.1:0-5280 GCA_041594735.1 Marinobacter sp.
CAGCCGATCTGGAATGCCTGTCGCGTCCAGCCCAGCTCCGGCAGCACCGTGTCCTGCCAGGGCTGTCACCGGGCGGCGGAGAAGGCGGTGTGCAAGAGCGCGGGCGGTGGTGGCGGTGCCAGCACCGGGTTGTTGCTGGGCGGCAACCCGGCGTCCTGGGACGACCGTCAGATCGAGTCCTACGTCGAGTTGTTCGAACCCGACTATTACATGAAGCAGGAAAACGGGGAGTGGGTGGAAGTGGAGGACCCGGAGGCGGAAGGCGCCTGCCCGGAGGGTGTTCAGGGCGATATGACCGTATTGCCGGATCCGGGCGTCTGCTTCAGTCGCCGCTTGATGAGTGGCCGGGGTGCCATCGCCAGCGCCCGCTTCTTCAGCCTGTTCGACCAGGACCCGGACGACGATGCCTATGAGGTGGAAACCACCGAGCACGCGGCGGCCAAGCTGACTCACCAGGGCTTGCTGACAGACGCGGAGCTGCGGCTGCTGGCGGAATGGCTGGATGCCGGCGGCCATTACTACAACGATCCTGAAAAGTTCGTGTTCCCGTCCCCCTAGGGGGCGGAGCGCGGCCAGAGCCGAGGGTATCCATCATGACAACGGCACTCACGTCCTCCAATGTGATCAACCTGGACAAACTGGCGGAGCCGGCGTTTGAATGCAAGGGCTGGGGTCATCACCCTGGAGGAATACGAGGCGGCCAAGCAACGCTGGTTCGGCCGCTCTTAGAGGCCGCCGTCCCGTGTTAGGGTATAGTGACCGGGCGCGTCGCCATTGCGGGGCGCGACCGACCCATACCCAATCATGAGGATGCAGGATGACCCGGACCAAAGCCTACGCCGCCCAGACCGCTGGCGCTGAGCTGGCACCCTACCAGTTCCACCGCCGTGAACCCCGTCCCGATGACGTCGCGATCGAGATCGATTACTGCGGCGTCTGTCACTCCGACATCCATACCGTAGACAACGACTGGGGCCGTACCGCCTATCCCGTGGTGCCGGGCCATGAGATCGTCGGCCGGGTGACCGCCGTGGGCAGCGACGTCACCCGTTTCCGGGTGGGCGACGTGGTCGGTGTCGGTTGCATGGTGGATTCCTGCCGCACCTGTCCGGCCTGTGAATCCGGCCTGGAGCAATACTGCAGCGAGGGCATGACCGGCACTTACAACGGCAAGGACCGTTACGACGGCAGCATCACCCTGGGCGGCTATTCCGAGCGCATCCTGGTCAGTGAGCGCTTTGTGGTCTCGATTCCCGCGAAGCTCGATCCGGCCACCGCCGCGCCGATCCTGTGTGCCGGCATCACCACCTACTCGCCGCTGCGCCATTTCGGGGTCAAGGCCGGTGACAAGGTGGGCGTGCTGGGCATGGGCGGGCTGGGCCACATGGGGGTCAAGTTCGCCAAGGCCCTGGGCGCCGAGGTCACCCTGTTCACCCGCTCCGAAGCCAAGGTGGCGGAGGCCAAAAAGCAGGGCGCCGACCATGTGGTGATCTCCACCGATCGGGAGCAGATGAAGGCGGTGCGGGAACGCTTTGACTTCCTGCTCGATACCATTCCGGTGGCCCATGACCTCAATCCCTACCTGGCCACCCTCAAGGTGAATGGCACCCACATTCTGGTGGGGCTGCTGGAGCCCATCGAGCCGCCGATACACGCCGGTCAGCTGGTGGGCAAACGGCGGGTGATCGCCGGCTCACTGATTGGCGGCATGCCGGAAACCCAGGAGGTGCTGGATTTTTGCGCCGAGCATGGCATCACCTGCGACATCGAGATGCTGGACATCCGCAACATCAACCAAGCCTATGAGCGGATGAAGCGCGGTGACGTCAAATACCGCTTTGTGATCGACATGGCCACCCTGGAGTGAAGGGGCAAACTTGATTACTTTCCCGTCATCTTATTATTATCAGGTCGAACCGTTCATACGGTGACCGCTGCCGCATCGTCGGGGCCGCGCCCATGCCGCCTTGACCGCCGGCTGGTTGCAGCAACGGGTTGTACCAGCCCTGGCAGACCCCGGGACCTACCCGCCTGGGGCAAGGCGTTTTGTTTACGGCTCAAAGGGACTCTCTTTACCGCCGCATAAATGGAGACTTATGTTATGAAAAAATTATTGGCGCTGTTCTCGGTGCTGTGCCTGTTCAGCTCGGCCGCCGCGGCCTTCGACGGCTATGTGGATGTCACCAACAACACCGGCTACGATATCTACTACCTGTACGTCAGCCACGCCAAGAAGGAAACCTGGGGCAAAGACCAGCTGGGCGACAGCATCCTGGAAGACGGTGAGACCATTCGCGTCACCGTGCGCAAGGAAAAGTCCTCGATCTTCGACATCCGTGCGGAAGATGAAGACGGCGATACCTACACCATCTGGGATCTGGACATCGCCACCGACGACCTGGTACTGACCCTGGACAATCTCGACTAAGGACAGCGGTCTTCGCTTGTCCGTTGAGGCCAGGGTCTGGCGGATATGTAAAATGATTAGAAATATTGCTGGTCGATAATTGATCAGGGTGTCCAGCGCTGTCTATGCTGGCAAGTCATTGGGCCGGCAAAGGCCAATCTCGTACCGAGCCGTTCGACTCCCGGGGCGTTAGCCCAGCGGGAGCCGGACCCCAAGCAGAGTGGCAGGGATCGTCTTTCTCTGTTGCCCCATGAAGGAGATCGTAATGTTCAAGAAACTGATGGCATTCTTCGCGGTAATGGCGTTGTTCAGTTCCAGTGCCGCCGCCTTTGACGGCTATGTGGATGTCACCAACAACACCGGCTATGACATCTACTACCTCTACGTCAGTAATGCCCGCAGCGACAGCTGGGAAGAGGACGTGCTGGGCGAAGACATCCTGGAGGATGGCGAAACGGTTCGGGTGACGGTGCGCAAGCAGAAGTCCTCGATTTTCGATATCCGCGCCGAGGACGAAGACGGTGACACCTACACCATCTGGGAGATGGACATCGCCAAGGACGATTTGGTGCTGACCCTGGATGATCTGGACTGATCTCACCTCAAGGGCGCCATGAGCGCCCTTTTTCATGCCTGCGTAAAATATTGCTTGCCAGCCAACCCGAATCGGCTTATTAAACGGCCGATAACGCCCGCCGCTGCGGGAGTCCAGGGGCACCCCGTGGGGTGCTACCGTTGGGGGGAGGTTGGTTTGAAATGACAGCTTTGCAGGTCGCACGCTGCGACAACGGTGAGGGCAGCAGTGCCCACCTGTACGAAACCATTGCCAACGATTTGCGGGCAACCGGGTTCAGCATCAACGTCAATGCCTTGCCCCAGGAGTTGGCAGAATCGCTGTGGCACTACCTGCAGGGTATGCCAGACCGGGCTTTTGATGCCGCCGGCATCGGCCGGGACCGGGACCACATGCTCAATAACTTTGTGCGCAGTGACCAGATCTGCTGGATTACCGGTGAGGATGCGCCCTGTCGCCGTTGGCTGGCCTGGGCCAGCGAGCTGCAGGCCTACCTCAATCGCCGGTTGCTGCTGGGACTGTTTTCGTTCGAGAGCCACTTTGCCCACTACGCTCCGGGCGATTTTTACAAGAAACACCTGGATGCCTTCAAGGGCGAGGCCAACCGGATGCTCTCGCTGGTGGTCTACCTCAATCCTGGCTGGCAGCCGACGGACGGCGGGGAACTGGTGCTGTATACCGCGGACGACGATTCGCAGTCGATTCAGGTGACGCCGGGCTTTGGCACGGTGGTGGCGTTTCTGAGCGAGGATTTCCCCCACGAGGTGCTGCCGGCGGCCCGCGATCGTTACTCCATTGCCGGCTGGTTCCGGGTCAACACCTCCCATGCCGGACGGGTTGATCCGCCCAGCTGAGGGCGCCTGCAAGTTGGCGTCAACGGCACTACACTGGGTGTAGGTTCGGCACCCCCAGGCGTCATCATGGTCAGGCACAAGGTTGCGCCGTCCGCCAGCCTCCCGCTCTGGTGGCTGGCGCTGGCGGCTGCGCTGATCCCCTTGCTCACCACCCATACCACCTATCTGGTCTCTGCGTGGGAGGGGCACGTGCCCTGGTGCATGCCCTATTGGGAGCCTTGCACCAGCATCAGTCGGACCGGCCGTTACGGCGCCTCCTATTTCATCTTCAAAGGGACGATGATGCCGGCGGCGGTGCTGGGCGCCCTGTTCTGGCTGCTCAATGGCCGCTGGTTGCGGCAACTGGGTGCCCGCGGAGCCCGCGTGGCCTGGCTGGCCTGGCTCGGCGTCGGCGCCTGCCTCGGGCTGCTGGTCTACACCTCGGTGCTCGGGCACATTGGCGATACCTATTTTGCCCTGCGCCGTGTCGGCGTGATTCTGTACTTCTCGCTGACCTACATCGCCCAGCTTCTGCTCAGCGGCCAGTTGCGCTCGCTACCGGACTGGCGGCAATCGGGGCGGCGACTGGTGTGGCTGTGTCAGCTTACGCTGGCGGTGGGCATCCTGTCGGTGATCCTGCAGGGGGTGATTCCGGTAATCTTCGACGACATTGACGACGCCTTTGAGTGGACCTTTGCCCTGCTGCTCAATGTCCACGCCCTGTGGGTCGCGATGCTGTGGCGGCGCAGTGATTTTCGGGCTCGTCTGGGAGTGGGGCAGCGGCCCGGTTAGCCCGCTGACGGCGGCGGTTGGGCAATGGAAACGCGAGCCATTTTTATTTACACTGGCGCTTTTGTGTACGGTCCGATAGGTCCGGGTCTGGTTTTTGGCAGCGTTGGGTGTGGCTCATGAGCTTGATGGTTGAACTGTTCGCGGTACTGGATGCCGCCGTCATCGAGCCGGTCAGCAAAACCTTTTGGGGCATTTTTGACCTGAACGGCCGTTTTGGCGTGCTGTTCCTGACCATTTCCTATCTGGTTGCGCTGGGTCTGTACCTGCGCCGCAAACAGGACGGCACCACCCAGGCCTCCAGCTACTGGCAGTTCCTCGGCGGCAACCGGGTCCACTTTCATCGTTCGGCGCTGGTGGATTACCAGTATTATTTCCTGCGGGCGGTACTCAAGGTGGTGTGCGTGCTGCCGGTGGTGGCCATCGTCGATCCTTACATCTTCAGCTCCGGTGACTGGGTGGGCTTCTTTACCCAACTGTGGGGCGACCGGCCCCGGTTGGGGGAAGACCTGGGGCTGATGCTGCTGTATGGGCTGGGTGTTTTCCTGGTGGGAGACTTTGCCCATTACTGGGTGCACCGACTGTTTCATTCCCGCTGGCTGTGGGAGTTCCACAAGGTCCACCATTCGGCCGCGGTGCTGGTGCCCGTGACCGCCAGCCGCATCCATTTCGTCGAG
>JBFHLR010000177.1:0-5267 GCA_041594735.1 Marinobacter sp.
CCACACCAGGCAGCCCCTGCAACCCCATGGGACCTGCTGCACCCGGCACTCCGTCTGGGCCTTGCAGCCCCATGGGACCTTCCGCCCCCGCGATCCCGGCTGGGCCTTGCAAGCCCATGGGACCTTCCGCGCCAGGCACTCCCGCTGGGCCTTGCGGCCCCATGGGGCCTTCTGCCCCCGCGATCCCGGCTGGGCCTTGCAGCCCGGTTGCTCCCGCCGGACCAGCAGGCCCCGTGTCACCGGCCAGCCCCGCCGGACCCTGGCAGTCCCGGGCGTCGTGGACTCCATCATTGTTGATGTCTTCCTCAACATCCGGCGTTTGATCACCATCCAGATCCCAGCAGCTCAGACCTTCGTCGCCATCCGCGCCGGCAAGACCCGGGGCACCATCCACACCAGGCAGCCCCTGCAACCCCATGGGACCTGCTGCACCCGGCACTCCGGCTGGGCCTTGCGGGCCCATGGGACCTTCCGCACCCGCTAATCCAGCTGGGCCCTGCGGCCCAAGCGGCCCTATCACCCCTTGCAAGCCGGGTACACCCTGAGGCCCCATAGGTCCAGTCAGACCGGCAGGGTCACCGCGCCAGCGCCCTTGCTCATCAATTACGACCAGACCATCAATTGATACAGATCGGGGGTTGATGTCCCCCGATACATCCCGTGCCAGCTGGGCGTAAAATGCACCGGAAAGAGGCAGACGTGGCTGCAGCTCGCTGTCATCACCGATCTGAATGCCAAGATATAGCTGGCCTCCGTCGCGCAATAGCGCGCTCAAGCTCTCTGTGACCGGGCTGTTGATCGTAAAAACGCCGTCGTTGAATTCTAGTGTCCGCGTATCTACATAAAAGGCATCCCTCGGCTGAAGATCAGGGGCGTCGTAGATTCTCACTGTTACTTCTCTTAGCCCCTCTAGCGGCAAGTTGCTCTGCGCATCAATTGCTCGCGCCGTGCGCTGAAACTGCTCGGGAACGTCGGCTATGGCTGCTGGGGAAAATGCATACAGCAGGCTCAGCCAGCAAAAGGCCCATGCACTACGCATCACTCCCACCCTCCATCGAGCACAACAACGTAGCGCCGCGACTCCAGGGTGAGCGCTGAGTCGGCCGATAGATAATCCATCACATTAACTCGGTACAGTTCAGACACGAGGTCGGTTTTCCCTACCTGAGGAACCGGCTTTGATTCGATCCTGCCCAGATCCGGGGCCGGCTCAGGCGCACTGCCACCCCCACCCTCATCGGGAACTGATCCTCCATCACCTGCGTCAGCATCGCCGTCGATTCCAGGGGTATTCGGCACGGTGTCACGAAGATCGGCTGACTCGCCCGAACCACATGCGGCCAGAACCATGACAATCCCGAGCAACCCCGCCCTCAATCGATATCGCCGACGAACACCACAGCCAGGACACAGGCTTTGGGCTATCAATAACCTGTTTTTGCACCAGGCTCTTCTGCCTCTCTGAATACCCTTGCCCATCTCGACCGCCTGCTTCCAGCGCCCCGGCACGGGGCTTCCCACATTCTGTTGAGGCACAAGAACAGTAACAACCGTCCTGAAGTACGGTTATGGGCTACTAATATTGGAGGGTAGACTGCCCCGAGGAGGAGCTATACATGCTCGACACCCCACCCTTGGCGACCTACCGATTGCTGTTCATTGATGACCACCCGGTCTACGGTGAAGGATTGGCATTTGCGCTGACCAGTCGCGTGCCCGGGCTGAGCGTAGAAACACTCAGCGACGAACGCAGTGCACTTGTAGCCCTGCAAGAACAGGACTTTGACCTCCTGCTCTGCGACTATCGACTGGTGGGAACGACGGGTCTGGAGGTGATGGCGCGTGTATCGCAGCGGTTTCCTTCTGTCGCCCTGGGCCTGCTATGCGCAGACGTGACACCGCTACTGGTTCAACGCGCAGTTTCCGCTGGCGCGGTTGCCTGCCTGTCCAAGCGCCGCGATATGGATTCGCTGGCCCAGGCGCTGCTGCGGTTGCTCGCCGGTGACACCGTATTCGATGATGCACCACCGGATCGTGAGCAATACGGCATCAGCAATCATCGACTGGAGATCATCCGTTTCGCAAGCAGTGGCCTGTCGAACAAACAAATTGGCAATCATCTCGGCATCTCTGAACGCACGATCAAAGATCATTGGCAGGTAATTTTCGAGCGACTGAACACCGCAAACCGCATTGAATCCATACAGACCGCTCAGTCACTCGGCCTGATCGATGTCGCGGACACTACCTGCATTGACAGAAAACGCTGAGCCGGTGCTCGAGGATGTCGTTCTTGAGGACGGCCTTGCGCACTATCTGAAACGGCGCTGGTTTTCCCTGGCAGGAAACCAGTTTGGCGCCCTTGTGCTGGCCCTGCCCGCCTGGCCGCTGGCCGGCGCGGGCACCACATTATGTTTCCTCGTCGGGTTTACGCTGCTTAACATCGCCATTCTGGCGGTCAAAGCACAAACAGCAGGGATGCCCCGCTCGACTGCGACGTACCGCCACCGCTCGCGGCTGTCAGGCGCCAGTTCGGGTGTACTCGGCGCCGGACTGGCCGCCGGGAACATTTATCTGCACCAGCGGGGCGGAGAAGCGATGCTGATCTACTCGGTTGCCGTGCAGGCGGGGGTTGCCGCAGCAGGTCTGGGAGTCTCCTCCTTTCACCTGCCAGCCTTGCGCTGCAACCTGATGTTCGGCCTGGGGCTATACCTGTTTAGCCTGGGGTTTGTTCCCTCCACCATGCAGGTGCAGGTCATTGGCCTGGGTACCACCATTGCCCTTGTATTCCTGCTGCTGATGGGCCAGCAACAGGCGATCATCCTGGCCTCAGCCATCCGTCTGCAACACGAAAACGATGCCCTGGTAAAACAACTCGCCAGAGAAAACAGCATTGCGACAAGTGCACGTGACGCTGCACAAAGGGCCAACCAGCAAAAGTCGCACTTTTTTGCGAGCGCCAGTCATGACCTGCGCCAGCCTGTACATGCCCTGAACCTGTATGCCTCCCTGCTACGAGAATCAAACTCGGAGAAGGAGCATCATGAGGTGCTGGAGCGCATTGGAAACTGTGTGCAAAGCCTGGATGATCTGTTCGAGAGCCTGTTGACGGTGACCCGAGCGGAGAGCCTCGATTCGAGTGACATCGAATTTGCACCCATCCCGCTGGATGACGTGATTCGTACCGTCGTCAATCAGGCGGCGCCTCGTGCAAGCGAGAATGGCATTCAGATCCGGCATTGCCCCACCCGGGCCTGGGTTCTCGGCGAGAAACTGACCCTGGAACGAATTTTGTCAAACCTGGTGGCAAACGCCGTCGCGTTTTCCGCGAAGGGCCGGGTGCTTGTTGGCGTTCGGCGCAGAGGCGAGCAGGTGGAACTACAGGTCGTGGACAATGGGATCGGCATCTCCGAAGAACAGCAGGAACTGATATTCAGCGAGTTCTATCAGGCTGATAACCCCGGCCGGCGCAGTGGACAGGGGTTCGGCCTCGGCCTGGTGATTGTTCAGCGGTTGTGTACGGCGCTCGGCTACGCCCTGGCTGTACGCTCCAAGCTGGGTAAAGGCAGTTGCTTTGGCGTATTGCTCCCGCGCGCCACGGCAACACCACCTGCGCTGCTGACGCGAACCGACACGCACAGGCTGATCAGCAGCAACCTGCATGCGTTGATCGTGGACGATGAAGAGTCAGTCCGTGACGCCATGAAGCGTACTCTTGAAAAATGGCACGTCACAGCCACGATCTGCGCGTCAGCTGAAGACGCACTAAACACGGTCCGCAGCAACCCTGAAATAATCGACTGCATCCTGGCTGACCAGCGGCTGGGTGACGGTATCTACGGCGTGCAATTGGCCAAACAGTTGACGGCCTTGCTGCCCCGGCCTGTGCCGGTCGCCATCATCACCGGGGAAACCGCCGGAGACTGGTATGAAAACGCCCAGTCACTGGGGTTCACCGTGCTGTTCAAACCCGTGAAACAGATTCGCCTGCGGGCGTTTCTTGCCGCAGCAGGTAAAAAGAGCGATGCATAGCCGGCTCACCCTGGACTCGCGGTCGGATTTGTTGCTTTTTCCCACAGGATCCGGCGTCAATCCTTAGCGCACCCAGCGCCAGGCAATCAGGCTGGCCAGCGCGGCTGCGACTGCGGCCATGCGAAAGGCGGGCTCGGGACCCGAAAAATCCCAGATCCAGCCGGCAATTGCGGAGCCGGTTGCCCCCCCGAGACCAAAACTGAGCGACACGTGCAGCGCCTGCCCGCGCCCCTGCAGTCGCCCGCCGAATTCACGGTGAATGAAGTTGACGGCGCAGGCGTGATACAGGCCAAAACTGCTCAGGTGCAGCAATTGCAGCAACAGCAGGCCGCTGAGGCTGTCGATGACATGTTCCAGCCCGGCCCAGCGGATGACGGTGGTGACCAGGGCCAGCAGGAAAATAGCGCGCAGACCGAAGCGGGTGATCAGCCGCCCGGTCCAGACAAAGACGATGACTTCGGCGACCACGCCAAAGGCCCAGAGAAAGCCGATCAGGCTCTTGTCCCAGTTATGCGCCTCGAGGTACAGAGAGAAAAAGCCGTAGTACGGTGCGAAACTGAACTGGTGCAGCATGCACGAAGCAAACAGGGCGATGACCACGGGGCGGCGGAGTACATGCCCGAGCCGGACATGGTCGTGCGTGGTCGGGTTCGGGATTGCCGGTGGCAGGAAGTAGGCACCGATGGTCATGGCCAGCACGGTGCCGACGATGGTGGCGGGAAACCAGCCGATCCCGGCCCAGTCAAAGCCGGCACCGCCCCCCATCACCGCGACAACGAAGCCGACACTGCCCCACAGCCGCACCCGGGAATAATCCCCGCCGTGCTCGCTGAGCTGGCCCATGGTGTAGGCCTCGAACTGCGGCATGGTGGCGTTCCAGAACACCGAAAACAGCAGAACGGCACCCAGGATCCCCCAGAACCCGTTCATCATCGGCATGATCGCAAAACCCATCGCCGAGCCCAGGCTGGCGAGCTGGATCATGCGCAGGCGTTGCCCGCTGAGGTCGGCCAGCATGCCCCACAGCGGTGGCAGAACGATACGGGTAGCGCCGTGGGCGGCGAGCACCATGCCAATCTGCGAGGGGCTCAGGCCGCGGTCGGCCATCCACAGCGAGAAGTACGGCAGGATCAGGCCGAGGGTGGCGTAGAAGTTGAAGTAATACGCCGACAGGCGGGTGTAGAGCCCCAGACTGAGTTGGTTCACACCGCCTACGGTGCCGATCCCGGTATCGG
>JBFHLR010000178.1:0-5266 GCA_041594735.1 Marinobacter sp.
GAGGGCAACCCCACGGTGATTCGTTACAGCCGCAAGACCAAGGAGCAGTACGTGATGTCGGAGAAAGACGGCAAGTCGACTGGCTGGTCAGCCTGGTACGTCAAAGGCAAGTGGGAGCCCAAGGAGAAGTAGTAGGGGGCATCGTTGCCGGTTCAGCGGTCGGTATGAAAAAGGGGGCGTGAGCCCCCTTTTTTTTGTGTCCGGGTGGCCCGGCGGGCCGCCGATCAGCGCAGTTTGCGCAGGCGCTGGATCAAGGAGGAGGTGTCCCACCGCCGTCCGCCCATGGCCTGGACGTCGCCGTAAAACTGGTCCACCAAGGCGGTAACGGGCAGTGAGGCGTTGACCTTGTTGGCCTCGGCCAGGCAAATGCCCAGGTCCTTGCGCATCCAGTCCACCGCAAACCCATGGTCGAATTCTCCGGCGATCATGGTGGCCGAGCGGTTTTCCATCTGCCAGGACTGGGCGGCGCCCTTGGAGATGACGTCCACCACCTTGGTCACATCGAGATTGGCTTTCTCGGCGAAGTGCAGGGCCTCGGACAGGCCCTGGACCAGGCCGGCAATGGCAATCTGGTTGACCATCTTGGTCTTCTGGCCGCTGCCGACCGGGCCCAGCAGGGTGACCGCGCGTGCGTAATGGTCAATCAGCGGCCTGGCCTTGTCGAACGCTGAGTCCGTGCCGCCGCACATCACCGTCAGCTGACCTTTCTCGGCGCCTTGCTGGCCACCGGAAATGGGGGCATCGATGAACGCCTGATTGCGGCTCCCGGCCGCTGCGGCCAGGCGTTCGGCAACGTCCGCCGTGGCGGTGGTGTGGTCGATCAGGACGGCACCATCTGCGGCGTTGGCGATGATGCCGTGTTCACCCTCGTACACTTCAATCAGGTCCTTGTCGGCCCCGACGCAGGTCATCACGAACTCCGCCCCTTGCACGGCGTCGGCGACGGTCTCGAAGGCCTGGCCCGGGTATTCCTTCGCCCATTGTTCGGCCTTGGCGTGGGTCCGGTTCCAGACCCGGACCTCAAGGCCGGCGTTGGCCAGGTGGCCCGCCATGGGGTAGCCCATCACCCCAAGGCCGATAAAGGTAACTCTGGTTGTCATAATCATCTCCGGGTTGTTGTTAGTGGCTGAATGGAATTGGAGAGATGTGTCTGGCAAGTCGCACGGTGAGCTTAACCCAAATTGACGCCCGATGGGGCAGCGAGACCGGTCGGGCTCGCTGCCCCAAAGACCAGTTGTGGCTTGATCAACTGGCGGAATCGAGCATGCCCAGGGCTTCCCTGAGTACTTTGACGGACTCGGCGTGTTTGCCCTGGTCGTGCAGTGCCTGGCCCTGGTCTCGCAGGGCCTGAACTTCCATCTTGCGCTCCTCGCCGATCTGGGCCGACGCCAGTTTCTGGTCAATCTGTCCGATCAGGGACGGGCATTGACCCGCCATGGCGGCCGCTGAGAAGAGTGCGGTGAACATCAGTGTCGCGATAAGTTTCATGATCTGTGCCTCCTGTGGAGTGTCTCTCCAAAGGATAGTTGAGCGCGAGCGGGGTGTCCGTGGGGAAGCGGGCAAAAAAAAGGCCGCTGAGGTCAGCGGCCTTTTCATGCGCTCCCGGTGGGGAGGCGTGGAGCTTACTTCTTCGGGTAATCCCGCGCGTCGGAGCCAGTGTACAGCTGACGCGGACGGCCGATGCGGTAGTTGCCGCTGACCATTTCGTTCCAGTGGGAGAACCAGCCGATGGTCCGGGACAGGGCGAAAATCACCGTGAACATGGAGGTCGGGATGCCAATGGCCTTGAGAATCAGGCCGGAGTAGAATTCGACGTTCGGGTAGAGTTTGCGCTCGACGAAGTACTCGTCCTCGAGGGCAATCTTCTCCAGGCGCTGGGCGATCTTCAGCAGTGGGTCGTTTTCAAGGCCCAGCTCGGTCAGTACTTCGTGCGCGGTTTCGGCCATGACCTTGGCGCGCGGATCGAAGTTCTTGTAAACCCGGTGGCCGAAGCCCATCAGGCGGAACGGGTCGTCCTTGTCCTTGGCCTTGGCGATGTACTTCTCGATGTTGGACTCGTCGCCGATCTCGGCCAGCATGTCCAGAACCGCCTCGTTGGCGCCGCCATGAGCCGGTCCCCACAGCGCGGCAATGCCGGAGGCAATGCAGGCATACGGGTTGGCGCCGGTGGAGCCGGCCAGGCGTACAGTGGACGTTGATGCGTTCTGCTCGTGGTCCGCGTGCAGGATGAAGATCTTGTCCATGGCCTTGGCCAGGATCGGGTTCGGCTTGTACTCCTCGCAGGGTACGCCAAACATCATCTGCAGGAAGTTCTCGGAGTAGGACAGGTCGTTACGCGGGTACATGAACGGCTGACCGATGCTGTACTTGTAACACCAGGCCGCGATGGTCGGCATCTTGGCGATCAGGCGGTGCGCGGTGATTTCCCGCTGGTGCTCGCTGGTCACGTCCATCTGGTCGTGGTAGAAGGCCGACAGGGCGCCGACAACGCCGCACATAATGGCCATCGGATGCGCGTCCCGGCGGAAGCCGTGGAAGAAGTTGCGCATCTGGTCGTGCAGCATGGTGTGGTTCTTGATGGTGTCGTGGAAGCGCTTGTTCTCTTCCGCGCTGGGCAGTTCGCCTTTCAGCAGCAGGTAGCAGACTTCGAGGTAGTCTGAGGACTCGGCAAGCTGTTCGATCGGGTAGCCCCGGTGCAGGAGAACGCCATTTGCACCGTCGATGTAAGTGATGGCTGAATCGCAGGCTGCGGTGGAAACAAAGCCTGGGTCGTAGGTGAAAACGCCTTCCTGGACTAGGCCTCGTACGTCGATAACGTCAGGGCCGACGGTGCCGGAATATACCGGTAACTCAATGGACTTATCCCCCACCGAGAGCGTGGCTTTCCTGTCGGTCATGGTGCTCTCCTATATGTCAGCTTGTCAGCTTTTCAGCATTTATAGATGCGCTAGAAGGCGCGTATTATCGCAAAACTGGCGGCAAAATATAGGGCGTTGGCTTTTTTTGTCAATGGAAGAGTCCGGAAAAGCCAGTTTTTGGGCCCCGGGTGTCAATCAGGGAAATCCCAAATGAACGGGAATAGGGGTGGGAATAACTTTTGTCAATAGGCCTTATAGCTGGCGCAGGACCCGTAATCACGCGGTTTGCGCCGTGTTGCCCGTTTGTAATTAGTAGGGGTACTCCTTATAATCCGTAGCCCGGAATCGGGGATATGCCTAGCTCCGGCGCCATATTGCCGCCGGAATTCAAGTGTATAGTCCTTCCTCCTGAGCCAATCTCGTGCGGTCCTCGTACCTGCACGCTGATCCTTACATACCAACCACCCGCAACCGGTCCGCCGGCAATTGCGGATTCAAGAGAGAGTGTGAGAGCGCTGTGAATAGCAAACGACCAGTAAATCTCGATCTCGGCAAGTTTCATTTCCCGCTGCCAGCCATTACGTCCATCCTGCACCGCATCAGCGGCATCATCATTTTCGTTGGTGTTGCGTTCATGCTGTATGGACTCCAGCTTTCCCTGTCCGGGGAAGAAGGCTTCAGCCGGGTAAGTGAGCTGCTGGACAGCTTCCTGGCCAAGCTGATTACCTGGGGCATTTTGTCTGCTCTGCTGTACCACCTGGTTGCAGGTATCAAGCACCTGTTCATGGATATGGGCATTGGTGAAGAACTGGAAAGCGGTCGCCTCGCCTCCAAGATCACGATCGTCGTTTCCGTCATTCTCATCGTTCTGGCAGGAGTTTGGGTATGGGCATGAACAGTGTCACGAACATCGGCCGCAATGGCATTCAGGATTGGATCATCCAGCGTGTGACCGCCTACGTACTGGCTCTGTACACGCTGTTCCTGCTTGGCTTCTTTGCGACCACCGAGGTGGACTACCAGTCCTGGTCAGCGCTGTTTGAACAGCTGTGGTTCCGGATCTTTACGCTGCTGGCGTTGCTGTCCATCGGTGGTCACGCCTGGGTTGGGCTGTGGACCGTTTCAACCGACTACATCAAATCCGCTGGCCAGCGCATGCTGTTCCAGGGAATCGTCGTGCTGGCGATCTTTGTGTATGTGGTCTGGGGTATTCAGATTATTTGGGGGCTTTAATCGATGGCTAACATCAAGACGATGTCTTTTGATGCGATTGTAATTGGTGGCGGCGGTTCCGGCATGCGAGCTGCCCTGCAATTGACCGAGTCCGGCATCAACACCGCCTGTATCACCAAGGTGTTCCCGACTCGTTCGCACACCGTGTCGGCCCAGGGCGGCATCACCTGTGCCATCGCCAGTGCCGATCCCAACGATGACTGGCGCTGGCACATGTACGACACCGTCAAGGGCGGTGACTACATTGCCGATCAGGACGCCGTTGAGTACATGTGCTCCGTGGGCCCGCAGGCCGTGTTCGAGCTGGAGCACATGGGGCTGCCGTTCTCCCGTACCGAGCAGGGCCGCATCTACCAGCGTCCGTTCGGTGGCCAGTCCAAGGATTACGGTAAGGGTGGCCAGGCTGCCCGTACCTGTGCCGCTGCTGACCGTACCGGTCACGCGCTGCTGCACACCCTGTACCAGGCCAATATCAAGGGGAGCACCACCTTCCTGAACGAGTGGTACGCCGTTGATCTGGTCAAGAACAGCAAAGACGAAGTGGTTGGCGTTGTTGCCATCGAGATCGAGACCGGCGAAGTCGCCTACATCAAGAGCAAGGCCACCGTACTGGCGACCGGCGGTGCGGGTCGTATCTACGCGTCCACCACCAACGCCCTGATCAACACCGGTGACGGCATTGGTATGGCCCTGCGTGCCGGCTTCCCGATGCAGGACATGGAAATGTGGCAGTTCCACCCGACCGGCATCCACGGTGCGGGCACGCTGGTGACCGAGGGTTGCCGGGGTGAGGGTGGTTACCTGATCAACGCCGAGGGTGAGCGTTTCATGGAGCGCTACGCGCCCAACGCGAAAGACCTGGCCGGTCGTGACGTTGTCGCCCGTTCCATGGTCATTGAAATCCTCGAGGGTCGTGGCTGCGGTCCGGACAAGGATCACGTGCTGCTGAAGCTGGATCACCTGGGTGAAGAAACCCTGAACCTGCGTCTGCCGGGTATCTGTGAGCTGTCCCGCACCTTTGCCCACGTGGATCCGGTAAAAGAGCCGATTCCGGTTGTGCCGACCTGCCATTACATGATGGGTGGCGTTCCGACCAACGTTGGCGGTCAGGCTCTGACCCAGGACGAGAATGGCAATGACAAGCCGATCCCGGGTCTGTTCGCTTGTGGTGAGGC
>JBFHLR010000179.1:0-5258 GCA_041594735.1 Marinobacter sp.
AGATAGGGCCAATCAACAGAAACACCAGGTCTTCGACGAACGACGGCTTCTTGCCTTCCACCTTGTGGCCATACACCTGCACAATCCAGGCCGCGATCCACACCGCCAGACTGATCCACAACAGCGACCAGCCCGCCTGCTCAATCGCCACGATGGCCCAGGCCGACAGCGCAAACCAACCCGCCATCAGCACAAAGACCCACAACGCGAGGCGTAGGTACACCAGGCCGGACAGCGCCGCCACGATGGTGGCGCCATTGACCCAGTAGGCGACGCCGTCTGGCAGCGGCAACCAGGCACCGACGGGGATCAGCCACAGCAGCCCCAGGGTCGACATCAGGATGGCCGGAACACAGATAATGTGGACCCACTGGTTCAGCGGGTTTTGATGGCTCTCGCCGTAGTCTGACAGGAACTGGGACAGGGAACGCAAGGGTGACTCCTTTTGTTTTTAAATGCGAACGTTATTCGAATCTAACGCTATTCAATGCCGGTGTTAGTCAATGCACTTATTGTGCTGAGCCGGCGCTGGTTTGCGCAGGCAGTCAGGAGTCCCAGCGGGGCTCCATCCAGGCTGTCAGAATACCAACCCGCCTCGCCGGCGCCTTGTACGAAACAGCTACGGCGTCGCTGACCGCCCCACCGTACCAAGGTCACATACCCTCACGGGCGCAAAATGCTTAAACTGGCCCTAATCATCACTAAGGCGGCGGCTGCGTGACGCTGCAGCCGCCAGTACAGGAGGAAACTATGAGACGGGTTGTGGTAACTGGCATGGGCATCGTATCGTGCCTGGGCAACTCAGTTGAGGACGTGCTGAACAGCCTGCAAACCGGCCAATCCGGTATTCGCTTCAACGAGAGCTACCGGGACCAGGGCTTCCGCAGCCAAGTGTCAGGTTCGGTGGAGGTGGACACCTCGGTGATCGACCGCAAGCTGCGTCGCTTCATGGGCCAGTCGGCCATGTACAGCTTCCTCGCCATGGAGCAGGCCATTGCCTCCGCGCAACTGCCCGAAGCACTGATCTCCAGCGACCGCACCGGGCTGATCGCCGGCTCCGGCGGCGCCTCCTGTTCCACCCAGGTGGAAGCCATCGACCTGATGCGGGAGCGCGGTGTCAAACGGATCGGGCCTTACATGGTCCCGCGCATCATGACCAGCACGGTGTCCGCCTGCCTGGCCACCGCGTTCAAGATTCGCGGGGTGAACTACTCCATGTCGTCCGCCTGCGCCACCAGCGCTCACTGCATTGGGCACGCCATGGAACAGATCCAGGCGGGCAAGCAGGACATCGTCTTTGCCGGTGGCGGTGAGGAAGAGGACTGGAGTCTTACCATGCTGTTCGACGCCATGGGCGCGCTGTCCACCAAGTTCAACGACGTGCCCCACACCGCTTCACGGCCGTTCGACAGCGGTCGCGACGGTTTCGTCATCGCCGGCGGCGGCGGCATGCTGGTACTGGAGGAGCTGGAACATGCACAGAAGCGGGGCGCCCCGATCATCGCCGAGTTGACCGGCTACGGTGCCACCTCGGACGGTTACGACATGGTCGCTCCCTCTGGCGAAGGCGCCCAGCGGTGCATGAAACAAGCCATGGCCACCGTCAACCGCCCCATCGACTACATCAATGCCCACGGCACCAGTACGCCGGTGGGGGATGTCGCCGAGATGAAAGCGGTTCGGGCCACCTTCGGTGACGAGATTCCCGCCATTTCCTCCACCAAATCACTGTCCGGGCACTCTCTGGGGGCAGCCGGCGTGCATGAAGCCATCTACTCGCTGCTGATGTTGCAGCACGGGTTCATTGCCGGTACCGCCAACCTGGAGGAAATCGATGCCGAGATTCAGGGGCTGCCCATCGTCGGACCGAAAGCCCGCGAAGCCAATCTGACCACCGTGATGTCCAACAGCTTCGGCTTCGGCGGCACCAATGCGTCGCTGATTTTCCAGGCTCTGGATTGATCGCCTCGCTCGGCCAACCGGGACTGCTCGGGCGGCCGAGCACGGCCAGCACACCGATTGAGCCCCAGGCATTATCACCGGCTCAGTCGGCGTTCTCGCCCGCCAGCTTCACCTTACCGAGACTGCTCACCAGCTCCAGCTCATCTTCCAGCTGGGTGCGCCAGGGCAGCTGCTTGATACCGAAACTGTTGCGAATCTTGGTGCAACCGAGGGTGGCATTGACCGGTTCCAGCGCGGTCCAGTCGGCATTTTCATCCACCACCCGGGTTCCTTCAGGCAGTTCCAGAGATTCGGCAATGGCCAGGCCGAGCTCGTACAGGGATATCTCCTCCGCCCCGGTATACTGATAGGTCCCCCACACTTCCGCGCCACAATCCACCTGCTGCAACACCGCGACTATCACCCGGGCCAGATCATGAAACGACACCGGCTGCCCGACGAAGCGGCTGGAAAGCTGCACCGTTTGCTGGTTATCGACGCACACCCGCACCTTGTTGATGAAGCGCCCCAGGTTCCAGCCGGTCCTCAAAATCAGGTGTCGCGGCAACAGCGTCCGCAGGGCCTGTTCGCATTCCCACTGCCAATTGCCCAGCTGGCTGATCGGCTGTCCGGGATTGGAGGCCAGGTAGGCGCTCTGCTTGCGTCCATCAAAGACATAGCAGGAAGACAGCTGCAGCAGAGCCATATCGCTGGAGCGGGCATGTTCGGCCAGAGCCATGGGCACCGAAAACGCCATCTGGCGGGCCGCCTCCGGATCTTTCTCGGCCTTTTCCGGGTCAGTCAGCCACAGGGCGTTGACGATCAGGTCGGTATCTTCCGGCACCCAATCCGCCAGCGCTGCCAGATCGGCGTTGTCGGGTTCGCTAATCAGCAGTGGGCTGATATGCAGGGACGTTCGTTTTAGCTGCTCCAGGAGCACCCGACCAAGGGGACCGTAGTCATGAACGACGAGTACATTCACAGGAAATGACAAACTCCGCAACGAGTGGAAATTCAGAGACACCGAGGAGCCGCGTCACATCCGCCGGCTTGACCTCTGGCGCTGTTCAGCGACGCCTTAACTGTACTACCTCTTGAACGGCCTCGTCACCGGTATCACAAATCTGACAGCTCCGGTGACCCGTTCAAGCCAATGGCGCCGATCCGCAGCCCCCTAAAATAACGGACAACTCATGCTACCAACCCTACAACGACGACAACGGACCCCGTTATGCTGAAGAGTCAGAGCCACATTGTTGCCCCCATCTCCAACGAACTGCGCGCCAAAGCCGAGCAAACCGTGACCGAGCTACGCAGCCGCAGCAAGGCGGACAAAGACGCGATTGAACAATTGTACAACCTGATTGTGGAGCTGACCGAAAACGGCCTGGACTTTTTCTTCCTGGAACCCCTGCGCCGACTGCGGGCCGGCAGCATGATGATGGGCATGGCCAAAGTGGGCATCAGCAGCATGCTCAAGGGCAGTAAGATGGTTGTCCACAAGGTGCTGAAGAAGCTTGACGACGAAAGCCTGGTGAGCATCCTCGATTTTATCGAGGAAATCATCCATGAGCCGGAAAACGCCTAAGCGTTCTTGCCGGATTGGTGATACAGCCTGGGAACCCGGGCTGTAACCCCAGTCAGCAGTTCGTAGCCAATGGTTCCGGCCCAGCGAGCCACCTCGTCAACGGGAATGCGCTCACCCCAAAGTTCTACCCGATCCCCGGGACTGGCCTCCGTTACGGCGGACAAATCCACCGCCAGCATATCCATCGACACCCGGCCAATCAGTGACGCCCGCTGCCCCCGAACCCAGACCGGGGTGCCGCTGCCGGCATGGCGCGGGTAGCCGTCGCCGTAGCCGATGGCCACAATGCCCATGGGCGTGGGTCGTTCGGCGACCCAGGTCTGGCCATAGCCCACCGCATCGCCCGGGTTCAATGTGCGCACGGCGATCAGTTCCGATTCCAGAGTCATCACCGGCTTCAGGCCGAGCTCAGAGCCTGCCAGTTCCGCCAGGGGCGAAGCCCCGTACAACATGATGCCGGGCCGACTCCAGTCAAACAAAGGCTGTCCAGCGCGAAAATGGGCCGCCGAATTGCCGACACTCAGTTCGGCGTCCGGCCAGGGCGCCACCGCCTGCTGGAAACAGCGGGTCTGCGCTTCCGTGGCCGGATTGTCGGGCTCATCCGCCGCGGCAAAGTGGGTCATGAAGCCCCGAACCTGGCAGTCCGCCTCCGCCAACCGGGCCATCACCTCCGTTAACTCCGCCGGTGCGAAGCCCAATCGGTTCATCCCGCTGTTGACCTTGACCCAGCTGCGCGGCCGCTGTGGCGCCTGCGCCAGCCACGTCACCTGGTAGTGACTGTGGAGTACCGGCTCCAGACCGAGCCGCTGACAGATTGCCACGTCCTCGGCAGCATGGATGCCTTCCAGCAGCACCACGGTGTGGGGCAGCCCCTCATCCCGAATGGCCAGCGCTTCTTCCAGGCAGGCCACGGCAAAACAGTCGGTCTCCGCCGCCAGTGCCTGGGCCACCGCCCGAATACCATGGCCATAACCATCGGCCTTGATGACCGCCATGGCGATGGCGTCACCGGCACGCTCCCGGGCCAGCCGGTAATTGTGCCTCAGGGCGTCCAGGTCAATCTTGGCAACGGTATGGCGAGGCATCAGTCAATGTCACCCATCAATAATTGTCACCCATCAGAAATCGTCGCCCTTCAGTAGTCGTGACGTTTTAGTAGTCGTCACGTATTAGTAGTCGTCACGCTTTAGTAGTCGTCACTATAGTCACCGTGGGCCAGGTCCTCGAACTTGGTGTACTTGCCCACAAAGGCCAGCCGCACCGTTCCGATGGGCCCGTTCCGCTGCTTACCGATGATGATCTCGGCCACTCCCTTGTCCGGGGTGTCTTCGTTGTAGACCTCATCGCGGTAAACGAACATGATCACGTCGGCGTCCTGCTCGATCGCACCGGATTCCCGCAGATCCGAGTTTACCGGCCGCTTGTTCGGGCGCTGCTCAAGGGAGCGGTTAAGCTGGGACAGGGCCACCACTGGACAATTCAGCTCCTTGGCAATCCCCTTCAGGGAGCGGGAGATCTCGGAGATCTCCGCGGTCCGGCCTTCGGTATTGCCCGGCACCCGCATCAACTGCAGGTAGTCCACCATGATCATGCCCAGCTTGCCGCCGTTTTCCCGCGCCACCCGCCGGGCCCTGGACCGCATTTCAGTGGGACTGAGACCGGCGGTATCGTCGATGTAGAGGGGTTTGTCCTTGAGCAGGGACACCGCCGAGGTCAGCCTGGGCCAGTC
>JBFHLR010000180.1:0-5155 GCA_041594735.1 Marinobacter sp.
GCACCCGGGACGAAGCCGACCGCTTGCGGACACTGCTGCAGAACGGTCGCGACGCCCTGATCGAGCTGAACTCCTGTCGCCGTGATCAGGCCCAGCGTTTGATTGCGGCCATCGAAGCAGAGGAGGCGGAAGCGCCGGTGCGGGAATTCATGATGGAAGCCTGCGACATTCTCGGTGTCGATGTGGAAGACCACTCCGAGCACGCCGACGTGTTGAGGCCCAGTGAACAGCGCCACACCGGTCATGTCCCGGACCTGCCGGAGGATGGCCTGACCGTGACCTGGGACCGGCAGCAGGCGCTGGAGCGTGAAGACATGGCCTTCATGAGCTGGGAGCACCCGTTGGTGACCGGCGTGATGGAATCGGTCACCAGCACCGATCTCGGCAAGGCGGCGTTGGCCAGCCTGTCGGTGAAGGGGCTGCCACCCGGTACCCTCATGCTGGAGGCGCTGTTCACCGTGCACTGCCCGGCACCGCAGGCCCTGCAGTTGTCCCGCTATTTGCCGCTGTCGCCACTACGATTGCTGGTGGATGTCTCCGGACGGGATCTGTCGGCGGCCTTGCCCCATGAGCGGCTCAACGACCTGTGTTCCAACATCCGTCGCCGCACCGCCCAGGCGGTGGTGCCCAAGATCCGTACCGAAGTGGAAACCATGGTGGCTCACGCCGAGACCCTGGCGGACAAGCAGCTTGAGCCCTTGCGCGATGCGGCGCTGGCCCAGGTGCGGGCGTTCTTCCAGCCGGAAATCGATCGTCTGCGGGCGTTGCAGCGCACCAATCCCGCCATCCGGGCGGAGGAAATCGACTTCTTCGATGCGCAACTGGCCGCCAGTGAGCAGGCCCTGGCGCGGGCGTCGCTGGCACTGGAAGGCATTCGGGTGATTGTCACCTCGTGAGTTGACGACAACGACTTGGCGAGTAACCATCTAGGAGATAACTCAAGGCAAGGTCTTGGTGCAGGGCCACGAGTTAATCCAAGGCTCACTGAGCGTTGTCAGAAAAGCAGTTCCAGGTAAAAGCAGTTCCAGGTAACTGGAGGCTGGCGGTTCACCGCTACGATTGGCGGTCGGCGGCCAGTGCGGTCTTCAGCAAACATTCAACGGCTCCCTAAGGATGAGTGGCTATGATGACGTTAATCCTGTCTCTAATTGCTGTCGCTGGCGTTTTGGTGGTCATGCGCAATGAATCGGGGGCCAGGCCCGCCATTACCCTGCTGGTGGTGGTCGGCGTGGCCTCGCTGCTGTTTGCCTCCGGCACCCTGGCGCTGGTGCTGTTCGCCACCGCCGCCGCAACCGCGGCTTGCGGCCTGCCGGGCTTCCGCCAGAGTTGGCTGACGCCGCGGATTTTCGATCTGTTCAAGAAGGTGGCGCCGAAGGTGTCCGAGACCGAGCGTACCGCCCTGGAGGCTGGCACCGTGGGCTGGGACGGCGAACTGTTCAGCGGTCGTCCGGACTGGCACAACCTGCTGATCAATCGCAATACCGGCCTGACCGACGAGGAGCAGGCCTTCGTCGATCAGCAGTGCACCACCGCCATCGCCATGTGCAATGCCTGGGATATCGCGGTCGACCGGGCCGACCTGCCGCCGGAGCTGTGGGCATTTCTCAAGCGCGAAAAGTTCTTCGGCATGATCATTCCCAGGGAATACGGCGGCCTGGGCTTTTCCGCCAAGGCCCAGACCGCGGTGCTGCAGAAGCTGGCGCCCAACGAGTCGCTGATGGTGACTGTGGGCGTACCCAATTCCCTGGGGCCGGGGGAACTGCTGCTCAAATACGGTACCGAGGCGCAGAAGCAGCACTACCTGCCACGGCTGGCGGACGGTCGTGAGATTCCCTGTTTCGGCCTGACCGGGCCGCGGGCGGGCTCTGACGCCACCTCCATCCCCGACACCGGCATCGTCTGCAAAGGCACCTTCGAGGGTAAGGAGGTGCTGGGCCTCAAGCTCAATTTCGACAAGCGCTGGATTACCCTGGCGCCGGTGGCCACCGTGGTGGGGCTGGCCTTCCGCATGTTCGATCCCGATGGCCTGCTGGGCGAGCAGAAGGATTACGGCATCACCTGCGCGCTGATTCCCCGCGCCACCAAGGGCATGGACATCGGCCGCCGCCATTGCCCCATCGGCAGCCCGTTCCTTAATGGTCCCATCAAGGGCAAGGACGTGTTCATTCCGCTGGATTACATCATCGGCGGCCAGGACATGGCCGGCCAGGGCTGGCGGATGCTGGTGGAATGTCTGTCGGTCGGCCGTTGCATTACCCTGCCGTCCGGTGCCGCCGGCGCGGCGGCTTACGCCGTGGGTACCGCCGGTGGTTTCACCCGGGTGCGTCGCCAGTTCAATACCCCGGTGGCGGAAATGGAAGGGGTGCAGGAACCGCTGGCGCGGATTGCCGCCCATGCCTATATTGCCCAAGCGGCGGTGAACCAGACCGCAAACATGGTGGACCGGGGCGAGAAGCCCTCGGTGCCGTCGGCGATCCTGAAGTACCATCTGACCGAGTATCAGCGCAACGTGCTCACCGACGCCATGGATGTTCACGGTGGCAAGACGGTGACCCTGGGGCCCCGCAACTACCTGGGCGTCAGTTTCTCCGGCGCTGCCGTCTCCATCACGGTGGAGGGGGCCAACATCATGACCCGCAGCCTGATGATCTTCGGGCAGGGCGCCATCCGTTGCCATCCCTATGTGCTGGATGAGCTGGCGGCCAAGGACAACGACGATATCATGGCGTTCGACAGGGCGTTTTTCGGCCACGCAGGGTTGATCTTCGGCAACGCGGCCCGTGCCTTCACCCAGGCGCTGGGGCTGGGGCGGCCGGAAGTGCCGTTCGACAGCGCTTCGCGGCGCTACGCCCAGGGCGTGGCCCGATTCAGTGCCGCATTTGGCCTGTGCGCCGATGCCGCTATGACCACCCTGGGTGCCGAACTCAAGATGCGCGAGCTGATCTCTGCCCGTCTGGGTGACATGCTGTCGAACCTGTATCTGGCGTCCATGGTGCTCAAGCACTGGTACGAGGCGCAGCCGGTGGAGGGTGAACAGGAAATCATGCAGTACAGCCTGCGGCTGTTGCTGCACCGGACCGAGGCGGCCCTGGACGAATTTCTCCAGAACCTGCCCAACCGGCCGGTGGCCGTCGCCCTGCGGCTGATCACCTTGCCGCTGGGTCAGCGCTGGGACAAACCCCATGACGACAGTACCCGGGCCCTGGCCCGTGCCATCTCCACCGATACTCCGTTGCGCAGCCGGCTGCTGGCCGGGGCCTGGACCACGCCCGGTGAGCAGGGCATCGACAACCCGGTGGCCCGTTACAATGCTCTGCTCGCGGATTACCCCCGGGCCGAGGACCTGTACCGCAAGGTGACCAAAGCCTATGCCAAGGGCCAGTTGCCGATGGAAGCGCTGCACCCGGAACAGCGGGTGGAGGCGGCCCTGCAGGCGGAAATCATCAGCAAGCAGGATGCCGAATTCATGCGCGGCTACGAGGCCGAGGTGCTGGACCTGCTCAGCGTCGACGATTTCCCCTTCGATGCGTTCGCCCAGAAAAAAGACACGGTGATCGAGCACAACGCCGCCTGATCACGACCGTGGGCAGGGAGCGCCGGCGGTCGCCCTGCCGAATCCAGTGGAGACAGTCGAAAACATGTGGTGGTCGATACTTGCCGTCAGCGGCGGCGCCGTGATTGGGGCGAATCTGCGCTGGGCGCTGGGGCTTTGGCTCAACAGCGAGTACCACGTGTTGCCGCCCGGGACCCTGCTGGCCAACCTGGCCGGCGGCTGGCTGGTGGGCCTGCTAATCAGCTACTTCAGTCACGGCACTTCGCTGGCACCGGAATGGCGACTGTTTGCCATCACCGGCCTGTGCGGTGCCCTGACCACCTTCTCCACCTTCTCGCTGGAAATGTTTGCGGCGATCCAGGACGGCAAGTGGCTGATGGCGGTCCTTGGCAGCCTGGTTCATGTCGTGGGCTCATTGCTCATGGTTGCCCTGGGGGCATACACCTTTAGTCTAGTGCGGGGCTGATTTTTGGTCGGTATCTTCACTTATAGTTGGAAAATGCTCTTGGCAAGTCGCTGAACTAAGAGTAGAGTTCTCAGTGAAGGAAAGATTGGCAAAGCATTTCATGAATAAGACGTATCCCACCGTAGTTTGTAGTGCATCGTCCTGTTTTTGATTCCGCGAGTTGAGTTTTTCCGTTAACGTCAGTCGCAGTGGCTGCGATGACTACCCCAAGATAGATTTCAGGAATTGTAAGTATGTCTACAACTACCGGTACCGTTAAATTCTTCAACGAAACCAAAGGCTTCGGCTTCATCACTCGTGAAGATGGCCCGGACGTTTTCGTTCACTACAGCGCCATTCAGGGCTCTGGCTTCAAGACCCTGGCTGAAGGCCAGCAGGTTGAGTTCACCGTGACTCAGGGCCAGAAAGGTCCTCAGGCGGAGAACGTGGTAGCCCTGTAAGTTCAGGCGCCCGTTAAGAAAAAGGCAGCTTCGGCTGCCTTTTTTTGTGCCCGTTGAATTTGTGCCTGCTGGCGTGACTCAGCGGCCAAACAACTCACGATAGAAGGCCAGGGTGCCTCGCCAGGTGCGCTCGGCGGCGGCCTGGTCGTAGCCGATGGGCATGCCGAACCGCTCCGCCACGGCATCGGCACCGGGGTTACTGAAGGAGTGTCGCACCCCGGGGAAGCTGGTCAGGGTGAGATCGACGTCGGCGTCCTGCATCTCGGTCACCAGTTGCGCCACCTGGCTGGCGGGAACCATCTGGTCGGCGCCGCCGGTGTAGACCTGCACCCGGGCCTTGACCCGACCTGGTTCGGCTTGGATGGGGCCGGCCAGGGCGCCATGGATGCTGACCACGCCGGCCAGGTCCACTCCGAGTCGCGCCATGTTCAGTACCACGGCGCCGCCGAAGCAGTAGCCCTGGGCAGCGATCTGGTCCGCTGTGACTGTGGGGTGGGCCTGTAGCCATTCCATGGCGGTGACGAAGCGCTGTTGCAGCCGGGTCACGTCCGCGCTGGCCGCCTGCATGAACGCCCGGGCGTCGTCGGGATGGTCCGCCACCTGGCCGCCGCCGTACATGTCGAGGGCAAACGCGGTGTAGCCCTGGCGGGCCAGTTTGTCCGCCTGCTGGCGAACGAAGTCATTGTGTCCCCACCA
>JBFHLR010000181.1:0-5146 GCA_041594735.1 Marinobacter sp.
GCCTACGCGCAGGTCGGCGGGGTCGCCTTAATCGGCGGCTCCTTAAATATCGGTCATTTGGGCAGGCTCATTTTGAGTTATCGGCAAGGCCCGGTTAGTATTTCGAAAAGACGCTTTACCAACAGGGGATGAAAGATCGTGGACGGACTTAAACAAAGGGTCATTGGTGCGTTGGTGCTAGTGTCGCTGGCGGTTATTTTTGTGCCCATGCTGTTTGATGAGCCCCATTCCGAGCGATCTTCCCGCGTCATTAGCCTGCCAGAGGAACCGCCTTTCCCGGAAGTCGACATGCCCGAACCGGTGGCGGTGCAGACACCGGCTTACCACATTGAGGAAGAGCCAGCCGCTGACCCGATTGCTGAACGGAGGGCTGAGCCAGAGGCCTCTGTAGCGCCGGCCGGATCAACGGATATCGCCACGCCCCCCCAGCCGGAGTTGGCCCCGAAACCTGCCACTGAGTCTGTTGCGGTCGGGAGTCCTGAGTCCGAACCGGAGTCCCAGGCGGTAAGCCAGCAAGACTTCAGTCGTTCGCTGGCAGGGGCCTGGGTGGTTCAACTGGGCAGCTTTGGTAATGCCGACAATGCCCGTAGGCTGCGGGATAATGTCCGGGAACAGGGATTCAGTTCTCATCTCCAGCAAATTTCTCGGGGTGACACCTCCTTGACCAGGGTGTTTTGCGGGCCATTTGCGGATAAAGCCTCCGCCGAGCAAGCCAAGCGCCAGCTCGATGCTGCCTTCGGCTTGAATAGCCTGGTCACCTCCAACGACGGTTAATCCATGTTCAAGGTCTCCCCGCCGCCAATTGGAGTTTGGTGTGCCGGGGATTCCTGATAGAATTTGCGCTTCCGTTTTTCACTGAGTCTTCTTGTAGCAAATTCATGGACGCGCTGATCTGGATCGATTGGGTGGTCATCACCCTTATAGCCGTATCAACTCTTATCAGCCTCAAGCGCGGTTTCGTCAAAGAGGCGCTGTCGTTGGTGACCTGGGTAGGGGCCTTCGTCATCGCGCGAACCTTCCATCCCCAGATGCAATCCCTTCTGGAAAGCTCGGTTGAAACGCCCTTGGTCCGTTTGATCGCGGCCTTTGCAATTTTGTTTTTTGCAACGCTGATTGTTGGTGCGATCATTAACAACATGATTGGCCATCTGATTCACGCAACCGGCCTGACGGCCACCGACCGGGTGCTGGGGATGGCGTTTGGTCTATTGCGGGGTGTGGTGGTGGTCATTGTGGCGATCGCCTTTACCCGTTACACCCCGCTTGCGAATGATACCTGGTGGCAGACCTCCATCATGATTGACCGCCTGTCGGTGGTTGAGGATTGGTCCCGACGGACGCTGGGGGATGATTTTACCCAGTTTCTTGGCCCGGCTGAGGAGCAGTCAGAAACCCTTATGGAACCTGCGGCGGCACACCGCTAACATTCAGCTTAAATGCTTCGGAGAAGACCCTATCCATGTGTGGAATTGTCGGAATAGTCAGCACTTCTAACGTCAACCAAACGCTTTATGATGCGTTGACGGTCTTACAGCACCGGGGCCAGGATGCGGCGGGCATTGTCACCTTTCAGGATGACCGTTTTTTCCTTCGCAAGGACAACGGGCTGGTGCGCGACGTGTTTCGTACCCGACACATGCGTCGTCTGGTGGGTAATGTGGGAATCGGCCACGTACGCTACCCAACCGCGGGCAGCTCCAGTTCCGCCGAAGCGCAGCCGTTCTACGTCAACAGCCCTTACGGCATCACACTGGCCCATAACGGCAATCTTACCAATGCCGATGAACTGAGCCGGGACCTGTTCCGTACCGATCTTCGCCACATCAACACCAATTCGGATTCCGAAGTGTTGCTCAATGTGTTTGCCCATGAACTGCAGAAACTTGGCAAGCTGGATCCCACCAAGGACGAGATTTTTGCGGCGGTTAAAGCGGTGCATCAGCGTTGCAAGGGTGCCTACGCCGTCATTGCCATGGTGACGGGGTATGGCATTGTTGGCTTCCGCGATCCCAACGGCATCCGCCCCGCCTGTTATGGCGTTCGGGAGACCGAGGAGGGCCGTGAGTACATGATCGCGTCAGAAAGTGTAGCGCTAAGCGCTGCAGGTTTTACCCTGGTGCGTGATATCGCCCCGGGCGAAGCGGTCTATATCGAAACCGATGGCACCCTCTATACCCAGCAGTGTGCCGAGCAATCCCACCTGATTCCGTGCATTTTCGAGCATGTCTACTTCGCCCGGCCGGACTCCATCATGGACAAGGTATCGGTCTACAAGGCCCGCCTGCGAATGGGAGAGACCCTGGCCGACAAGGTGCTGCGGGAGCGTCCCGACCACGATATCGACGTGGTTATTCCCATTCCCGATACCAGCCGGACCTCTGCCATGCAGATGGCACACCGGTTAGGGGTGAAGTTCCGTGAGGGCTTTATCAAGAACCGCTACATTGGCCGGACCTTCATCATGCCTGGCCAGAAAATGCGTAAGAAGTCGGTGCGGCAGAAACTCAACCCCATCGACCTGGAATTCCGTGGCAAGAACGTGATGTTGGTGGATGACTCCATTGTACGGGGCACTACCTGCCAGGAAATCGTTCAGATGGCTCGGGATGCCGGTGCACAGAATGTCTATTTTGCCTCCGCGGCGCCCCCAGTTCGCTACCCCAATGTGTACGGCATCGACATGCCCTCCGCCAGCGAACTGATTGCCCACGATCGCAGCGTGGAAGAGATTTGTGAGATGATCGGCGCAGACTGGCTGGTCTATCAGGATCTTGACGATCTGATTACCTGCGTCAACGACGTTAACCCGGAGATTGAATCCTGGGAGTGCTCGGTGTTTGATGGGCAATACGTCACCGGGGACATCGATCAGGCCTACCTGGAACGCATTGAGGCGCTTCGCAGCGACAAAAACAAGTCCGCCTCAGGCAAGGCATCCGACAACGCCATTATTGATCTGCATAACGACGAAGACTGAGCTGTGGCCGTTCCGGGCCGTCAGGAAACTGTAAGGAGCTGCAAATGACCCATCGCCGAGAAGAGCATACCTTCATTCCTGAGGCCGATCTGGAGGGCATGTCCGTTGAAACGCTGGCGGTTCGGGCCGGTCAGATCCGCACGGCCCAATTGGAGCACAGCGATCCGATCTTCCCAACCTCCAGCTTTGTCTATGGCAGCGCGGCCCAGGCCGCCGCACGCTTTGGTGGCGAGGAACCCGGTAACATCTACTCCCGCTTCACCAACCCCACGGTGCAGGCGTTCGAGGCGCGGATCGCGGCGATGGAAGGTGGCGAGCGAGCGGTGGCAACGGCGTCCGGCATGGCGGCCATTCTCAGCACCTGCATGGCGCTGCTTAAAGCAGGAGACCATGTGGTGTGCTCCCGCGGCGTGTTTGGCACCACCAACGTACTGTTGCAGAAATACTTCGCCAAGTTTGGCGTTGAGATTACGTTTGTCAGTCTGACGGATCTGAGTCAGTGGCAGGACGCCATTCGCAACAACACCCGTATGTTGTTCCTGGAAACTCCCTCCAATCCGTTGTGTGAAGTAGCCGACCTGCAGGCGCTATCCGGGTTGGCGAAAGCCGCAGACGCCCTGTTGGTGGTGGATAACTGCTTCTGCACACCGATTCTGCAGCGTCCCCTGGAGTTCGGTGCCGATGTGGTGATTCATTCCGCCACCAAGTACCTGGACGGCCAGGGCCGCTGTGTTGGGGGTGTGGTGGTTGGGTCCAACGCATTGATGGAGGAAGTCTATGGCTTCCTGCGTTCCGCCGGCCCGACCCTCAGCCCCTTTAATGCCTGGGTGTTCCTCAAGGGACTGGAAACGTTACCAATTCGTATGCGTGCCCACTGCGAGAATGCGCTAGAGTTGGCGACATGGCTGGAGCAGCAGGAGGGCGTGGAGCAGGTTTTCTACGCCGGCCTGAAACAGCATCCACAGCACCAGCTGGCGTTGAAGCAGCAGAGTGGTTTTGGTGGGGTGCTGTCGTTCCGGGTGCGCGGTGGCCGGGAAGCGGCCTGGGCGTTCATTGACGCCACTCGGATGATTTCCATTACCGCCAACCTGGGTGACGTCAAGACCACCATTACTCATCCGGCAACCACGACCCATGGCCGACTGTCACCGGAAGACAAGGCCCAGGCGGGAATTACCGAAAACCTTATTCGGGTATCGGTTGGTATCGAATCCATCGCGGATCTGAAAAAGGATCTGTCCCGTGGCTTGGACACACTCAAAAGCTGAGTGGGGCGCCTAGCACCAGGCCACCAAGGCGTACCGCAGGGACGACACACAGTAACGGAATCGTCAGAGTTTTCATGGCAGAGCCCAAAAAAGCACAGAAATCACCGGAACTTACCGAGAAGCAGCAGCGTTTTCGCAAGCTGGTCGGACAAGGTGCGCGGGAAGGCGCGGTTATAGCATTGGTGGTTTTGGCTATCTACCTGTTCATGTCTCTGCTCACGTTCAGTCCGGCGGACCCGGGCTGGGCCAGCATTGGCCACCAGACCGACGTCACCAATTCCGCCGGGCGCACAGGGGCCTGGCTGGCGAGTTTGCTGATGGACTTCTTCGGCTATGTGGCCTTCCTGTTCCCCACCATGGTGGCCGGCTACGCCATCATGCTCATTCGTCGACGCAACGATCCAATGGAGTTGCATTGGCCACTGTTTATGGTGCGATTCGGCGGTTTTGCGCTAATTCTGTTATCCGCCACCAGCCTGATGTCCCTTTACTCGTTGTTCGGGCTGTCCGCTTCATCTGGCGGGGTGATGGGCGTGGCGGTGTCCGACGCCATGGTGTTGTTCTTTAACCTGCCTGCTACCACCCTGCTATTGGTGGCCATCTTTCTGTTTGCGTTGACGGTGACCACCGGGCTGTCCTGGTTTTGGCTGATGGACCAGGTGGGCGGGTTGACCCTGAAGGGGTATGAGTGGTGCTGGGCATCGGTGCAGGAGCGGATGCAGTCACCGCCGCAGCTTGATATGCAACCGCGCAGGCCAGCCGTTGAAACCCAACCCGAACCACCGGTGTTGAATAGCCGGGTGGCTGAACCAAAAGAGGCTGACGCTGACGCCACCCGCTGGTGGCAGAAACTGCCCTGGATGGGGCGCAGGGCAGGGCAGGCTTTGGAGCCTGCCCTGCC
>JBFHLR010000182.1:0-5072 GCA_041594735.1 Marinobacter sp.
CAATATGCACTGCGTGGGACGTACTCGCCCATGATGTCCGCCGGCTCGGTGCCCTGCGGCACGTTGTGTATGGTCTCGGCAAAGCCTGGCTGCGGCAGCATGTGGCGGTAGATCAACAAGGCGTCGACATATGGCCCCCAGGGAAGCCAGTCGACGCCATTCTCGGCCCGCGCGTTGATCGGGCGGTCGGCCGTGTCAGACACCATCACCGTGAAATAGCCCTGGTCGTCCAGGTGCGCCTGATAGTCTGCAATACAGCCAACGTAGCGCTGCGTGGGCAAATCGTTCTGACAGACCGACCAGTAGCGCAGCTGCTCGGCGTCAAAGGGCGCCCCGGGCTGGTCGCGGAAACTGGGCGCCTTGGCCCGAATCATGACCACGTTGCCATAGCTGCGACTGAACAGATTGGTCGTGTAGGCGTTGTGAATGTTTGACAGAAAGCCGCCGCCAGCGGGCAAGGGCAATTGGTGTTCGACGCCATCGGGAATCGGCAGGCCGAGAAAGTCGCGCAGCAAATTGAACACGGTGCTGGGCAAACCGTAAAACACCCGCGTGGCGGCTTCAGGCTGACCCAGAGGGAGGGTGCCGGGGCGAGCCAGAAAGGGGTCATCGATGATGTCGGAATCCCGCAGCAGGTCATTGACACCGAGATGGGGCAGGGTATCGCCGAGCGTCGGCAATAGCGGCTCCACGCAGTTCGCGGTGGGCAGCAGTTCGATCTCGCCGTCGGCGGTTTCCAGTGTCAGCAATGGCAGGCCGACGCCACCATCGAACTCCATGTCCTCACCGGGCACATAAACGCGGTAGAACAGCGCCGTGAGGGCCGGCTGCGGCAACGCCAGCGAGCCCAGGTTCATCTCACCGGCATAGATGGTGTTGGGCTGCGGCGTTTCCGGCCGGCCCGTGAACTCCACATAGGCGGTGTACGCATCGCCATACTCCGCTGTGGCGTCAGCGAAGCTGTTGGCACCATCCGCCTTCGGCGCGATATCGGCATCGGCGATCGCATCGGTGGGACGCAGGATCAGATCGTAGACGTTGTACGAGAAGTAGCGTGCATCGGGGTAGTAGCCATCGATGCGCAGACGGGTTTGCGGCAACATCGGCACCAGCGCGACCCAGTACTTGGCCGACTCGTCCGGAAATGCGATGTTCATGGTGTCGATATTACTCGCCACCTCCCAGCCGCAGGCCAGGCCGAACGGATAGCTGTCACGATCCTCGCCGGTATGACCAGGGTCGCTACCGTTTGCAGCGACGTCAAAGGCGGCGGTGTCAACGTCGCCGGTTCCCCCGCAGGCTAACAGAGCACCGATCAATGCTGCGCCGACTAAGCAGCGCGCTGTCCGTGCCGCCCGGAAAAGTGATGTCATGATTGTTTGTCTCCCTTCCTTTGTTACGGGGTCGAGCACAGTCCTGCTGAGACGTAGTCGATAAACCCCTGGGCCAGACTTTCCTGGCTCATTGAAAAGTGCGCCTGTTGCGACTGTGTGCCCGGAAGCTGCCAGAGCAGTGTCTGGTCCACCATGCCGTTGACGATATTGTTGATCGCAAGAAAACTGTGCAGGCGCAGTGTTTGTGCCGGTTTACCGGGCAGCAATGCCGACAGCTCGTCTTCGAAGCGCCAGATCACATGCCCGAAACGACGTATCAGCATGTCCTGGCCGACTTCCCCTTCCTCGCGAATCAGGCGCGCCACCAGCTGGACGCCGGCCGCGTGTTGCTGCCAGTAGGTATGAAATGCCACCACCAGCGCCCTGACAACCACTTTTACCGTGAGTGCGCCCTCTTGCCTGAGGCCGGCCAGTTCGACCCAGGCTTCATCGATGATGGGGTCGAACTCGGCAATGATGTGGGCCAGACAGGCATCCAGTAGCCCATGGCGACTCTTGAAGTAGTAGCGCACTGCCGCTTCGTTGAGAACACCGGCCTTGCGCTGGATTTCGCGCCCGGAAACCGCCTGCGTACCCCGCGCGCCAAATTCGGCAATCGCTGTCAGGACCAGCCGCTGGGGGACGTCGACATCGCTCAGGGGCGGTGTGCTGGTCGATTCTGCTGCTGCCATGCGGGCGTACCGGAACTGCGGGAGCGTCCATCATGGCGCTTTAACCCACTCGAGTCAACCCACTCGGGTTAACCCCAATCCCGGCTCACCCCCGCGAAAGCGAACTCGCCATTGGCGCGTCAAAAGGTGAAGTGCAGCTCGGCCTGGACGGTATCCCGATCCCGTCGCGAAAAGTGACGGGTACCGTCGAGCCCGTTGTATTGCAGCTTGGCGCTCCATGTTTCGCCGTAAAATACCTCGGTTCCGACCAGCCACTCCTTGCGCCCCTCGAGGAAGTTCGACATCGGGCCGGGGGCATACCCCTGGACATCGTGGAACCAGCCCAGGAAAGGCTTGAAGTTCAGGCCCCAGAACACATCGTTGTACTCGAAGAAGCTGAGCACGCGGTAACCCCAGCTGAAGTCGGTAACGAAGGCATCGGTTTGCTGGGTGGGGTTGAAGGTTCGGGCATCCGGCTGACCATCGGCCTGCCCGGTGCCATCGGCACCAGCGGAGGCATGGGTGCGATTCGGCGTTGGCACATCGAACTGGATCTGATCATGCGCCGGCAAATCGACGATGTGGGTCAGACCGACTTCGACCAGCGTGATGATCTGTTCACTGCGCAGCAGCGACGAAATCGGGTGGGAATTCCCGAGAATCCGCACACCGGTGACGGCGGCCTGGCCAACCTGGAGTCGCTCATACCCGTTGATCAGGTAGTTTTCACCCCGCTCGGCAATCGTGGCATCAATGTCGGTGTTGTTGCGGTAGACCGTTTCCAGGTAGTCGGGCAATGCGCTACGCGCACCCGGAACGATGGTGGGAAGATCCAGTGCGCCATCGGTCAACAACGCGGTCACGTTGCCGAGAATGTCCTCCACCGGTGCGAGGGTCGAGCCCACGAGATCACCCAGACCCACCAGATCGCCAATGGTAGCGGCCCCGATCAGGATGTCGTCTTCGGGCAGTGCAGGCTGCATGGCGGCCCAGGTCACGTCGCTGGCATGAACCTGCACCGGCAGGTCGGGGCGAAAGGAATATTCCCCGGCGACCGACCATGCACCGACATTGGTGCTGAAGCTGATGCCGTACATGTGGATGTCTTCCGGGTATACCAGCGCCGTGGTGGCGGTATCCAGTGGCAGGCAGTCGGTCCCGACAGCCTGGCAACTCAGCAGGATATCCACCGCCGATCCGGTTGCCAGGTCACGTAGCGGAGTCCGGTCGGCCGCATAGGCTGACAGATAGGGGAAGCGACTGTGGTATTGCATTGCATAGAAGCCGAACTCGGTGCCATTGTTGATAGCGTCGGCAAACCAGTTCACCCGAACCCCGAACTGGCCATCATCACGGGCTTCGTGGGTCTGGTCCATAACCAACGTGAACGAGGTATCCGTCAGCAGCCCGACCAGTGGGTTCTGCAACCGATGCTGGCCACGCAGGCGTCCACTGCCATCATCGACCAGCGGGTCTTCGGGGAAGTACCCCAGGTTGAACAGCACGTGGTTTGCGGCCCCGGTGCGCGACATCAGGTCAACATCGGAGAAAAAGGTACCGCCCGGCTCTGCCTGCAAGGGCTCCCATCGCAACTGGTAGAACACCTCGGCCGTGATGCCATAGTCCGGGAACAGGTCACCGGAGATCACCGCCAGCGGGATCGGCTTGAAGACTTCGTTGATCTGGCTGCCCGGCATCCGCAGGCGGCGCGCATCGGGCGGGTTGATTTCATTGAGCGAGTTCAGCGCGATCAGGTTGGCTTCACCCCAGCGCATCCCCTGCTGACCGACCGATACCGCCACCAGCCGGTCACCGAAGTAAAAGTCTCCGGCCAGCACCAGGTCCATGACATCCACGCTGTTTCCGGCCAGGTTCTCAATCGCGCTCTCGCGCTGCGTGAACGCCGGCTGATAGCCGCCCACGCCGGGCTCCGTCACGCGGGATGTGTTATTCGGGTGGTAGTCGCGAAAATCGGTATTGACCGCGTCAAAGAAGGCGATGGTGCGCGCCTTGAGACTGAGCGCATTCCAGCTGACCTTGATATCGGTGGAGAGTTTGGCCACCCCGGCCACCACATCACCGACATCGTAGTTGAGGTTGCCATCATCAAACTTGTCGCCGGAAAACGCCCCGGGGGCATCAACCAGCCGCTGGTTCGGCTCCGGGTCATCTGCCAGCGAGTGACAATCATCCCCGGCGCAAAGCGTCGGGTTCAGGTTCAATTTACCGATGAGTGCCGGGTCACGGTCCTCGATCCGCCACTGGGCACCCAGCGATCCCCGGTTGATCACTCCGAACTGGACATCACCCAGCCTGAATTCCAGCGCCTGTGCAGACACGGCCATGCCCAGCAAAACAAGCGCGCTCGCGCCCCGAGTTTGAACTCCCAAACCTTTACCCTCTGTTCCGTCCTGGAAAAGCCGCTTACGGCACGCAAATTATTGCAGCGCAACATTTTACAGGATCAGCGGGATTTGTCAGGCCGAACTCAACCCTCTTTCAGACGCCGGGTAACCCTGGCCGTATGGCACACAGAGTTTGTGTCACCGGCTGACGGGTTACGCCCGAGGAATTCCGTCACCCAAACGGGGCATTGCCGTGGAATGAGATTCGGCTTCTGGCGGTCTCGCGCAGGCTCCTGTGCATGCATTCCACCGCGTGAGACTGTGCAAAATCGTCCGAACAAAAGGCGACGAACCTGCGGTGAACGTGAGGTGAGCACGCATGCGGCACCCAACTTGCATCAAGGCAGGCATGACTCGAAATGCCCATCGTCTGCTCTGGTTGTCCCTGGCCTATGCCAGCCTCGGCCTGGCGGCGATCGGCCTGGTCGTTCCCGGCATGCCCACTACGGTATTCGTCCTGATCGCGGCCTGGGCCGCCAGTCGCGGCTGCCCCGTGCTGCGGGCCCGGCTGGAATCACACCCGCGTTATGGAACTCACATCCAGGCCTGGCATGAAGAAGGCGCCATTCCCGCCAATGCAAAGCGACTGGCCATCATCATGATGGCACTGAGCTGGGTAGCCC
>JBFHLR010000183.1:0-5070 GCA_041594735.1 Marinobacter sp.
ACTCGCAGTCGCCGTCCAGGGCCCGAACCTGCTCGATCACATCCTGGCTCGCCTTGGACGGGTGGCCACCCACCTGCAGCAGGGCCAACACCAGGGAGGTGAACTCGTGGCCCATGGGAATACCGGCGAAGCGCACTCCGACGTCGGTACCGACCCGGTTGATGGCGAACGACGGCCGACGCAGGTTGACTGCGTCCGAATCGCTAAGGCTAATCAGCTCGGACAAGCCGGCGATCTCGCTCAGCAGGGCGTGCAGTTCGCGGGACTTGGCGCCGTCGTCCAGCGCCGCCACCAGCTCGATCGGCTGCGTGAGATTCTGGAGGTAGGCCTGCAATTGATCCCTGAGGTTGGCATCCAACATATCGTATTCCCCTATGGTATCTGATGAGGTAACTATGGGTATCCGGTGAGGTAAATCCGGCGCTCACCACCGATCGCGCCTGAACAGGTACCTACGATAAAACCCGACTATCAAAAGCTCTAATTGATTAGAATTAAACTTTTAATAGTGCTTACCTATAAACGAACTGTGTCTTATCACACCAACAAAAAGGCCCGCAGAGCGGGCCTTAAAGACAGCTGTTACCGTGGGGAATGCTTAGATCTTGCCGACCAGGTCCAGGGACGGCGCCAGGGTCGCTTCCCCTTCCTTCCACTTGGCCGGACACACTTCACCCGGATTGTTGCGCACGTACTGGGCCGCCTTGACCTTGCGCAGCAGGTCGTCGGCGTCGCGGCCGATGCCTTCGGCCGTGATCTCAACCGCCTGGATGATGCCATCCGGATCGATCAGGAAAGTGGCGCGATCCGCCAGGCCCTGACCTTCCCGCATCACGCCGAAGTTGTTGGTGATGGTCCCGGTCTGGTCACCCACCATGAAGTAGTTGATCTTGCCGATGGTGTCGGAGGTGTCGTGCCACGCCTTATGGGTGAAGTGGGTGTCGGTGGACACGGAGAACACTTCCACGCCCAGTTGCTGCAGCTCCTGGTATTTGTCGGCGACGTCGCCCAACTCGGTGGGGCACACGAAGGTGAAGTCGGCCGGGTAGAAGAAGAAGATCGCCCACTTGCCCTTCACGTCCGCTTCGGAAATTTCCACAAACTCGCCCTGCTTGTAGGCGGTGGCGTTAAACGGTTTGATTTCGCTGTTGATGATGCCCATCGAGGAATGCTCCTGTCGTTAAATTGAGTCCCAACGATAGGCGCCGAGGGCTTTCGTCTCAAATTGATAGTTTTTAGAAAAACAATAGCTTTTATCTATGAAGGTTACGGACCGGTCCTTTGGCTACCGGCGGCTACCACGGCCCACGCCCTGACCCCTAACTTGTCATAAAGGGCCAACCTGACTTGGAACTGTCAATCGACGTCAATTCCGCGACTCTGTCTTGGTACGTATGTATCATTTTGTTAACAATCTTGGTACATATGTGCCACAACCGGATAACCCCTTCCGGTGGTAGATTCCATAAGAAAAAAGGTAGCGGATGATGTACAACGTGATTTCTGGACGACAACGTCTACTGGCCCTCACACTTGCAACCCCCCTGTTACTCGCTGGATGCGGCGGCAGCTCCTCTTCCAGTGATTCTGACTCGCCCGCGGTGGCCGGCGACAGCGCCACCACCAGCCCCGAAAGTCAACCCCAGGTGGTCACTGAGCCCACCGACAATGGCGGCGAAGCCTCCACCGAATCGGTGTGCAGTGGCGATCAGGCCTTCGCGCTGGTGGACACCTTCCCGCCCGCCGGCGAACAGCAGTTTGCCCTTAACGGGTCGTTACTGTTCGTGTTCAATGCCGCCATTGATCCGTCCTCGGTGGACAGTTCCAGCGTCTCGTTCGATGGCAACGGCGCCCTGGACATCCGCGTGGCCGGTAACCAGATCGTGATCGACCCCAGCGAATCTCTCGACCCGAACGAAGACTACCAGGCCACCATCGAGGGCATTCTCGCCGACTGCGGCTCCAGCACCCTGCCCCTGCCGGAAGGCGCGGAACTGCCCTTTGGCACCGGCGACGAGCCGGACAACAGCCCGCTGCAAGTGTCCTACATCTACCCCGCCAGCGCGGACGATCTGGTGGACCCCCGCGGGCCCATCGTGATCCAGTTCAACGGCGTCCTGGACCCCTCCAGCATCAGCGGCGGCTCGCTGTATGTGCGCCAGGTCAGTGACCCCGCCAAGGCGTTTGGCGGCGAAGTCAGTTTCGACGCCAGCAACAGCCAGCTGACCTTCCTGCCGGAAGCGCCGTTCGACGCCCAGACCTCCTACGAGCTGGTGCTGGGCAAGGATGAATCCGGCAACCCGGAGGATGCCCTTAGCGGCCTGACCGACAACCCCATTGCCGAACAGATCGTCTCGCTGTTCCGCACCGGCGGCGAGCAGCTGCCCCTGGACAGCAACACCCTGGAGCAGGTTACCGGTTTGGGTAATCGTCTGCAGGATCTGGCGACCCAGCTGCAGGAGCAGTTTGGTGAGTTCGGTAACGGCGGCGGCATGGACGGCTTCGAGAATCCGCTGCTGCTGACCCTGCCCCTGGTGGGCAACCTGCCGGATGCCTCGCCGTCTCCGGACAACACCGACACCCTGATCGCCATCTGTGATCCGGCCGCGGACGGCGGTGCTTGCGCCCTGGCACTGGATATCAGCGTCGACCCCAGCGGTCTGGACGCGCTGATGACCGCCTTCGAGACCCAGGATCCCAGCCAGGCCATCACCCTGGTCAGCGCCCTGCTTGGCCAGCTGGCCGACCCCAGTGCCATGAACGCACCGTTCAGCGCCGAGCTGCTGCTGACGGAGCCGGGCTTTGCCGAACTGTTCCCGGAACCCCTGAGCGACGGCCTGGTGCTGGCGGTGGGCCAGATTGCCGCCGCCCTCAACCAGCTGCCCGGCGTGGCCGACCTGCTGGGCAACGTGGCCAGCGACCCGCTGCTGCAGGCCCAGTTGTTCAACAATGGTAGTCTGCTGACCCTCAACGGCACCGACCTGGTCAATGCCCTGCCGCTGTCCGATCTGACCGAAGGTCAGCTCCCCAACGGCGATCTGCCCGCGCTGGCCGACCTGCAGGACATGCTGACCAGCGGCGGCAGCTCCCTGCCGGTAATCGGCGACTACCTCACCGGCGAGGTCCCCGGTGGCCTGCTCACCGGTGGCACCCTTGACGAGCTGCTGAACCAGGCCTCGTTCGATCCGAATGCTCAGATCGAGGAGATCCTGGGTGAGCAGGCCGTGCCCACCAATCTGGATGCCCTGCCGGTGCTGGGCCCGATTCTGGGCACCGTGCTGAGCGGCCTGCTTGGCGCCTTGGGCGGTTAACCGCCCCCCATGGTTCCCGGGCAAGCCGATCGCGGCTGACCCGGGGACCGTGCCAGGCAGCCTGATTGGCCAAGCTGATCCCGGCGTTGGGCAGAGGCTGCCTGGTTATTCCCCTTCCGCCAATCGCTGCAACCGTCGCACCTGAACCTCAACGGTCACCGTCAACGCGCTCAGCGCCGCCGCCCTGGCCCGCCCTTCGGCACTGGCCCGATACAGGTGGGGCGTCATCGCCAGCAGATCGGCAATGGCTTGAGCCTCGCTCAGTTCCAGTGAGTAGGTCACCGTGTCAGCCGCCAGTGAGCAAAACCCGGTTGGCGCCGCCAGCGGCTTTTCACCGCGCGGCTTCAGGCTCGGGTAGACGATCTCCCGCAGTTCCCTCAAGTGGTTCGGGCCCGCATCCGCCAGCAACAGCTCGCCACCGGGTTTGAGCACCCGGGCGAATTCGTCGTAAACCGGAAAACCGAACAGGCACAACACCCGATCCAGCGACGCCGTCGCCACTGGCAGGTTGGCGTTGCTGCCCACCAGCCAGCGGGTCTGCCGGTCCTGCCTGGCGGCCGCCTGCACCGCCCATTTCGAGATATCCAGGCCCGCCAGCGCCAGGGTGCGGTCGTCCTCCCTTGCCGCCAGCTCCCGCAGGTAATAGCCTTCGCCACAGCCGGCGTCGAGGCAACTCAGCGGCGAGACCCCGGCGGATTCGGCCAGCAGCGCATCGGCCACCGCCGTGGCGATGGGCCGGTAGTGGCCACCGTTCAGAAAGCGGCGACGGGCCGCCACCATCGCCTTGCTGTCGCCCGGGTCCCGGGAACGTTTGTTCTGTACCGGCAGCAAATGGGTATAGCCCTGGCGGGCGATGTCGTAACAGTGGCCAGCGCCACAGCGCCAGCTCTGGCCATCGCCAGTCAGCGGCTGGCCGTCCAGCGGACAGCACAGGTCCTGGAAGGGAATCACGTTCATGGTGTGAGGTTATCTGCAGATGGCACGGCGGCCGAACCTTGAAAGCCGAATGGTGAACGCCGAATGATGAAATTGGGAACCAAAATACCGGATTGAGCGTTGGTTTGTAAGAACCGGATGACATCATCCGGACCCGTACCCGGTGCCGGCGGGTGCCAACGTTTGCCATTGGAGGCCCTAGCATGCCGAAGAATGCTGCCGTATCGTCCCTTCCCCAGCGCGACGATCGTTTCATCGAAACCGCCGCTGGCTGGTATGCCCTGGTGCGGGAAAACAGCGACCTGGGTCCTTTCGTCAGCCGTTTCGAGGCGGAACAGGCACTGGACCGGCACCTGCGGCTCTACCAGGGTATCAACGACCGGCCCGGGGACGAAGCTTATCACGGCATCGGCATTCACGATTCCGCCAATTGCCGCAAGGCCAATTGCGGGCGCTGCATCGAGGCCCGTACGCTGAATCACTGCCTGTTGGCGGTGTACTAAGCCCGCCAAAACCAGCGGCCACCCGAAGGGGGTGACCGCCGGCACCGTTATGGCGCTACCGGCGGCTCCACGCTGCCTTCCAGCACCGGCAGCTGGACCGTACCAGACAGGTTGACGAACGGCACCAACGCGTCCCGCGAGCCGCTTTCCAGATACTGCGGGTGATAGCCATACACCAGCAGGGCCAGCTCATCACCAGCCTCCAGATGCTCGGCAATGCCCACCAGCTCGATGTTGGCGTCCTGCTGCAACCCCCGCACCGGCTGGATCTGGTCATCCACCAGCGACCACCGACTCTCGCCCTCGGCCCGAACGCCAAT
>JBFHLR010000184.1:0-5047 GCA_041594735.1 Marinobacter sp.
GCCTGGTGCGTGCCGGCGTGATGGACATGTTCCCCCATACCACCCATGTGGAATCGATTGCGCTGTTCGAGCGGGAGAACAACTAACGGTCATCCAATCAGGGATGATTGGGTGCGGAACACAGGAAAATCAAACCGGCATGGTCAAAGTTCGCGAAGACTACGTGGTGAACCAGGACGGCGAGCTCGACATCGAGCGCTGGGTCCGTCAGATTGAATCGCAAACCCATCTGGAAGATGCGGCCCAGTTTCGTCGTGCCTGTGAAAAAGCGGCCGAGATCGACCTCCAGGCGGTTCAGGAAGACCGACTCTGGGCACCTGGCGCCAGCAGCTTTCACACCGGGGTGGATATGGCCCAGGTGCTGGTGGAATTGCACCTGGATCAGGCCAGTCTGGTGGCTGCCATCCTGTATCGCGCGGTGCGGGAGGAACGGGTCGCGCTGGCGGAAATCCGGGCCGAGTTTGGTGACGAAGTCGCCGGGCTGATCGACGGGGTCCAGCAGATGGCCGCCATCTCTGCGATCCATCACCCGTTGAAAGGCAACGTGCTGGGTCAGAGCCAGGGCCAGCTCGACAACGTGCGCAAGATGCTGGTGACCATGATTGACGACGTCCGGGTGGCGCTGATCAAGCTGGCCGAGCGCACCTGCGCCATTCGCGCCGTCAAGGACGCCTCCCCGGAGAAGCGGATGCGGGTGGCCCGGGAAGTCTTCGACATCTATGCACCGCTGGCCCACCGCCTGGGCATCGGGCACATCAAATGGGAGCTGGAGGACCTGTCCTTCCGCTACCTGCACGGCTCCGCCTACAAGAAAATCGCCAAATTGCTGGACGAGCGGCGTCTCGACCGGGACAGCTACATCGACCGGGTGCTGCATGCCCTCAAGGGCGAGCTGGGGTCCGCCGGCATCGACGGTGAGCTGTCCGGCCGGTCCAAACACATTTACAGCATCTGGCGCAAAATGCGGCGCAAGGGCATCGATTTTTCCCAGGTCTACGATGTTCGGGCCGTGCGCATCCTGGTGCCGGAGGTGCGCGACTGCTATGCCGCACTCGGCATTGTCCACAGTCTGTGGCGCCATATTCCCAATGAATTCGACGATTACATCGCCAACCCCAAGGAGAACGGCTACCAGTCCCTGCACACTGCGGTGGTTGGGCCGGAAGGCAAGGTGATGGAGGTGCAGATCCGTACCCACCAGATGCACGAGGAGGCGGAACTGGGTGTGTGTGCCCATTGGCTGTATAAGGGCATGGACAACGGCAAGAAATCCTCGGGCTACGACGCCAAGATCAACTGGCTGCGCCAGGTCATGGAGTGGCAGGAGGAGCTGGGGGATCTGTCTGGTCTGGCCGATCACCTGAAATCCGATGTCGCCTCCGACCGGGTCTACGTCTTTACCCCGGAAGGCCACGTGGTGGATCTGCCGCAGGGTGCGACCCCGGTGGATTTTGCCTATCGGGTGCACACCGAGGTGGGGCATGCCTGTCGCGGCGCTCGGGTCAACGGTCGCATCGTGCCACTGACCTACCCGCTCAAAACCGGTGAGCAGGTGTCGATCCTGACCTCCAACAATCCGGCCCCGAGCCGGGATTGGCTCAACCCCAGCCTGGGCTATATTCAGACCTCCCGGGCCCGGGCCAAGGTGACCCACTGGTTCAAACAACAGGACCACGACCGTAATGTGATCGACGGCCGGGCCATTCTGGAGGACGAATTCAAGCGCCTGTCGATCCATGAACTCGATCTCGGTCAGCTGGCCCAGAAAGTCAATTACCACTCCGCCGAAGACATGTTCGCCGCCGTTGGCGCTGGCGATCTGCGGCCAACCCACGTCGCCAATGTCGCCCAGCAACTGCTGGAACCCCGCAGCCGGCAGCTGGATCTGAAGCTGGTACGGGATAGCCACAAAACCTACGACACCGAGTCGGATATCCAGATCCAGGGCGTGGGCAAGCTCAAGACCCAGGTTGCCAAGTGCTGCAAGCCGTTGCCAGGGGACCCCATCGGTGGTTACATCACCGTTGGCCGGGGCGTCACGGTGCATCGCCAGGATTGCCTCACCTTCCTGAACCTGCGGGAGTACGAACCGAACCGTATCATTGAGGTGGACTGGGGGACGCGACCGGAGGCTGTGTATCCGGTCGACATCGAGATTGATGCCTACGACCGGTCGGGACTGCTGCGGGACATTACCCAGGTACTGACCTCGTCCCGCAGCAACGTGATCGCCCTGAACACCGTGTCCAATCCGGATGACAACACCGCCACCATGACAGTGACGGTGGAAATCAGCAGCCTCGAGCAGCTGGCCCGCCTGCTGGCCCAGATTCGCAATCTGCCAAACATTGTCGAAGTCCGACGGAGACGGGGATGAGCTATAGCCTGGATGACCTCAAGTACCTGATGGCCCGGTTGCGTAAGCCCGACACCGGGTGTCCGTGGGATCTGAAGCAGGATTTCGCCTCCATTGTGCCCCATACGCTGGAAGAGGCCTACGAGGTGGCGGATGCCATCGAGCGGCAGGACTTCCCCCACCTGGAGGACGAGCTGGGGGACCTGCTGTTTCAGGTGGTGTTCTACAGTCAGTTAGGCCGCGAGCAGGGCCATTTTGAGTTCGACAGCATCGTCGACAACCTGGTGCGAAAACTCGTGCGCCGTCACCCCCACGTATTTCCGGATGGCACCCTGGCCAGCGAAGTGGATCCGGATAACCGCCCCACCGAGGCGGAGATCAAGGCCAACTGGGAGCGCATCAAGGCCGAGGAGCGGGCACAGGCGTCGCAGCGGGCGATCACGCCAGTAGCGACTAGCCGCCTGGACGGCATCGCCCGGACCTTGCCGGCCATGGCCCGTGCCGAAAAGCTTCAGCGCCGGGCCTCCCATCACGGCTTTGACTGGCCCTCGATTGCGCCGGTCTTCGACAAACTCCATGAGGAAATTGACGAACTCAAGGAGGCCTGGCAACAGGCCCAGGCCGGCACCGGTGATCCAGCTGCGGTGGCCGATGAACTGGGCGATCTGCTGTTCGTCTGCGTCAACCTCGCCCGTTTCATGAAGGTCAATCCGGAGCAGGCGCTGCACGGCACCAATCACAAGTTCGACGCCCGGTTTCGCGCGATTGAAGAGCAACTGGCCGCCGAAGGGCGGGATATGGATAGCGAGTCGCTGGAGGCCCTGGATCGGATCTGGCAGTCGGTCAAGGGAATTGAGAAGCAGCGTTAACCAAAGGCAAGCCCGATCGGTGTCAGAGGCTTCCTAGGTACAATCCGTAACCATATAGCAGCGCCCGGAACGCCAGCTTCGGCTAAACTTTTTGATAATGGCCGCTGCAAACACGGGCTGCCAGTCAGGGCAAGATAAGGCGGGAGTTACGGTACTATGAAGATAAAGGATCTGGTCAATTATTGGGATAAGCACGCACGGGGCAGGCTCACGCGTGACGCTTATTTTATGGCGCTGTCAGATCAGCATCACCAGCGGTTGGAAAAACTGGCCGCCGTGTATCCGATGAAAACACCGCAGGACCTGTTGCGGGATCTGGTTTCAGCGTCGCTCGATGAGCTGGAAACCAGTTTCCCCTACGTGCAGGGCACCAAGGTGGTGGCGTTCGATGAAGATGGTTTTGAGATCTATGAGGACGAAGGCCTGACGCCCCGGTTCGTCAGCCTGAGCCAGAAGCACATCCAGACGCTGAAGGCGCGCCAGCTCGAATCCGTCGCCTGAGTGCCGCTCGGTCACTCCAGCAGTCACTACTTTGCAGGGTGTGGCGATCACCACACCCTGCCAGATTCACTCCCGCGCTACTTATCCTTCCCCGCAAGCTTGTCCTTCAGCGGACTTTGACGCACCAGATCATCCAGCGCGGCGGACACCATGTCGTTGAGAATGTCGGTCTCCGACCGGTCAGGGTACAGATCCGCCAGGGCGGCGATGCGGGCGGCGTCCTCCAGCGGTAGTCGCAGGTTGTAGTCGTGGCTCCGCTCGACCGGATCTTTCTTTGTTTCCCAGTACTTGGGCAAATCGGTTACTTTCATGAATACTCCTTGCGGCCACTTGCGTTAATCGTTATTAGTATCGGTACAACCGTTGGTCTTCGTCAATTCAAAAGGATGCCGTTGTGACAGAGCTACATCCCGATCTGCGAGAAAACGTCCGTATGCTGGGTGAGTTGCTGGGGGAAGCGATCCGTCAGAACCCTGGTCAGGAAGTCTACGAACTCATTGAGGAGATCCGCACCGCGGCAAAGGCCGACCGGCGTCAGGAAAGCGGCTCCGGTCAGCGTCTGCTGCAACTGCTCGGTAACCTCAAGGATGACGAACTGCTGCCGGTCACCCGTGCCTTCAACCAGTTCCTCAACCTGGCCAACCTGGCGGAGCAATATCATGGTATTCGGCGGCGCAAGGGGCACCACACCGACCTGATGGTGGAGTCGCTGGGGGAGGTGTTCGACCGCCTGATTGCCGATGGCATCGCCCCGGAGGAATTGCATCGCCGCGTGGCCGACCTGCGCATCGAGTTCGTGCTCACCGCCCACCCGACGGAAGTGGCCCGCCGTACCCTGATCCTGAAATACGACGAAATGTCGGAATGCCTGGCCCGGCTGGATCACCAGGACCTGATGCCGTCCGAGCGGGAAGAGGTCATCCAGCGCTTGCGTCAGCTGGTGGCCGAGGCCTGGAACACCGACGAGATTCGCCATCACCGCCCCACTGCGGTGGATGAGGCCAAATGGGGGTTTGCGGTCATTGAAAACAGTCTCTGGCAGGCGTTGCCCAGGTTTCTGCGGAGCCTGGACCAGGCCCTGATCGCGTCCACCGGGCAGGGCCTGCCGCTGACCTCGGCGCCCATTCGCATCGCTTCCTGGATGGGGGGCGACCGGGACGGCAACCCCAACGTCACGCACGAAGTCACGCAACGGGTGTTCCTGCTGGGACGCTGGATGGCCGCTGATCTGTACCTGCGGGACATCAACGCCTTGCGGGCGGAGCTGTCCATGGGCCAGGCCAGTGATGAGTTGCGTGCGCTCACCGGCGATAGCCGGGAA
>JBFHLR010000185.1:0-5009 GCA_041594735.1 Marinobacter sp.
ACCACATAGTCCACCGGTACGATGTTCAGGCGGCCGCCCTCAATACCGATGGTGGGCACCCACTGAGGCAATGCGTGGCGGATTTTCTGGATCATCTTGAAGAAGTAATAGGGGCCATCGACCTTGTCCATCTCACCGGTCCTGGAATGGCCGATCACCATGCCCGGGCGGTAGATCCGGAAAGGCACCTTGCAGCTCTCCCGCACCACCTTCTCGGACTCGTGCTTGGTCAGCAGGTACGGGTGGTCCAGTTTTTCCGCTTCTTCAAACATGTCTTCCCGGAAGGTGCCGCGGAACAGACCGGCAGCGGCAATGGAAGATACGTGGTGGAAACAGCCGGCCTTGAGATCGGCGGCGGCCTTCAGGGCATTGCGGGTACCCTCGATGTTGGCGACCTGCTGGGACTCTTCGTCGGCCCCCATATCGTAGACCGCGGCAAGATGGAAAAAGTGATCGATATTACCCTGGAGATCCTTGAGTGCGGCACTGTCAATGCCCAGACCGGGGCTGGACAGGTCGCCGATCACCGCGACTACTCGATCGCTGTTGGTGCCCCAGCGCTCCCGCAGCCGGTCCAGCTTCTCTTGGGACTGCTCACGCACCAGCACATACACCGTGCCCCCTCTCGCCAGCAGCTTGTCAACCAGAAAACGTCCAATGAATCCGGTTCCACCCGTCAAAAAGTAGTTCATGTGTGTTTCCATCCTGCATTAATGCTCTGAATTATTATTCCGCGGCCTTCCAGTACTGCACTCACCTGTGCAGCCTGATGGGCCGTCTCTCCAAAAACGCTTCGCATTGTACTTAATTGGATCCATCAAGTACCGAACTTTATTAGAGCTTTTGCTCTTTAACTTATTGTTTTTAATAGAGTAATAACTCTAAATATCACCTCCTGCCCGGAGCAACAGCAGTGTCCGGAGCGCCGACATGTCTACTGAGACTAGCACAGCGCAGGCCCACCGCCGCTACAAATCGGTTTCTGAAAAAGTCGACATGATTCCGTTGGGCAGCGATGACATAATTCAATAAGATCAATCTTATTCGACTTTCATTAGTCCCTAACTTCGGATGCAGATTCATGGCAAAGCAAGACCCGAACGCAGAACGTTATATCTCCATCGCCCGCGCCTGCCTCAAGGCCATCAACGACACCGCCTCGGACAGCGGGTCGCGGGAGGAAAAAATTCAGGCGGTGTACCAGGCCATCGACCACGCCTTCCAGGCCGAGTTTTCCGAATACCGGCAGTCCGTCGCGGTGATGGCGTCCGTACTCGAACGCATCGGCTCCGGCCAGCTGGACGCCAAGGCAGCGGCGGAGCTGGCCCGCAAGACGCTGGCGCAACAGCCAGCAAGTACCCGGAACGCCATCATTCACTGACCCGTTGAGATAAGCGCCTTCCATGATGCGTCACTCCCTGAACCTCTCCCTCGGACCGGTTGTCGGTGCCCTTCTCGCCCTGCTGGCGCTAATGGCTCTGATGCCCTTGCTGGCACACGCCCAGGCGGGCGCGACCCCGGTACAAAGCATCAATGACCAAAATCAATACCGTTTTCTGACCCTGGACAACCGCCTCGCCGTCCTGCTGATATCCGATCCGGATTCGGAAAAGGCCGCCGCCTCGCTCAATGTTGCCGTCGGCAGTGGCGACGATCCCCGGGGGCGGGAGGGAATGGCGCACTTCCTGGAGCACATGCTGTTCCTGGGCACGGAAAAGTACCCCCAGGCCGGCGAATACCAGCAGTTCATCAAGAGCCATGGCGGCTCCCACAACGCCTTTACCGCGTTTCAGGACACTAATTACTTTTTCGACATCCAGGCGGAGTTTCTCGAACCCGCTCTCGACCGCTTCGCCCAGCAATTCTCGGCACCGCTATTTACCGCCGACCTGGTGGAGCGGGAGCGCCGCGCGGTTCACTCGGAGTTTTCCTCGAAGATCCAGGAAGACGGTCGCCGCTTCTACGATGCCAAAAAGGCCGCGTTTAACCCGGAGCACCCTTATACCCAGTTTGCCGTCGGCAACCTCACCACCCTGGAGGACACCGAGGCGCATCCGCTGCGACCGGACCTGGTGGCGTTCTGGCGGCAGCACTACTCCGCCGAGCGTATGACCCTGACAGTCTACGGCCCACAATCCCTCGACGAGCTGGCCCGGATGGTGCGCCCCCGCTTCGCCGCCATCGAAGACCGCAGGCTCCCCGCCAGCGAGCCCACGGCGCCCCTGTTCATTGACGGCCAGCTGCCCCGCCTGATCGAGGTGGAGTCTCTGCGGGACATCCGCAGCCTCAGCCTGATCTTCCCGATTCCGTCCCAGCAGCCGCATTACCGCACCAAACCGGCCAGTTACATCGCCAATCTGTTGGGGCATGAGGGCCCGGGCAGCCTGTTTGACGTGCTCAAGTCCCGTGGGTGGGTGGAGATGTTATCCGCCGGCACCAGTACCGACACCGATCGGGAAGCATTGCTGGAACTCAGCATGGAACTGACGCCGGAAGGCCTGGCCAATCGTGATGCCATCGTTCGCCTCGCCTTTGCCTACATTGACAAGATTCGGGCGCAGGGGCTTAGCAGGGAGCGATTCGAGGAAATGGCCCGGTTGGCCGACATCAGCTTCCGCTTTCAGGAGCAGCAGGAACCTGTCCACAAAGTGACCAGGCTGGCGATGCAGATGTCGCGGGTGGATCCGGTGGATGTCTTGCGTGCGCCGTTCATGATGACCAAGTACGATCCCCAGGGCTATCAGGCGGTCCTGAACCGTCTCACCCCGGACAACGTCCTCATTGCCGTGCTCAGCCAGCAGCCGTTGGACGACTCGGCGCAGCAAGCGCAGTGGTATCGAACCCGATACCGCCTCAGCGCGCTGAACGCCGAGGCCCTGGCCGAAGCGCCCCGGGCCGATATGGTGGCGCAGCTGGCCCTGCCGGAGGCCAACCCCTTCATTCCGGAGAATCTGGAACTGGTCGCTGGCGCCTCCATGCCCGCGCCTGTGCAACTTGGCGTTCAAAACGGCCTGACCACCTGGTACGCCCGGGACACCCGCTTCGATACCCCCAAGGCCAACCTTTACCTGAGCCTGCGCTCGCCGGTGGCTCGGGAATCCGCGAGGGAACAAGTGCTGGCCGAGCTGTTGGTCGATGCCATCGAGACCAACCTGAATGCCTATGCCTATCCGGCCCAGCTCGCCGGTCTCCATTACAAGATCTACCCACACCTGCGCGGCATCAGCATCCGGGTGGGCGGCTACAACGACAAACTCCATGTGCTGCTGGGCCGGGTCCTGACGCAGGTCGCCGATCCGCTGCTCTCGGCGCGGCGCTTTGATATCGCCCGCAACCAGCTTCTGGATTCCTTACGCAACAAGGCCAAGGCTCGCCCGGTCGAGCAAACCGGGGAGTTCGTACAGACCACCCTGATTGAAGGAGCCTGGAGCATCGATGCCCAGATCGCCGCAGCCGAAAACGTGCGGTTTGAAGACTTGCAGCGGTTTGCCACACGATTCCTCGATCAGTTGGATCCGGTGATGCTGGCGCACGGCAACCTGACCGAGGCGGCCGCACTGAACCTGGCCCAGCAGGTCAATGCATTCCTGCTCGACCACAGCGAGTCGGTGACGGTTGCCCGCAACGGCGTTCGCGAGCTGCCGGCAGGAGAAACCCGGATTGCCCTGGAAGTCCACCACCCCGACACCGGATACACCCTGTACCTGCAGGGCCAGAACACGGGATACGACGAACGAGCCCGTTACCGGCTGCTCAGCCAACTGATCGCCGCGCCCTTTTATGAGGACATCCGCACCCAGCGCCAGATGGGCTACATCGTCTACGCCACGTCGTTCGAAATTCTGGAGGCCCCCGCCATCGGGCTGGTGGTGCAATCCCCGGAACATTCCGGGGAGGACATCGATCAGGCTGTCACAGCCTTTGCAACCGCCATGGAATCACAACTGGAAACACTAACCGAGCAGCAACTGGCGCAGGAGAAACAGGCAGTGATTAGCCGGCTGCTGGAAAATGACCGCCAGCTCAGTGACGCGAGCGGACGGTATTGGCGGGAGATTGATCGCGAGAATACCCAGTTTGATTCCCGTGAGCGGTTGGCTCAGGCGATTGCCGAAGTGTCGAAAGCCGAGCTACTGGAGGTATTGCGGCTGGCCCTGCTGGATCGGGCACGGGCACTGCGGGTGACCACCGCGGCGGAAGCCCAGGACAACGAGCCGATGGTGAAGGTCCTGACCGAACGCCACCCGGTCCCCAACCGCTGATTAGCTGACACAATCCGGAAACTGGCGGAGGAAACGCCGCCAGTCTTCCGGCTCGTCCACGTCCCAGCGGGTATCCAACAACCGGCAACTCACATCGCAGGCCTCGGCCCGGTGGCGAGTCTGGGCCAGCACCTTGCCCGTACCCCACTCGATCCCCGCCAGCATTCCCGGCACCAGCCGCCGGGCGCCGATCAGCACGTAACCGCCATCTTCCGATGGCCCCAATACCAGGTCCGAGTGCGCCAGTGCACTCCGCGCAGCGTGAACGTATTCGGCATCCACCGAGGGGCAGTCACTGCCCACGATCAGCACTTGCGAGTAGGCCGCCAGCCCCGCTGCCAAGGCGGCTTCTATGCGCGCTCCGAGATCCTGGCCCTGCTGGAATCGCTGTTCGACATCGGCCCGAGCGAGATCGCTCAGCAAGCTTGCAGCCTCTGGCGGCGGTGACGGCAGCGCCCGGTCCCAGTAAAAGTGCAGCGGCAATCCGGTGGCCAGCAAATGGGACAGCACCAGGCGGGAGAGCCGAATATGAGCCTGTAACGCCCCGTCGTCGCCCAGCAGCGGCGCCAGACGGGTCTTCACCCGGCCCGGTTCGGGCCATTTGGCGAACTGGATGACCAAAGTGGCCGCTTCCGGCTCGACGTTAACCACGGACATCGGAACGATACTCCCGGGCCAGGGATTCCGGGGATTCACCACGCCAATAGCGCCAGCGTAATCGCCACATCAGCCAGATGGTTCGCCAGG
>JBFHLR010000186.1:0-5007 GCA_041594735.1 Marinobacter sp.
CTCCCTTTGTATCCTCCCCCCCAGTCAAATAGACTACTTTCTCCTTGATCGCACCCCAGCCCCAGGCGGTTCCCGAATGCTGTTCACCGAAGGCAGAAGCCACTTTTTTCGCCCGTTAAACGGGAAGTACCGAGCCCAGGTGGTTGCTTGTCTGGCCGCCTTTTATGACCGGCTCTATGGCGCCTTTGCGGATTACAGCCGCAGTTTTGTTCGCGATCAGGTGATTGAATTGTTCGAAGAGGCCCTGGCCCGTAGCCCGGTTCTGGACGATGACGACGGCGACGACTACCAGCCCGCGCGAAAAAGCCAACGGGAGCAGGCCAACTGGGTACTCAGCCTGTTGCAGGAACACGGCTGGCTGGAGCGGAACATGGATGGCGCCACCCTGCAGGCCACCTACGCCTTTAGCCGCCATGGCCGGCTGTTCACCCAGCCGATGGTGGACGCCGCCGGCGGTCGTTACCGCACCCGCCACCGGAATACCCGCAATACCCGCAATGCGCTGAAGTCCTTCCTGGACAAGGGCGAAGTGTATGACCTGCTGGATGCCCACGAATATTCCGAGCGGATCATCGCCGACTTCTCCGATGTCATAGCGGAGCTGGAGGAACGCCGGCGCCAGTTGGTGAAGGAGGTGGAGTCCCAGCAGGTGGTGCAGAGGGCCTCCGATGAGTTCTTTGATTTCATGGAGAAGCGCTTCCTGCCGGATGTGGCGATCCGGCTGTCGGCGGATTCGGTGGAGAAGTACCGGGATGAGATCAGCGAGCTGATTGGCAAGCTCAAACGACGCCCCACCGAGTTCAAGCGGGAGGCGGAGGCCAACCTGCGCAGGGCGGCGCCGGAACTGGTGGAAGACCCTCATCTCTCGGTGCTGTACTTCATCCTGGACGGAATCGAGGCCCGCATGCACAACGCCTCGTCGGTGATGCTGCCGGCACTGCGCAAGGCCCTGCAGGGGTTCACCCGGCGCGCCGATCTCATCATGCGCCAGCTCAGTTATGCCGGCCGGGGCGGTCACAACGAAATACAGCAACTGTTGGAGCGCTACCGCCAGGCCACACCGGAACAGCAGGCCCGCGCCCTGGCCGGAATGGGCGAGGCCACCGCCGCCCTCACCGTGGAACTGCCGGACACCGACAACCTCAAACTGACCACCAGAAAGCCGCCCAGAACCGTGCGCAGTGCCCTCGAAGCCGCACCCGAGCAGGACTACGAGGCCCGCAAACAGCTGTTTATCCAGACCGCCGTGGATCATGCCTTCACCTTCAACAACCGGGCCCAGCGGGACTATGTGGTTCAGGCCCTGGGCAACGGCCACCGCATCCACAGCCAGAACCTGCCGGTGCGGGATGCCCGCGACCTGCTGATGAGTGCCCACATCATCGAGGTGGGCGCCATCCAGTCCGACGAGTTTACTTTCCGGGTGACGCCGGGAGGCCAGCGCCTGAAAACGGATTACTACGACATGACCGACAACTTCACCATTGAACTGCTGGCAAGACACCTCCATGCTGAATGACTACCTCACCGAACGGCTGGAACCCACCGGGATCGGCTTCGCGGAATTCCAGGAACTGTGCCTGCGCCTGCTCAACCACAGCATCATCTGCCGCGACGAGAGCCAGGTGGAGCAGCAGCTCTATGACCGTTACCTGCGCACCGACGAGCTGGTAGAGGACTACCTGGGGGTGGTGGGCATTCGCGTCCGCCACAACCGCCGCTTTGGCTATGTGCGCCTGTACCCGCCCGGCGCCCGCATTCCCGGTATGGACGATGCGCCGGAGCAGTCGTTTGCCGGCGGCCTGCGCGCCCGGCTGCGGCAGGATGAAGTGGCGCTGGTGCTGGTGCTGCGCCAGCTCTACGACAAAGCCCTGCGGGAAGGCCAGATCGACGACGACGGTTTTGTGACCGAACCCATGGAAGCCATCGGCATCGCCATGCGCAATCAACTGGGCCGCTCCCTGCCGGAGAAAACCACCGAACGCAAGCGCACCTTCGACCGGTTGAGAAAGCTGCGGCTGATTCGCTACCAGCCGGACCAGGATCTGGACAACGGCGAAGCCGGGCTGAAAATCCATCCGATGATTGTGGATTTTGTCAGTCCCGAGGCGCTGGACACCCTGAACGAGGCGCTGCCGCCGCTGGACAACGATGGAGACGCCGCCGATGCACCTTAAACGCTTTGTGTTCATCAACTGGGGCAACGTACCGGCCATCGAGTTCGAGTTCGGGCCGATCAATCTGTTCTCCGGCGGCAACGGCTCCGGCAAAACCACCGCGGCGGATGCCATCCAGACCATCATGACCGCCGCCCACGAGAATCTGTTCCAGTACAACCCGGGCCAGGACGAAACCACCCAGCGGGGCCGGGGCGGCAAACGGGTGCGCACCCTGGCGTCCTATGTGCTCGGTTGCGATGACGGCAGCTACTCCCGGCTCGAACCCACCGACGGCTACCTGGCGGCGGTGTTCGCACCCGGCAAGGACGAAGCCGGCGGGGCCGAGCCGTTTACCGCCGTGATCGCCGTGCGCGCCTGGCTGGAACGCACCGGCAACGCCGCCATCGCCAGGGAAGACAGCGCCCAGTTCTACATCCTGCCCGGTGTTGAACTGAGCGAGCAGAATTTCGTTCAGCCCCAGGCTGATGGCAGGCACGTGGTGAACCTGGCCGAGTTCCAGGCCCTGATGATCCAGGCCCACGGCAAGCGTCGCGTCGAACGCTACGACGGCAAGAAGGCCTACCTGCGCCGACTGTATGGCGCACTGCGGGGCAAAGCGGATTCGGTGACCGATCTGGAAGCGGTCTCCGCCGCCCGGGCGTTTTCCCGCTTCATGGCCTATAAACCGGTCAAGAGCATCAACCGCTTCGTGTCCGACGAGATCCTCGAGCCCCGGGACCTGGGCGAGGCCATCCGCTCGGTCTCTGCCCAGCTGAAAACCATCCACGGCATGGAGCGGGATGCGGCGCAGCTGAAAGCCTCCGCGGAGACCCTGGATCGTGCCGGTCAGCAGGCCCAGCAATACATTGAGCGCTGGATCGAGCTGAACCTGCTGGATTACACCCTGGCCCAGGCCCAGAGCCTGATCACCCAACAGGACTATCTCAACGGCAAGAATGAGCAGGAGCAAAAACTCAGCCTGCTCACCAGCACCGAAGACGAACTGGACATCACCGGCAAAGAGGCCGAAGCCACCCAACAGCGGCTCATCCAGCTGGAAGCCAAGCGGCAAGGCATTGATGCCCTGCGGCAGAAAGACGAACTCACCCAGCACGCCAAGGAGCTGGACGCCGCGCTGGTGGAAACCGTCCATACCCTCCATCAGCAAGATCAGCAGCTGGACACCAATATCCAGGCCACCCGGGATATGAAAAAAATGCTGATGGTGCCGGAGCTGCTCTCCGAACTGCCTGCCATTGCCAACCTGGAGTCTCAGGCACTGGCCCAGGGCATCATCGAAAGCGCGGATCAGAAGCTGCCGGACATTGCCCAGCTGCTGCAACGGGATGCCTTCAGCGCCACCCGGGCGCTGGACAACCAGCTGGAACACTTCCGGGCAATCCAGCGGGGCCATGACCAGTGGCACCAGTTCTGGTACGGCTCGGATTCCGGCCAGACTCGCCGGGACCAGGTTGCCGGTCTGGTCCACGACCGCACCGTCCGCTACAACAGCCTGAACCGCCAGCGCACGGAGAAAGAACACGAAATCAACCGCCTGGAGAACAACCGGGTCAGCTACCCGGATTACGTGATCCAGGCCATCGATGCCATTCGCAGGGAGTGCCCACAGGCGGACCCCCGGGTACTGTGCGACCATGTCGAGGTCAAGGACGCCCGCTGGCAAATGGCCATCGAGGGCTATCTCGGTGGTGCCCGTTACGCCATTCTGGTTACGGAAGATTGCGAAGCGGAGGCCATCCGGATCGTGCGGCGACTGCCGGGAAAACGCAATAAAGCACGGGTCATCCAGGGCAGCAAGGCCCGAGAGGATGCCGCCCGGGCATCGATTGACCACAACTCGGTGATCCACGTACTGGAGTTCAGTCACGCCATCGCCAAGGCCTATCTCACCGCCAGCTATGGCTCCGTGGTTCGGGTCGAATCGGCCGAAGCGCTGCGGCGGGTACGACGCGGCATCACCGATGACGGCATGGCCAGCGGCAACTACAGCCTATGGCGCTGCGACCTGCCGGACAGTGAACTGGTATTTGGCGCCGGCGCCCGCGAACGCGCCCTGGCCGCCAAGCGAACAGAGCTGGAACAGCTCTGCCTGGAATGGAACCAGGCCAATGATCAAATGCAACAGGCCAGCCAACTGCTGGACGCCATCAACAGTCTGAAGCCCAGTCGTTACGGCGACACTCTGGCGGACATTCTTACCATTCACCGAAAACAGGAAGACAACGCCACCCAGCTGGCGCATCTGGACCTGTCCGAACACGAAGACCTGGAAGCCCAGCTGGCTGAGCTTAATCAGAAGTACCGGAATCTCGAAGCTGAGCAAGCCGAACTGAACAAACGAAAAGGCGCCCTTGGCACCGAGCTGGACACCATCGCCAAACGAATCGAGCGGCTGTCGGACCTCAAAGACCAGCACCAGGAAGCGGTGGAACACCAGGAGCGGGTGCTGGCCGAGCTGTGCCCGGTGTGGCCGGATTTTGAGCTGGGCCCCAACCTTGATCACGCCGACAAGGAGGCCCGGAGCCTGGACATGGCACTGGCCAGGAATCAGCGCAGCGAGCTGGAGCGCGCCCTGCACTCCGCCGAGCGGCGAATGGCTGATGACATTCAACGCCATAACCAGCACTGCCGCCCCAGCGATGCGTTGGTCTATGACGGCTACAGCGGCGCCTATGACAGCGCGCTGTTCAAACGCATCTGCGACACTCGCCAGGAGCTGGACCGCACCCTCAACAACCTGAAGAACAACGTGCTGGTGGAGAAGCACGCCGAGCTGGGCGAACTGCGGGATGCCTTCAATAACGCCTTCGTCTCGCACCTGTGCCAC
>JBFHLR010000187.1:0-4995 GCA_041594735.1 Marinobacter sp.
GCCCAGGAAGGCCGCAAACAACCAACTGGTGGTAGAGATTGCTCCCAGCGTCACCAACAACACCAGCTCGGAGCGGGACTGGGTTGCCAGGGCTTTCTGGCAAGGATGCAAACTTCGGGTCTAATCCCAGAAGTTCCACCAAGCCTTGGAGTGCTCACGTTTGGCGGCCTGACCCTGCTCGCTGCCCCTCTCGCCCGGATTTACCCGGGGGCCGCCGGCATTCTCAGCCCGGCCACGGGCCTCGTCCATGTCCTCCTCGGCTTGTTCACGACGACGTTCCACCTCTCGCTCTCCACGGTCACGCATATCCTCAGCCTCGTCCCTACGACGCTCGGCTTCATCGGCCATACGCTCACGCTGCGATTCGGCGTGCTCTTCCATCTGGTAGCGCTGCTGTGCGGCAGCGTCACGGTGACCCTGGCCCGGGTGGTCCTCGGCGTTCTTGCCGCCAGGCGCTGCCGCAACCTGGCCGGCCAGCATGACCGCGCCCGCCAGCATCAATCCATATCCCATGCTTTGTTTAATCGTCATAACTCGTCCTCATCATCAGCTCCCGGGGTGATGGCTCCACCATAGACAAAAACAGGCGATTCACCGCCCTTTTTAAATGACATTTCTGTAGGATTCGGCTGATTGGCGCAATCGGACTTACTGACGGGGTTCGGCGCCAACCTCCGGTGTCGCCTCTGACGACATACAGACCGGCGACAGTCCCTCCCGCTGACCGGCCCGTACCTCGGAACGCTCCTGCTGGCACTGCCGCTCCAGCCTCCGACGCTGCTCTTTGCGCTGCCAGTATTGCTCATGAATCTGCTCGCGAATGCGCTGCATGGGGTCCTCGTCATCCCGAGCGCCCCTCGGCTCCGCAGCCCCCGGCACCGCGATCAATCCCCAGCCCAGCAACAGCACCCACAGCGGAACTGCACCACGCATCTTAACCATCATGTGCCAGCCCTCCAGATCCCCAGTGCGACCAAAGTGTCACCATCAACAGGCCGTGATTGTCCTTACAGCGCTTGTATCCTCACCGCCCGCGCATTACCCTTTAGGGCTACCCCCCAAGCAATGTCAGAAGAGTCCGGTTGTCATGAGCGACAGCGCGAAACCCCGCGTTACCAGTGGTACCAAGTTCCAGAGCGAACATGGAATCTCCGCCATCAAGGACGGCATCAAGAAATCGAATCACGCAGCCACGCCGATTCCCCGCAAGCCCAAGTGGCTGCGCGCCAAGATGCCCGGCGGCGAACGCTACGACGCGGTTCGCCGCAATGTCTCCGAACACCGGCTCAGCACCGTTTGCCAGGAATCCCACTGCCCCAACATCGGGGAGTGCTGGAGCAACGGCACCGCCACCATCATGGTGATGGGTTCGGTGTGTACCCGCGCCTGCAAGTTCTGCGCGGTGGACACCGGCAATCCCAGGGGCTGGCTCGATACCGAAGAGCCAGACAACACCGCCAAGTCGGTGGAACTGATGGGGCTGCGCTACATCGTGCTGACCTCTGTGGACCGGGACGATCTTGATGACGGTGGCGCCGCCCACTACGCCGCCTGCGTCTCGGCCATCAAGGCCCGTACGCCGGAGGTGGCAGTGGAGGCCCTGACCCCGGATTTCGATGCCGTCATGCCCCACGTGGAGCTGGTGGTGGATTCAGGGCTGGACGTGTTCGCCCAGAACGTGGAAACAGTGGAACGGCTGACCCACCGGGTGCGGGACCCCCGCGCCGGCTATCAGAAGACCCTGAGTGTATTGGCCCATGCCAAGCAGTATCGCCCGGATGTGCTCACCAAGACCAGCTTGATGCTGGGCCTGGGCGAAACCGACGATGAGATCCTCGCCACCATGGATGACCTGCGGGCCATTGGCGTCGACATCCTGACCCTGGGCCAGTATCTGCGCCCCACCCCCAACCACTTGCCGGTGGAACGCTATGTAACGCCGGAAGAGTTCAACCGCTACCGCGAAATCGGGCTGGAGAAAGGCTTTATGGAAGTGCCCTCCGGCCCCATGGTCCGCTCCAGCTACCGCGCCGACCGGGTGTTCGAGAAGAACAACCTGGGCCTGATCACGCCCCAGGTTCCCGACAGCCTGGCCCAGCAGATCCCGGTCAAACTGGTGGAATAACGGCCACCACCCTACTCGCCGGATACGCCAGCCGCAGGCTGCGCCATCAAGACGCGAAACGCTCTGGTGGCCGCAGCCACTCCAGTCACCTGGGCTGGCAAAAAGATCCGTTCAATTCGGCCATTTTTCGCTCATCCGCTGGCTTCCCTCGCTGAGTATGGCACACTGCGCCCTCCTCCAGATGCCGTGGACCCCTGTGCCCAATGACCAAACTGCGCACCCTTTATGACCGCCTGATCCTCGCTCACCCACTCATAGTGCTGGCCGTATTCGCCCTGATCCTGCTGGCCGCCAGCTTGCGCCTGCACCAGTTCCGGCTGGATGCGTCGGCGGAATCGCTGGTGCTGGAGAACGACCGGTCGCTGGAACAGTACCGCACCATTAACCAGCGTTTCACCACGTCCGACGACTTCCTCATTGTCACCTACACGCCTCACCAGGCGCTGTTCAGCGACCAGGGACTGGCGGATCTTGCGGCGCTGCGGGACGAGCTGGAAGCGCTGGAAGCCGTGGGCTCCACCAACAGCATCCTGAACGTGCCACTGCTGCATAGCCCGGCACTGAGCCTGGACACCGTGGATGAGGAGATCAAAACCCTCGACGACGACCGTGTACCGCCCCAGGTCGCCCGCCAGGCGCTGCTGGACAGCCCGCTCTATCCCAACCTGCTGATCAGTGAAGACGGCCGCACCACTGCGATCCAGGTGAACCTGCCCACACCGGCTCGGTTTTATGAGCTGCTCGAAGAACGACAGCGGCTGCGGGAGGCGACCGCCGATGGCAGCGGTAGCGATCAGGACCGGCAACGACTCGCCGAGGTGGAGCAGGCTTATCTGAGCCTGACGGAGCAGCTCAGTGATCGCCGGGATGCCACCATCGAGTCAGTTCGCGAGATCCTGGCACGGTATGCCGACACTGCCGATATCCACCTCGGCGGCGTGCCGATGATCGTCTACGACATGATCCGCTTCATCAAGAGCGACCTGTCCACCTTTGGCATTGGCGTGCTGCTGTTTCTGCTCGGCACTCTGGCGGTGATTTTCCGGCAGTGGCGCTGGGTAGCCGCTCCGCTGTTGTGCTGCGGCTTTACGGTGTGGCTGGTGATCGGTTACCTGGGTTGGGCCGACTGGCCGGTGACGGTGATCTCCTCCAACTTCATCGCCCTGCTGCTGATCATGACGCTGTCCCTGACCATCCACCTGATCGTCCGCTATCGGGAGTTCCAGCACGACGGCCCGGACGCCGCGCCACGGGACATTCTCGGCAACACCCTGCGGGCCATGTTCAAGCCCTGCCTCTATATGGCGCTCACCACCATGGTCGCCTTCGGCTCCCTGACTTTCAGCGGCATTCGCCCGGTGATCGACTTCGGCTGGATGATGAGCATCGGCATTACCGTGGCGTTTCTGGTGGCGTTCGGCGTATTCCCGGCCCTGCTGGCGCTACTGCCGCCGCCGGTTGACCAGCGGGTCCGCTCGGACCGAGTGCCATTCACTGACAACTTCGCCCGCCTGACCGAACACCAGGGTGGCTGGGTGGTCGGCGTCGCCCTGTTGCTGGCGTTGCTGTGTGTGATCGGAGTCTCCCGGCTGACGGTGGAGAACAGTTTTATTGACTATTTCAAGTCCAGCACCGAAATCCACCAGGGCATGATCACCATTGACGACCGCCTGGGCGGTACCACCCCGCTGGATGTCATCATCACCGACGAGCCGGCTCCGGAAGGCAGTGCCTTCTCCGATCCCTTCGCCAGCGACTGCGATCCGTTTGTGGAGGACTGCGGTACGGAAGAGGAATACCGGGATACCTGGTACACCTACCAGAAAATGGACCAGCTGGCGCGGGTGCACCGGTACCTGGATAGCCTGCCGGAGACGGGCAAGGTGATGTCCATTACCACCACCCTGGATGTGCTGGCGCAGATCAACCAGGGTGAACCGCTGAACGCGCTGGAACTGGCGTTCGTACCGACGGCAGTTCCAGACGAACTCACTGACGTGCTGCTGACCCCTTATATTTCCGAAGACTACGATCAGGCCCGGTTCAGTATCCGGCTGTTGGAAACCTCACCGGACCTGCGCCGCCAGCAGCTACTAGAGCAGATTCGCGAGCACCTCACCGGCGAGCTTGAGATTGACGACGAGCGGGTGATGTTCACCGGCATGACGGTGATGTACAACAACATGCTGCAAAGCCTGTTCGATTCCCAGATCAAGACCCTTGGGGTGGTGTTCCTGGCCATCGCCGTCACGTTCCTGGTGCTGTTCCGCTCCCTGTGGCTGGCACTGATCGGGCTGGCGCCCAACCTGCTGGCCTCCACCTCGGTACTGGGTCTGATGGGCTGGCTGGGCATCCCGCTGGATATGATGACCATTACCGTGGCGGCCATTACCATGGGAATCGCAGTGGACAACACCATCCACTACATTCACCGGTTCCGGGTCGAATTCCAGAAGGACGGCGATTACCTGGCCACCATGCACCGCTGTCACAGCAGCATCGGCCGGGCCATGTTCTACACCTCGCTGACCATCATCGTCGGTTTCTCAATTCTGGTGCTGTCGAACTTCATCCCCACCATCTACTTCGGCCTGTTCACCGGCTTCGCCATGCTGATGGCGCTTCTGGGGGCGCTGACCCTGCTGCCGAAACTAATCCTGGTGTTCAAGCCCTTCGGCAAGCCCGCCTGAGCCGAAAGCTTGCCTGAACACCAAAAGCCCCGGTCCGCGCTGCGGTACCGGGGCTGAAGCGTTCAGGGTGTTCGCCACTGCTGTTACTGCAGGTTCTGTGGCAGGCCTCCTTGCTGCATACGCTGCTGCATTTCCCGCATCTTGCGATCCAGCTCGTCCCGCTGCTCCTGGGTGAAGACC
>JBFHLR010000188.1:0-4970 GCA_041594735.1 Marinobacter sp.
AACGTCGGCGCCCGTCACCTGCCGATGAACACGGTGTTCATGAATGGCCCCACCTGGGGTACCGAGGTGTTCATCCCCATGGACCAGATCATCGGTGGTCAGGACATGCTCGGCAAGGGCTGGACCATGCTGCTGGAGTGCCTGTCCATCGGCCGCTCGGTGTCGCTGCCAGCACTCGGCACCGGCGCCGGCAAGGTCGCCTGTCTCGCCACCGGTTCCTACGCCTACGTGCGGGAACAGTTCGGCCGTCCCATCAGCCAGTTTGAAGGCGTGCAGGAGGCCCTGGAGCCCATTGCCGGCTACAGCTACATGATGGACGCCGCCCGGCTACTGACCGCCAGCATGCTGGATCGCGGAGTGCGGCCGTCGGTGCCCTCGGCGGTGCTGAAGTACCGCAACACCGACCTGATGCGGGAGGTGATCAACCACGCCATGGACGTAGTGGCGGGCCGCGGTGTCATAACCGGGCCGCGTAATTTCCTCGCCCGCGCCTATCAGGCGGTGCCCATCGGCATTACCGTGGAAGGCGCCAACATCCTGACCCGCAGCCTGATGATCTTTGGCCAGGGCGCCATCCGTTGTCATCCGTTCATCGTCGAGGAAATCGAAGCGGCGGGGATGGCGGACCAGGACGCCGCGGCGGATAGGTTCGATGGCATCTTCTACCGCCACCTGGCCCACACCACCCGCAACGCCCTGCGGGCCTTTGTGTTGGCGCTGACCCGCGGCCATGGGGTGGAGACGGTGCCCAGGCTGGGGGACATCCGCCCCTGCTACCGGCAACTGGCCCGGTTCTCCGCCGCCTTTGCCCTGCTCACCGACGTCACATTGTTGTCGGTAGGAGGTGGCCTCAAGGCCCGCCAGCGGCTATCCGGCCGCCTGGCGGACTGTCTGGTGCAGCTCTATTACGCCTCCGCCATCATCAAACAGTGGCATGAGGAAGGCTACCCACCCGACCAGCGGCCGTTGGTGGAATGGGGCCTGAAGACCTGCCTGCGGGATCTGCAGGCGAGCATGCGGGCAGCCATCCTGCAGTTTCCGGTGCCGCTGCTGCGCTGGCCGTTGCGATTACTGGTGTTTCCGCTGGGGGCTACCGGGCTCAACGGCCCCGACGATGCCCTCGGCGCGGAAGTGGCCGCCAGCATTGTTCGCGATGCCCCCATCCGCAAGCGCCTGAGCCGGGGCTGTTACGTCAACGAGAGCCCGGACGATTCGCTGGGACGGGTTCTCAATGCCTACCGGCTGGCCAACGAAACCCACGACATGCGGGAAAAACTGCACGCCGCCATCCGCAGCCGCAACGAGGATGAGCTGGACGCCATCGCCCTGCTGATGGGGCATCAGCGCAAGGAACTGGTGGACTGGGCCTGCAGCCAGAACATCATCCAGGGGGAGGAATGCGACAAACTGCTGGAGGCGCTGGAGGCGCTCTATGACGTGATCCGGGTCGATGCCTTCGACGCCGACGGCATCAAGAAGCTGGCGCGCTGCGCCAAGGGCAAACGGCAGGTGGTGGAACGGCCACCGAAAGAGGAAGACTGAGACGGCCGGTCGGCCGGGGACCACCCCGGTCGACCGACGGCCGCTCACAGATTGAGGATATCGACAATTTCCAGAGTGTTACGCAGCACGATGTAGACCTTGTCTTCCACCGTGACCTGTTGGTGACGGCGATCCAGATCCACCACCCGGCGATCCCGGTACAGGTAGTCCGGCAGGTAGTCGCCGCGGGCCAGATTCAACTTGCGTTGCCATCCCGGCGGCAGCGGCTGCCCCTGGGCCACCTTCTTCTGCAATCCTGGCGGCAGGCCACCGTGGCCGGGGTTGGCGAAAACCGAGGCCGAAGCCGCCAGCAGGGCGAGCGAGAAAAAGCCCGTTAGCACTCGTTTCATGGGACGTCTCCGGTGAACAAAACCTATCTCTCACGCTACCACGTTCCCACCACGGCATCCGTTACCACTTTGTAAATCCCCGGTAAGGAAACGTCCAATTTGGCACAACCAATCAGCCAAGCCATTGATTCCAATGCCTTTACCGAAGCTAACGCAGGCCATCCCGATCCGCCTGGGTCAGCAGCCAGTGACGCAGGGTCTGGATGCCGGCTTCCCGGCGGCGACTGGTTTTCCAGGCGAAGTGAAAACGGTCGCCGGTCACCAGGTAATGACACGGCAGCCGGACAAAGTCGTCGGCATCGTCGAGATTGCTCAGCATGTAATCGTTGGTCAGCACAATGCCCTGATGGTAACGGGCCGCCTCCAGCGCCAACAGCATGTGGCTGAAGTGCTGCAGCCTGGCGTCAGTCGGCAGCGGCAGGCCAGCGGCCTCGTACCAGGCCCGCCAGTCACCGCCTTCGCGGTTGAAGATGGTCAGGGTGGATAGCAGTGGGAACCGGGCCAGCTGCGCCGGCGTCAGTTGCTGGCCCTGCGCCAGCTGCGGGCGCTCCAGGCCCAGCTCCCGGGTAATGGTCTGCCAGTAGCGGGCACTGCAGACCGGAAATAGCCGCTCTTTGTACAGCAGATCGTAACTGAAGGCCGGCGACTCGGTGCTGATGGTGATGAAACAGTCCGCCACCCGGTCCGACAGCTCGGGATTCTGGATGGTCATCTCCAGCGCCAGTTCCAGTTGCGGGTGTTCCCGTTGCAGGTCTGGCAAGCGCGGCACCAGCCAACGCACGGCAAAGGAGCTGAAACAGGCCAGCCGCAGGCGGGACTCCTCCCGCCCCAGCACCTGCTCGCTGGCCCGTTCGATCTGCAACAGCGCCGACCCCACCGCCTCCAGATACTGCTGGCCCTCGTCGGTCAGGCTCAGGGAACGGCCGGCCCGCAGGAACAGCGGTTCCCCCAGGTAGGTTTCCAGCTGTTTGATCTGGTGACTGACCGCGCTCTGGCTCACCGCCAGTTCTTCGGCGGCCAACGAGAAACTGTTGAGCCGGGCGACGGCCTCGAACACCGGCAGGGCTTTCAGGGGAGGCAGCTTCATTATCTAATTTTCTAATGGGTTAGAAATAAACATCATTTTATCCAATAAATAGACCAACCTACACTCAGGATCCAGTCAATTCACTCATCGATGGAGACCCTCACTATGTCCGGAACAACCGTCAGCAGCGCCATCCTGCTCCTGGTGATCGGCAACGCCCTGGCGCTGGTGTCCGACGTCTTCATCAAGCTGCTGGAGCCGGGCGCGCCGCTGTTCCAGTTCGCCTTCCTGCGCTGCGTGCTGACCCTGCTGCTGTTGCTGCCGCTGTGGAAGCACATCAACCACCGCAAACTGTTCGAAGGTGGCCGGGTGCATCTGGTCCGCGCCCACGTTCATCTCGGCGGTATCCTGTGCATGGTGGTGGCCCTGGGCACGCTGCCGCTGGCCACCGCCAACGCCGTGTTCTACGGTGCGCCGTTGCTGGTGATGGTGCTGTCGGTGGTGGTGTTCCGGGAGCGGCTGACCCGATTGAGCCTGTTGGCGGTGGTGAGCGGCTTTATCGGCATCATTGCCATCCTGCGGCCGGTGGAGTTCAACTGGGGTGCCATCGCCGCGCTGGGATCCGCGGCGGCGCTGGCGATCAACGCGGTGATGGTGCGCCAGCTGCCCCGCGAACAAAGCACGGTACACAAGCTGTTCCTGACCTATCTGCTGATCCTGCCCGTCAGTTTTGTGCTGATGCTGGTGGAAGGCGCCGCCTGGGATCCGTCCATTCTGGCCAGCGCCCTCGGCTCCGCCCTGTTCATCCTCGGATACAACATCTCCGTGTTGCTGGCCTACCGCCAGGTGGACGCCAACCAGGTCACCAGCGCCGAGTACACCGGGCTGATCTGGGCGGTGGCCATCGGCTGGATCTGGTTCGGCGAAGCACCGGATGCCTGGTTCCTCGTCGGCAGCGCGCTGATTGTGGTGCCACTGGTGCTGATTGGCCTGCAGCACCGCCGCCAGGCCCGGGCCCAGAACCACTACCTGGCGGACAGCAAGTACCACGGTGCCTCCGGTTGAGGTGCCTGCGCCCGTTACCGCATCAGGCCAACCCGGATGCCTTGATAAATCCGGTAATCCCCGACAGCACGATCTCCGCCGCCATGGCGGAGAGAATCAGGCCGCTGACCTTGGACAGGATGTTGAGCCCGGTCTTGCCCAGCACCCGTTCCAGGTAGCCAGACAGGTACAGCAGCAGCGCTAGGAACAGCAGCCCGGTCACCAACCCCAGCACGCCGCCGGCCACTTCCGGTACGGATTTCAATTCCGCGCCGTAGACCAGGATGGCACCAATGGTGGCCGGCCCGATCATCACCGGGATCGCCATCGGCACCACCGCCACGTCGTCCCGGTCTTCCTCGGGCAGTCCGGTGGCGTGATGGCGGGTGCCGCTGTTGACTAGGCTGACGGCGGTGAGAAACAGCAGGCAGCCGGCGCCGATACGGAACGAATTGAGGGTGATACCGATGGCCTCGAACAACACCGGGCCGGCAAAGAACAGCACCAGTCCCAGAATGAGCGCCGACAGGCTGGCGCGGCGAATGATGGAGTTCTTCTCCGTGGCGGACTGGCCCCGGGTCAACGCCAGGAACATGGTCACCACGAAGAACGGTGCCAGCAGGAAGATAAAACGTACGGAACTGCTCAGGTAAGTGGTCAGGAACTCGGATAGCATGGCTCGGCTCGGATTCTCCGGAATCAAAAGCCGGCATGCTACTCCGCCATCAGGTTTCTGTCCGTAAGGACCTAGACCTATGCCCGGCCTCCGGGCCTGCCGGCTTGCGGAACAGCACGTAATTGCCCAGGATCGCCAGGATGGCCCCCAGCACAGCAGTAATGGTCCACTGGAATCCCTCCAGCCAGGTGGAGACGCTCAGCGCCACCACCGGAAACAACACCGTGGCGTAACCGGCCTTGTCCGCGCCCAGGGTCTGGATAACGGTAAGGTAGCAATAGAAGGCGACGATAGAGCCGGGAATGGCCAGGAACACCGTCGCACCCCAGAA
>JBFHLR010000189.1:0-4900 GCA_041594735.1 Marinobacter sp.
CCCAGCCGGTTTTCCAGGCCCAGTTTGAGGGTGGCGAGGCTGCTGCGGAACTGATCCATGTAGCGGGCCTTGACCGCCGCGGTCAGGCCTCGCCGCTGGCCTCGCTTGATGGCCAGGGCCAGGTTTTCGTCAATGGTGAGCGATTCGCAGGTGCCGGCCAGTGGGTCCTGGAACACCCGGGCCACGTTGCGGGCCCGCTTGTGGGTGGGCAGGCGGGTCACGTCCTGGCCGTCCACCAGAATCTGGCCGCTGTCCACCAGGACTTCGCCCGCCAGGGCGTTGAGGAAGGTGGATTTGCCGGCGCCATTACTGCCGATCACGGTCACGAACTCGCCCTGGTTGACGGTCAGGCTCATGTCCCGCAGCGCCGGGTTCTCCAGTGGTGTGCCCTTGCCGAAGGTCAGTTTCAGATTGGATGCACTGATCATGGGTGACTCCCTCAGGCTTTATTGCGGGTGAAGCGGGCGCGAACGGAGGTGCGCACGCCCGGCAGCACGATGGCCAGGGTGACCAGCACCGCGGTAATCAGATTCAGGTCCTGGGCCTGCAGGCCCATGAAATTGGCGTTGAGAGCCAGGGCAATGGCCAGGCGATAGATGATGGCGCCCACCACGCAGGCCAGCAGCGCACGGAAAACGGTGGACGGCGTTACCACGGCTTCGCCGCCGATGAGCGAGGCCAGGCCAATAACGATAACCCCCACCCCCATGGTGACGTCTGCCGCGCCCTGGCTCTGGGCGAACAGGGCGCCGGCCAGCCCCACCAGGCCATTGGACAGGGCAACGCCGAGCACGATCATGCCGCCGGTGGCGATGCCCTGGGCGCGGGCCATGCGGGCGTTGGCACCGGTGGCGCGCATGGCCAGGCCGGTTTCAGACTTCATGAAGCGCCATAACAGGGCCAGGGCAATCAGGGTGACGATGACAAACAGCACCACCGGCACCTGGTGGTAGGCCAGCCCCAGGTCATACCAGGGGGTCAACACGGTTTCTTCGGTGAGCAGGGCGACGTTAGGTCGGCCCATGATGCGCAGGTTGACGGAGTACAGCGCGATCATGGTGAGAATGGACGCCAGCAGGTTGAGAATGTTGAGCTTCACATTCAGCAGCGCGGTCACCGAGCCGGCGGCCATGCCGGCGAGTACGGCCGCGCCGGTTGCCAGCCAGGGATTAACCCCGTTGATGATGAGCACGGCGGCCACGGCCGCGCCCAACGGAAAGCTGCCATCGACGGTCAGATCCGGAAAATCGAGGACTCGAAAAGAAATAAAGATGCCAAAGGCCACCAGGCCATAGATCAGGCCGGTCTCTATGGCGCCATAGAACGCAATTTCACTGAGCATGGGTAGGTCTTCGCCGTAAGAAAGTCAAAAGGGGCAGCGCTTTGCTGTGAAAGGCTGCCCCCGGGATAGGTGACGCTTAGCGGTTGCTGGACACCACTTCCTGCGCGGATTCGATGAGTTCGTCGCTCAGGGTGATGCCCATGCGCTCGGCCGCCGCCGGGTTGACGAACAGATTGAGCTTGTCGACGCTTTCCACGGCCATCTCGCCGGGGTTGGCGCCGGCCAGGATGCGGGCGACCAGTGCGCCGGTCTGACGGCCATGGTCGTAGTAGTCAAAGCCCAGGGCGGCGACGGCGCCACGGCTCACGGTGGCGGTATCGGCTGCGAACACCGGGATTTTGGCCCGCTCACCCACGGAGACGACGGCCTCGGCGGCACTTACGACGGTGTTGTCGGTGGTCAGGTAGATGGCATCGACCTGGCCAACCAGGGAGCGGGCCGCACCCAGCACTTCAGAGGTCTTGGTGGCGGCAGCCTTGACCAGTTCCAGGCCGCGGCTGGCCAGGCGCTCTTCAAGCATCTCCACCAGCGCCACCGCATTGGCTTCACCCGGGTTATAGACAGTGCCGATGCGGCGGGCATCCGGCATGACCTGTTGAAGCAGATCAATGTGGCGATCCAGGGGCAGCATGTCGGTGACGCCGGTGATGTTACCGCCCGGCGTCTGCAGGTTGGGCACCAGCTTTGCGCCAACCGGATCGGTGACCGCGGAGAACACCACCGGGAGGTTACGCGCCGCCGCGGCCATGGTTTGGGCGGACGGAGTGGCGATGGCGACCACCACGTCGGGGCTTTCGCCCACAAACTTGCGGGCGATCTGCGCGGCGATGGCGGCATTGCCCTGGGCGCTCTCGTGCAGGATGCGGAGGTTATCGCCTTCGTTGTAGCCTTGCGCGTTGAGCTCGTCCTTGACGCCTTCGTACACGGCATCCAGTGCCGGGTGCTCCACAATCTGGGTGATTGCCACGGTTTTCTGGTCGTCCGCCTGTGCCAGTCCGGTGGCGGTCAGGAGCAGGGCGCCCAGGAAGGTGCGCAAGGTCCGCTTGGCCATAAGCCGATCTCCAACAAGTTGAGGTTTGGTGTCGGGGCGCCCGAGGATGCATCCGGCTTGCGCCAGTTTGGCGGTCGGAGGTGGTCAAAAGCCCCAAGGATCAAAGCGGGAAAGTCTAGCACAGCAAACCGGCGCGCGGAGGGCTTTGGCGGCGGATTGGGGGATTGTGCGTATGCTGGATTTTCCCTATAGACAGGTGCTGTCGCAGGCGTTCCAAGGGGTTATAGAGGAAGTTTAACCATGCTTTGACGTGATGGAGTGTGGTGAAATATGCTACCGGAGTCGCGCGTACCAACGAGGGTCGCGCCCACGCAGCATTGAGCTGCGCCTATGAGCAACTGCCGTTTAAGTCAACGGTTAAATAAAGCAACAGAAAGTTACTCATATCAACAATAACAGATGCAAGGAAGATTCATGGACACTCAACAAAAACTTCCCCTGGAGATGGTCTATCACTGGGAGACCGCCAAGGCCGAGTCGGTATACATGACTCAGCCCATGGGCGGCGGCCAGGTGGTGGACTTCACATGGCGGCGTGCGGTGGGCGAAGCCAGACGCATGGCCGCCTACCTCAAGTCGCTCAACCTGCCAGAAAAAAGCCGAATTGGTATCGTTTCGAAGAACTGCGCCCACTGGATCATGTCCGACTGGGCGATCTGGATGGCAGGTCACGTTTCCGTTCCGCTCTATCCCACACTGAACGCCGAGACGGTGCGCTACATTCTCGATCACAGTGGCTGCGAGCTGCTGTTCGTGGGCAAACTGGATGATTGGGACACCATGAAGGATGGCGTGCCGGAGTCGCTGCCGTGCGTTTCCTACCCGCTCAGCCCACCCAACGATTTCAAGACCTGGGATGACATCGTGGCCAAGTTCCCGCCGCTGGAGGAAAACGTGCAGCGGGATGCCGATGAGATGGCCACCATAGTGTACACCTCCGGCAGTACCGGCAAACCCAAGGGCGTGATGCTCAGCTTTGGCAATATCGCCTATGCGGCGAAGGGAGGGGCAGACGCCCTGGAGGTAACCGGTCAGGAACGCATGCTGTCCTACCTGCCGCTGTCCCACGTCTTCGAACGCTTCGTGGTGGAAGGTGGCTCGATCTACAAGGGCTTCCACCTGTTCTTCGCGGAATCGCTAGATACCTTTGTGGCCGACCTCCGTCGCGCACAGCCTACACTGTTCCTGGCGGTGCCGCGGATCTGGACCAAGTTCCAGCATGGTGTATTCGAGAAGATGCCGAAGCAGAAGCTCGACCGCTTGCTGCGGGTGCCGCTGCTGCGTCGGGTCATCAAGAAGAAGATTCTCACCAATCTTGGCCTCCAGTACGTCAAGTTTGCCGGCAGCGGTTCCGCGCCGCTGTCCCACGATCTGTTGGAATGGTATCGGGGGCTTGGGCTCGAGTTGCTTGAGGGCTATGGCATGTCGGAGAACTTTGCCTATTCCCACATGACCAAGCCAGGACGTGCCCGCACCGGTTACGTTGGCGAGGGCCTGCCGGGCGTGGACGTCAAGATCAGCGAGCAGGGCGAGGTTCTGGTCAAGAGCCCGGCGACCATGATGGGCTACTACAAGGATGAGGAGAAAACCCGGGAAACCATGACGGAAGACGGTTTCCTGCGAACCGGTGACAAGGGCGAGATCGACGAGCTTGGACGTCTGAAGCTCACCGGCCGGATCAAGGAAATCTTCAAGACCAGCAAGGGTAAGTACGTGGCGCCTGCTCCCATCGAGAATCGCCTGATGAGTCACCCGGACATCGAGATGGTGTGTGTGTCCGGGGAAAACTACCCGCAGCCTCACTGCCTGGTGATGCTGTCGGAGGAGGCCCAGAAGCGCAAGGCGGACGACGCCTATCGCCAGCAGCTCGAGGCCAGCTTCTCGACGTTGCTCAAGTCGGTTAACCAGACCGTGGATCCCCACGAGCAGCTGCAGTTCATCGCGGTGGTCAAGGACGAGTGGAGCATTGAAAACGACTTCCTGACGCCCACCCTGAAGCTCAAGCGCAACGTGGTGGAAGATGCCTACCGGACCGATCTGGATAGCTGGTATGCCAAGCGTCAGGCGGTGATCTGGCAGTAACGCCAGATTCAGCCGCCATATGTAAAAAAAAGACCTGCCTCGGCAGGTCTTTTTTTTTTAATGGGGAGGTAGGCGGGAAAGTCCCCCGTGGGTCCACGAGGGAGTACCACTTCGTCCGCAGCTGCGGATATGGAGTCTTAGCCTCGACCAGTCAGGCGACGCTGCGGGTGTTACCGATGGAGCGGCTCATCAGGATGATGGGCACGATACCCGCGAGGACAATAATCAGCGCCGGCAGCGCACTGTGGGCCAGTTGTTCGTCAGAGGCGAACTGGTAGACGTAGGTGGCCAGGGTGTCGAAATTGAACGGGCGCAAGATCAGGGTCGCCGGCAGTTCCTTCATGCAGTCGACAAACACCACCAGCGCCGCGGTGAGCAAGGTGCCCCGCAACATCGGCAGGTGCACCCGGACCAGGGTTCCTCCC
>JBFHLR010000190.1:0-4870 GCA_041594735.1 Marinobacter sp.
AAAGTGCCCTGTTGTTGCGTGGTTCTCCGACTGCTGTCTTATCCGACTCTACTCGTCAATGGGGAAATGAATATTGGCAAAAGGTCTAAAATTGTCTGGGGAAAAATGCTCTTCGTGGGAAGCGGTTACAGGCGTTTTAGCGAATTCAGACGGCGAACGTCCCGCAGTTTGCGGTGAAGTTCGGACAACGTCTCGATACCGGCCTTACCGGCCCGATTGAGCGCGATGAGTGCCAGTTCCGCCGTTACCAGGGCGTCGGCGGCGGCATGGTGGCGGGCGCTGGCGGCCAGACCAAACTGCGCCGACCAGTGGTCCAGGGTACGGCCGCCGGGCTTGGCGTCTGGGAACAGTGCCGGCATCAGTTCGGCCACATCCAGCCAGGTATGGGGCTGGCTGTAGCCCAGCGTTTGCCGCAGCGCCTTTTCGAGAAATTTCCGGTCAAACGCCGCGTGGAAGGCCAAGATCGGGTCGCCGGCCATCCACTCCAGCAGGTGCCGCAGCGCGTCCTCGGTTTCATGTCCTTGGGTTAGGGCTTCCGGGCCGATGCCATGGATCAGCACGGTCTCGCTGATGTCCAGCTCGGGTCGACGCAGGATCAGGTCAAACTGATCATCCATGGCAATCCTCTGGCCAGTGATCGCAACGGCACCGATGGCAATGACCTCGTCCTTGGCTGGGTTCAGGCCGGTGGTTTCCAGGTCGAGCACGATCAGCCGAAGCTCTGACAGTGGTTGGGCCTGCGGCGTCTTGGGGGCCGGTAACTGGGCCAGGCCGTGGGGCGCCTTGCGGCCGCAGAGGCTCAGGTTCAGCCAGGTTCGCAAGCGCTCAAGCATGTTGGGACTCCCGGCAATCAGGGGCTGCGGCTACTGTCCTGGCGTTGTCCGTCACAACTGGTAGGCCACTTCCAGTTTTTGTTGCAAGCGTTGGGCCTGGCGAAACGACTCCCGCAGGATGCGACGATCCAGGGGGTTAAGATCGTCTGGATTGATGAAGTTCGACAAGGGCTTGTGTTGCTTCAGCTGTTCCTGGTGGGCGCGCATGCGGATGGCCTGAATCAGGCTGTAGGCTTCCTTCCAGGCGTTGGCGTCCTTACGGTCAAAAACGCGTTTGTCGGCCAGAGCGTCCAGGCGCTCAAGGGTATTGGCGGATTCCACCTGATGAGCCAGTGCGAACACCCGAATCGACTCGACAAAAGGCGCCAGGCCTTGCCGTTTCAGGTCCAGGGTGTGGGGGGCGCCATCCGACGCGTAACGAAAGCCCCGGAACAGATTGAGCGGCGGGCGCCGGTTGAGGGCGTTCTCCGCCAGCATTTTCTGGAAGAGGGCGTTGGCGGAAATGCGGTGCAACACCCCGCCAAGCAACGATTGTAACGGGGCAATCGGTCCGAACACCGCGCGCATGTCCAGAAAGATTGACGAGTACATCAGGTTTTTCGGCGTGGCGGCATCGATAAACCGCTGGAACCAGTCGTCCCATTCCCGCTGGCTCAGGCAAAGCTTGGGGTTACTGGCCATGATATTGCCTTTGCACAGCGTGAAGCCGCACTCGGCCAGTTCGTGATTGACCTGGTCAGCAAACGGCAGCAACCGTTCCCGCACCAGGTTCTCACTCAACCCCTCCGGGGTCTGGAACAGAATGCCGTTGTCCTGATCCGTGAGCAGCGTTTGCTCCCGCCGTCCTTCGCTGCCAAAGGTCAGCCAGGTGAACGAGATGCCTGGGTCGTGGCGTTTCAGGGTGAGCTCCAGCACCCGGCGCACGGTTACGTCGTTCAGGGTGGTGATGATCTTGACCACCTGGCCGGAATCCGCGCCATGGGCGAGCATCGAGTCCACCAGCCGGGACACCTCGCTGCGCAAGCTCACCAGGGTCCGCAGGTGGGTGGCGGTGCCGATGGTTCTCGCCAGATGCACCAGGTCCACCCGTTGCAGGGAGAACAGGTCCCGTTCGGACACCACGCCAATGAGCTGGTTGTCGGCATCCTTCACGCAGAGGTGGGCGAAGTGGCGTTCGGCCATCAGCATGGCGGCCTCAAAGGCGTCGGCGGTGGCCGGCAGGCAGCAGGGATTGGGCGTCATGACCTGGCTGACGAGGGCGTCCAGGGGGGCGCTGTTCTCCGCGACCACGGTTCGCAGGTCACGGAGTGTAAAGATTCCCACGGGGTGGCGGTTGTCGTCCGTTACTACGATGCTGCCGACGCTGTTGTCGTGCATGCGGCCCACGGCTTTGCGAATGGGGGTGTCCGGCGAGCAGACGATGGGATTGCGCAGTGCGTACCGTGCCAGCGGGGTATCCAGAGAACTGCCGTGCCCGATGGCGGCCATGGCGCCGGACTGAATGCGCCGATTCACCTGGTCCAGCAGGCTGCTGACCCCGCGCAGGCAGAAATCCCGGAAAGTGTCGCTGTCGGTAAACAGGGTGACAAAGTGGTCATGGTCCAGGCTCAGGCAAAAGGTGTCGCCGCTGGCCCGGTGCAGGGTGCGGGTCGGCCGTTCGCCAATCAGGGCGGCGAGGGGAAAGCATTCACCCAGGCTGATTTCGAAGGTTGTTTCCGCCTCCCCGGTGCGTTTGCTGACCCGTTCGCCCCGGACCCGGCCCTGTTTCACCACGTAGAACCGGTCGACGGCGCCTTCCTCGGGCGAGAGGACCACATCACCATCGGCGAAAAACTGCAGCGATGCATGTTCGGCAAAATGGGCGAGGTGGGTGTCATCCATATTGGAAAAGGGCGCGTGTTCCCGCAGGAAGCCAATGATGGCTCGGGTATTCTGGGGCAGTTCGCGGTCCAGGGTGGTGGTCATGCCGGGATTCCGGGAGATTGTGGTCGCTTTGGGTGACAGTGTAGCCCAGCCCAATCCCGGTGGTGGTTTGGGCTTTGGTCGCACAATTCCTGCCGCAACGGCGCGCTTTATAGCGTTGGTATCGAGTGGTAAAGTGCAGGTGAAACAGGCTGTTTACGGTTATTGGTATGACCACAAAAGACGAACGGCTCAGCTTCCTGGAGGAGATGGAGGGCGTTCGCCGGATTCGCCGGCCCAACCAGGCTGATGTGAAGAAACCGCGAGAGCTAACGCCCGGGCACCTTGAGCGCCAACGGGCGGCCTTGGCCAAGCCAGCGTTGGATCGCAATCCCCTGACCGCCGATACGGTGGACCCGCTCACCGCCCATGACATCCTGGGATGGCAGCGGCCGGGGGTGCAACACGGCGTATACAAGAAGCTTCGCCTGGGGCAGTACCCCATTGAAGCACGGCTCGACCTCCACCGGATGACCGTTGAAGAAGCCCGACGGGAGGTTTACGGTTTTGTCCAGGACTGCGCCCGTTATGGGCTCCGATCCGTGTTGATCCTTCATGGTAAGGGTGAGCGTAACCCGGACGGCATCGCCCAATTAAAAAGCTATCTCGCCAAGTGGTTGCCGGAACTGGGCGACGTGCTTGCATTCCATTCCGCACAGAAACACCATGGCGGGACCGGGGCTGTTTATGTGATGATCCGCAAGGGCGACCGGCAGAAACAGGAAAATCGCGAACGTCACGGTTCGCGGTAACGCCACTCAGTCCCTATTCAAACCTCCTTCCATTCATTCCCAATCAATATCTGGAGATTCGCACGTGAAAAAATTGGCTTTGGCTGTGGTGGTGTTCTCGGCCCTGACCGGCTGTCAGAACCGGGTCCTCTGGGACGACAACGGTGTGCTGGACAACTCGACCCAGAACCGTGAAATCTGGAACAGTAATGGCAAGATGGACTCTGGCGAGCGCACCATCTGGCGCGATGCCTCGGGTAAAGACGTGATCAAGTAGCTCTAGGGAGCCTTTACTATTCACAAAAATATCGATGAGAACAGGAGAGAGCGACGTGGCGGTCACCTTAACGATTAATGGACAGCGTCATTCGGTTGACGTTGAAGACGATACCCCGCTGCTGTGGGTAATCCGTGATGAGGTTGGACTGAAGGGCACCAAGTTTGGCTGCGGCCGCGCGCTGTGCGGCGCCTGCACGGTCCATCTTAACGGCAGCCCGGTCCGCTCCTGTTCCACACCGGTCAGCGTCGCTGCCGGCCAGTCGGTTACCACCATTGAGGGCTTGTCCGCTGGCGACACGCTGCACAAATTGCAACAGGCCTGGATTGAGCACGGTGTGCCCCAGTGCGGCTATTGCCAGTCCGGTCAGTTGATGACGGCGGCCCACCTGCTGTCCTATAACCCGTCCCCCAGTGACGAGGATATTGATGCGGCGATGAGCGGCAATCTCTGCCGTTGCGGCACCTATTCGAATCTTGTCGCCGCCATCAAGTCGGTGGCTGGAAGGGCGGAGGAAGCGTGAGATGGTGATGAACCGACGCGATTTTCTCAAAGTCTCTGCCGCCGGTTCCGGCGGTTTGTTGCTGTCGCTGAACCTTGCCGGATGTGCCGGCAAGAACACCGGGTATCAGGAGGCCGACGGCCGCTGGCGGCCGGATGCCTGGCTGGAAATCACGCCGGAGAGCGAGATCTTTTTCACCCTGGCCCGGGTAGAGATGGGGCAGGGGACCTATACCGGGTTGACCACCTTGATCGCCGAGGAACTGGAGGTTGAGCCTGGGCGGATTCAGCCGCGCTTCGCGCCGGTGGCCAACGAATACCGCAATCCTTTGTTTAAACTGCAGCTGACCGGCGCCAGTACCAGTCTCGCCACCAGCTGGCGCCCACTCAGGGTTGCCGGTGCTTCCGCCAAAGCCTTGCTGGTGAAAGCGGCGGCCAGGGTTTGGCAGGTATCAGCGGCGGACTGTCGTGCCCAGAATGGCCGGGTGTTGCACCCCAACGGACGGGACGCGCTTGCTTATGGCCAGCTGGTGGAGCTGGCTGCGGCTGAATCCCTGGCGGATGAA
>JBFHLR010000191.1:0-4834 GCA_041594735.1 Marinobacter sp.
TGACTCCGGCCATCCCTGGCCTCCGACATTCCGGTGCAGGTATCCCCCACCACCGCGATCGAACTTTTGGTGATGGCTGTCTAACAGCATTCCAAACGTAAAAATGAGTTTGGAGAAGCTGTCTCCGCTGTGGAAAGCGGTGGTGAGGTAAGGCCTTTGCGGACTATTGGAGGCCATGGATGGCCGGAAATAAGCGTACAGGGATGTACCCGCAGCGTGTCCGCAAAGGCCTTACCTCAGCGCCGCCACCCCAATAAGGTGGCGGGCTAAGCAGCATGAGGACCTAGGTTTACACCCCTGCAGCGTCCTTCAGGGCCGCAACCTTGTCGGTCTTCTCCCACGGGAAGGCCGTGAAGGTATCGCCGTTCACGGTCATCTCGTAAGGATCGCGACCGAAGTGGCCGTAAGCCGCGGTGGCCCGGTACATCGGGTGCAGCAGGTCCAGCATGCGGGTGATGGCGTACGGACGCAGGTCGAAGTGGTCGCGGACCAAAGCGATGATCTGGTCGTCGCCGATCTTGCCGGTGCCGAAGGTGTTGATGGAGATGGAGGTGGGCTCCGCCACACCGATGGCGTAGGACACCTGGATCTCACATCGGTCCGCCAGACCAGCGGCTACGATGTTCTTGGCCACGTAACGGCCGGCGTAGGCGGCGGAACGGTCCACCTTGGAGGGGTCCTTGCCGGAGAAGGCGCCGCCACCGTGACGGGCCATGCCGCCGTAGGTGTCGACAATGATCTTGCGGCCGGTCAGGCCGCAGTCACCCACCGGGCCGCCGATCACGAACTTGCCGGTTGGGTTGATGTGGAACTTGGTGTCTGCGTGCAGCAGGTCGGCCGGAATCACATGTTTGACGATCAGCTCCATCACTGCTTCCTGCAGGTCCGCCTGGCTCACTTCTTCATCGTGCTGGGTGGACAGTACCACCGCGTCAATGCCGGTAACGATGCCGTTCTCGTAGCGGCAGGTGACCTGGCTCTTGGCGTCCGGGCGCAGCCAGGGCAGCAGGCCACTCTTGCGGGCTTCGGCCTGGCGCTCAACCAGTCGGTGGGCGTAACAGATGGGGGCCGGCATCAGCACGTCGGTTTCGTTGCTGGCGTAGCCGAACATCAGGCCCTGGTCGCCCGCGCCCTGGTCTTCCGGCTTCTGGCGGTCTACGCCCTGGGCGATGTCGACGGACTGCTTGCCGATGATGTTGATGACGCCACAGGTGTCGCCGTCAAAACCCACCCGGGAAGAGGTGTAGCCGATGTCCTTGATGACGGAGCGTACCAGTTCTTCCAGGTCGACCCAGGCGGAGGTGGTGATCTCGCCGCCAACGATGGCTACACCGGTTTTTACCAGAGTTTCGCAGGCAACGCGGGCGTGGGGGTCTTCCTGCAGGATGGCATCCAGTACCGCGTCGGAAATCTGGTCGGCCAGTTTGTCCGGGTGGCCTTCAGAGACCGATTCAGATGTAAAGATGCTGTAGTCAGACATAGTTTTGGCTCCTGTATGAGCGGTTACGCGTCGGCCGGTTGTCGTTGCCACCGGAATCCAATGGGTTATGGGTTGGCGATTGTATATCAAAAAAAATTGATATGGTTAAAAAAAGTTCAGTTTTTTTAGCTGGAGCCGGACGATTTCCAGAACTCCCGTACCTGAATCTGGAAGCCATTGCGCAGTCCAATGAACAGGGATTCGCCGCAGGTCAGGCCGGCGTCTTCGGCCCAGGCGGTCAGTTCTTCCGGTTCAAAGCCCAGCCACAGATCGCCACAAGTGTGCTTGGCCCAGTCCTGGTCGTGGCTGCACAGGTCGCTGACCACAAAGCAGCCGTCCGCATTCATCAGCGCCGCCGCATCGAGAAAGATGTCCGCCGGGCTCGGCACGTGGTGCAGCACCATGTTGGCCACCACCAGATCGAAGGCATCGCCCCTGGCCAGCAGGGTGTCGGTAACGCCTTCAATCAGGTCGACGTTGTTGAGGTGCTCGTCGATGCAGGTCCGGGTGGCCTTGGCCAGCATGTCCCGGGAGTTGTCGAGGGCCGCCACGTGTTCGCAGATCTCCGATAGCACCGGCAGAAAGCCGCCTTCGCCGGGGCCGATCTCCAGCGCCGTGCGCCAGTGCTGCCGGGCCGCACGCTGGCGCACCAGTTCCGCGGTTGGCTCGGCGTAAAGCTCAAAGGCGGCAATCAGCTCCTGTTGTTCGCGAAACTGTTCGGCATGTCGGGAGAAGAAGGCCTGGGACTGCTCGGCACGCTGGTCCCGGATCGCTTCAATCCTGTCCTGCAGGGATTGAGGCAGCGGCACTCGATCTACCGTCTCGAAGATCTGGCGGATGGTCTGGTCCGTCAGGGTATCGCTGTCCAGGTGCAGGGGACGACGGTAGAAAATGGCGTTGCCTTCTCGCTGGGGCTCCAGCAGTCCGGCCTTGTTCATCACCTTGAGGTGGTGGCTCATGCCGGATTGGCGCATATCGAACAGCTGACTCAGTTCCAGCACCCCAAAGGTGTCCCGGCGCAGCACCCGCAGAATTTCCAGGCGCAGCGCGTCGCCGCAGGCCTTGTAAATGGGCGCGAGGGTGTCGATGGTGGCCGGTGTCGCCATGTCTGGGGGTGTCGCGATGGAGGTCATGGAAGGGGAGTGTAGACCGCTGGATGTGATCAATCAACATTCATATCAAAAAATTTTGATATAGATTTTCTGTGTTGCCGAATCGGACGAATTGAAAGCTACCGGGAGGTGGGCGGTGCGTCTCTCGGTTTTCCGATTTGCCCCCACGCCTACTAATCGGCGAAAATACGCGCCTATTTTTGATCCGTCCCTTTTTCTTACGTCTTAAGCCAGTGGAGAACAGTCAATGCCGTCTCGCAAAGATCTCGCCAACGCCATTCGCGCGCTGAGCATGGATGCGGTGCAGAAAGCCAAATCCGGCCACCCGGGCGCGCCCATGGGTATGGCGGATATCGCCGAGGTGCTGTGGAATGAGTACCTGAGCCACAACCCGGCAAACCCGGACTGGGTCAACCGTGACCGTTTCGTCATGTCCAACGGCCACGGCTCCATGCTGGTGTATTCCCTGCTGCACCTGAGCGGTTACGACGTCTCCACCGACGACCTGCAGAATTTCCGGCAGCTGCATTCCAAAACCCCGGGCCACCCGGAGTTCGGTTATACCCCGGGCGTTGAAACCACCACCGGTCCGCTCGGTCAGGGCATTGCCAACGCGGTTGGGTTTGCCCTTGCGGAAAAGGCGCTGGCGGCCCAGTTCAATCGTCCTGGCCACAACATTGTGGATCATTACACCTACGCTTTCCTGGGTGACGGCTGCCTGATGGAAGGCATCTCCCACGAGGTGTGCTCCCTGGCCGGAACTCTGGGGCTGGGCAAGCTGGTGTTCTTCTACGACGACAACGGTATCTCCATCGACGGTGAAGTGGATGGCTGGTTCACCGACAACACCCCGCAGCGGTTTGAATCCTACGGCTGGCAGGTGATCCCGGCGGTGGACGGTCACGACGCCGAGGCGGTACGGCAGGCTATTGAGCAGGCGCGGGCCAATACCGAGCAGCCGACCCTGATCTGCTGCAAGACCATCATCGGTTTCGGCTCGCCCAACAAGCAGGGCACCGAAAGCTGCCACGGTGCGCCACTGGGGGATGATGAGATCGCCCTCGCCCGGGAGAATCTTGGCTGGCCCCACGGCCCGTTCGAGGTGCCGGACGACGTTTACGCCGGCTGGGACGGTCGTGAGAAGGGCAGCGCTGCCGAGCAGGCCTGGAACGAAGCCTTCGCCGCCTATGAGCAAGCCGAGCCGGATCTGGCCGCTGAGTTCAAGCGCCGCATGGCCGGAGACCTGCCAGCGGATTTCGCCGAGAAGGCCGACGCCTACATTCGCCAGTGTCAGGACAAGGGCGACACCATCGCCAGCCGCAAGGCATCCCAGAACGCCCTCAACGCTTACGGTCCGTTGCTGCCGGAATTCATGGGCGGTTCCGCCGACCTGGCCGGTTCCAACCTGACCATCTGGGAAGGCAGCAAAGGCCTGACCCGGGACGATGCCAGCGGTAACTACATTTATTACGGTGTGCGGGAATTTGGCATGTCCGCCATCATGAACGGCATCGCCCTGCACGGCGGCTTCGTACCCTACGGTGCCACTTTCCTGATCTTCATGGAATACGCCCGCAACGCGGTGCGTATGGCGGCGCTGATGAAGCAGCGTTCCATCTTTGTGTTCACCCACGATTCCATCGGCCTGGGCGAAGACGGCCCGACCCACCAGCCCATCGAGCAGCTGGCCAGCCTGCGGACCACGCCGAACATGAGCACCTGGCGTCCGGCGGATGCCGTTGAGTCGGCGGTGGCCTGGAAGGCGGCGATCGAACGCAAGGACGGCCCGACGGCCATGGTGTTCTCCCGCCAGGGCCTGCCGCATCAGGCGCGCGACGATCAGCAGCTGGCCGATGTGGCCAAGGGCGGTTATGTGCTGTCCGACAGCGACGGCGCGCCGGAGCTGATCCTGATTGCCACCGGCTCGGAAGTAGGCCTGGCCCAGGACGCGGCGGCGGCGCTGCGGCAAGAGGGTCGCCAGGTGCGGGTGGTCTCCATGCCTTCCACCGACGTGTTCGACGCCCAGAGCGCCGACTACAAACAGCAGGTGCTGCCATTGGAGGTGTCCAACCGCATCGCCATTGAAGCCGCCATCGAGGATTACTGGTACAAGTACGTGGGCCTCGACGGCCGTGTCGTGGGCATGAGTACCTTTGGCGAGTCGGCACCGGCCGGCGAACTGTTCAAGGAATTCGGCTTCACCGTGGACAACGTATTGGCGGTTGCCCGGGAGCTGCTGGAA
>JBFHLR010000192.1:0-4707 GCA_041594735.1 Marinobacter sp.
AACCGTCCTTGGCGCCACCGGATCCATCGGGCAAAGTACCCTGGATGTGATTCGGCGCCACCCGGAACGCTTTGCCGTGCATGCGCTAACCGCGAGCAAGAGCGTGGACGACATGGCGCGCCTGTGTTTGGAGTTCCGGCCTCGCTTTGCTGTTATGGCGAACCCGCAGGCAGCAGAGCAGCTGGCGGCCCGGCTACCGCGCGACGGTGTTACTGACGTCCTGGCGGGTGAGGCCGGCTTGTGTCAGGTTGCCGCCGCGCCAGAGGCCGATACGGTGATGGCGGCCATCGTGGGGGCTGCGGGGTTGCCGCCGACCCTGGCGGCGGCAAATGCCGGCAAGCGGGTGTTGCTGGCGAACAAGGAAGCCCTGGTGATGTCCGGGCAAATGTTCATGGATGCCGTCGCCCGTTCCGGAGCGGAGCTGTTGCCGATCGACAGTGAGCACAACGCCATTTTTCAGTGCCTGCCCAGTGACCAGATGCGGAATCTCAAGGGCGCCGGGGTGCGTCGTATTCTGCTGACCGCGTCGGGTGGCCCTTTCCGCACTTTCAGCCGGGAGGCCTTGCGTGATGTTACGCCGGCCCAGGCCTGCGCCCATCCCAACTGGTCCATGGGGCAGAAAATTTCGGTGGATTCGGCCAGTCTGATGAACAAGGGCTTGGAACTGATCGAGGCCTGCTGGTTGTTCGATACCCGTCCCGAGATGGTTGAGGTTCATATCCACCCTGAGAGCATTATTCACTCCATGGTGGATTACGTGGATGGTTCGGTGCTTGCTCAGTTGGGTAGCCCGGATATGCGTACGCCGATTGCCAATGGCCTGGCCTGGCCCGAGCGCATCGACGCGGGGGTGAAGCCACTGGATTTGTTTGCGTTGGGACAGTTTAACTTTGAGCGCCCGGACCTGGAGCGTTTTCCCTGCCTGCGACTGGCGGCTGAGGCGTTTGAGGTGGGCGGTACCGCACCGGCCGTTCTGAATGCCGCCAACGAGGTGGCCGTGGCGGCCTTTCTGAACGGTAAGCTTCGTTTTACCGATATACCCGTTATGATAGAAAGAACACTGACTCGTATGACGACCGAGGCGGCAGACGATTTCGATGGGCTCTTTGCCAAGGACCGGGAGGCCCGCAGCAAGGCGCAGGAACAGTTGCCAGCGATTGCTGTCTGACGCCTGAAATCCCTTATATAAACAGTCGAGAGCGATATGCAGCTGGTTCAGACCGTATTGGCGCTGGTGGTAACCCTGGGCATTCTGGTTACCATTCACGAGTTCGGACACTTCTGGGTCGCCCGCCGTTACGGCGTTAAAGTCCTGCGATTCTCCGTCGGCTTTGGCAAGCCGCTCTACTCCTGGTACGACAAACACGGCACCGAGTTTGCCATCGCCGCCATACCTCTGGGCGGCTACGTCAAAATGCTCGACGAGCGCGAAGGCCCCGTGCCAGACCATGAGCGCGACCAGGCCTTTACCGCCAAACCTCCCAGTCAGCGTATTGCCATCGCCGCGGCTGGACCGGTCGCCAACTTCCTGTTCGCGATTGCCGCCTACTGGCTGTTGGGTGTCGTCGGATTCACCACCGTTGCCCCCATAGTCGGCACCATTGCGCCGGAATCCGTTGCCGAGCGAATGGGTTTGGCGCCCGGTATGGAGATTGTGGCGGTGGACGGGCGTGAGGTCTCCTCCTGGCGCGACATCAACATGCGCTTGCTGGAAAGGGCCGGAGAGTACGACCCCATTGGCATGACGGTGGTGGAGCAGGGTCAACAACGAAGCCTGAGCACTGATTTGGCCGGATGGGGGCTGGGGGACGAGAAGTCCTATCCCTTGCTGCAGTTTGGCGTGACGCCCTGGCGGCCGCAGGTGCCCGCCGTACTCGGCGAGATACTGCCGCAGGGGCGGGCGGAAGCCGCCGGACTGAAGGCTGGCGACCACATCCTGGCGGTGGATGGCGAGCCGGTGGCGGACTGGTTTGCCCTGGTGGAGCAGATCCGGTCTGCCCCCGAGACGCCACTGGAGCTTACCCTCACTCGCGACGGCGTCGAGCGCCGGATTACCGTGACCCCGTCCGCCCATACCGGTGAGAACGGTGAAACCTTCGGCCTGGTGGGCGCCGGCGCAACGGCGGTTCAGTGGCCGGACGATTTATTGCGCGAGGTCAGTTACAATCCGCTGTCAGCCATTTCCTATGGACTCTCGGAAACCTGGTCCGATACCCGGTTGACGCTGGTGGCAATCCAGAAAATGCTGACCGGGCTGCTGTCGCCCACCAACCTGAGTGGGCCGATCACCATCGCCCGGGTTGCCGAGGCCAGCGTGAGCTCTGGCTTTGAGGACTTTATCCGGTTCCTGGCCTATCTCAGCGTGAGCCTGGGGATCTTGAACCTGCTGCCGATTCCGGTCCTGGACGGCGGCCATATTGTTTTTTATGCCATCGAGGCCATTCGCCGGAAGCCGCTGTCAGAGCAGGCTCAGGCGCTCGGAATGCGAATTGGCTTGGCAATGATTCTTACATTGATGGTGTTTGCACTTTACAACGACCTGATGCGGTTGTGAGAATTGCCACCTTCTTACGCGCACTAACAGGCGAACTTATTGAATGAGACGTTCTCTTTTTGGGGCAGTTTTCGGCCTTTTAGTTACCACAGTGGGTGGCCAGTCAGCGCAAGCTGAAGCGTTCATCGTTTCCGATATCGAAGTGGAGGGACTGCAGCGGGTGTCCGCAGGCAGCGTCTTCTCCGCATTTCCGGTGGGTATCGGCGAGTCCGTGGACTCGCGCGAGCTGGCCGGCGCTATTAAGACGCTGTTCCGCACCGGTCTGTTTACGGACGTTGCCGCCAGTCGGGACGGCAGCGTGCTGATCCTGACGGTCCAGGAACGCCCGTCCATCAGCTCCATCGACATCGAAGGCAACAAGAATATCGAGACCGATATGTTGCTCGATGCGCTCTCCAGTGCCGGCCTGCAGGAAGGGCAGGTTTTTCGGCGCGCCACGCTCGAACGGTTAGAGCTTGAAATTCTGCGCTCCTACGTCGCCCAGGGCCGCTACAACGCCCGCGTAAAGGCGACGGCGGAGGAGCTGCCGCGCAACCGGGTGGCGATTCAGCTCGATATTAACGAAGGCAGCGTCGCCGCCATCCAGCGGATCAATATCGTCGGCAACGAGGCTTTTGACGACGAGGAGCTGCTGGACCTGCTGGAGCTGCAGACCACCAGTTTGTGGGCATCGCTGACCAGTGCGGACAAATATGCCCGAGAGCGCCTCAGCGGCGATCTGGAAACCTTGCGTTCCTACTATTTGGATCGGGGCTTTATCGATTTCACGGTGGAGTCCAGCCAAGTCTCCATCTCGCCGGACAAGAAAGAGGTCTTTATTGCCATTGCGGTGGATGAAGGCCCCAAATACACCGTCCGTGATATCCATTTGCGCGGTGAGCTGATCCTGCCCGAAGAGGAACTTCGGAACCTGATCTTTATTGAGGAAGGCGATGTCTTCTCCCGGGCGCAGATGACCTCCACTTCCGAGTTGCTGACTCGGCGTCTGGGCACCGAAGGCTATGCCTTCGCCAACATCAATGCCGTCCCGGAAACCCATGACGACAACACCGCTACGGTGACCTTTTTCGTGGAGCCGGGTAATCGGGCCTACGTACGTCGCATTAATTTCCAGGGCAACGTCTCGACCCGGGACGATGTGCTGCGTCAGGAAATGACCCAGATGGAAGGCGGCGTGGCCTCCACCGATCGCATTGAATTTTCCAAGACCCGGCTCGAACGCCTGGGCTTCTTCAAGACCGTCGACGTGGAAACGGTGCCGGTGCTGGGTACTGACGATCAGGTGGATGTGAACTACACCGTGGAAGAGCAGCCAACCGGCAGCCTCTCTGCGTCTATCGGCTATTCCCAGACCTCGGGCGCCATCCTGGGGGCCAGCATCTCGGAGAATAACTTCTTCGGTAGCGGCAAACGGGTGTCCATCGGCGCCAACGTCAGTGATTCCATCAAGAGCGCCAACTTCTCGTACCTGAACCCCTACTTCACCGTCGACGGGGTGAGTCGTGGCTTTAGCGTGTTTGCCCGGGAGACCGACTACGAGGCCGAAGATATCTCGTCCTACCTGCTGGACGAGTATGGCGGTCGTCTGACCTTCGGTTATCCCACCGACAACATCACCCGCATCAACTTTGGCCTCGGTTACACCCACTCCAAGATCAAATCCGGGCGCTTTACCGCGCTGGAAGTCGAAGACTTCATCGAGCAGGAGGGTAACAGTTTTAACAACTACTACCTGTTCGGATCCTGGAACCGCAGTACCCTCAACCGAGGGGTGCTGCCGACTGATGGCTACAGCCATTCCGTATCCGCTGACGTCGCGGTGCCGGGGAGTGACCTGACCTACTACAAACTGCGTCACCGTACCGACTTCTACCAGCCCCTGAACGATGCCCAGAGCTGGATCCTGCGCGCCCGCACGGAAGTGGGCTATGGCGATGGCTATGGCGACCGGGATGTGATGCCGTTCTACGAACATTACTACGCCGGCGGCTATGGTTCGGTCCGGGGTTTTGAAGCCAACTCCCTGGGGCCCTTGGCCACCAACAGCCCGAACGACCTCTCGGATCCGGACCCGTTTGGCGGTAATCTGCTGACCGAGGCCAGTCTGGAACTGATATTCCCGACCCCGTTCGCCAACGACAGTCGATCCATGC
>JBFHLR010000193.1:0-4643 GCA_041594735.1 Marinobacter sp.
ACCCCTTTTTATTACTTTTTCGTCTAGGACGAACAACTGATATTCAAATGCTTGCCCCAATCCGGCGGTAACGCCGCATACTCCTCGTGCTCCGGCTGCTCATCGAACGGCCGCTTCAATACCGCCAGCAGCTTTTCCATGGGCTCGTAGTCGCCATTCTGGGCTTCCTGAATCACCTGTTGCGCCAGGTAGTTGCGCAGCACGTACTTGGGGTTCACCCGGCACATGGCCGCCTCCCGTTCTTCATCCGACCTTGTCTCCCGGCTCAACCGGGTCTGGTAGCGGGCCAGCCAGGCGTCGGCCACGCTGCGATCCACGAACAGATCCCGTACCGGGGCCTCGCCTCTGGAGGGCAGGGTGGACAGGCCGCGGAAGAAGCGGGTGAAGTCGACGCGGAATTCGTGGAGCAGGTTGAAGGTCTCCATGATCAGCTCGATGTCGTCCTGCTCGGCAATGGCCAGGCCGAGTTTGGCGCGCATGTTGGCCAGGAAGCTGTCGTTATAGGCGGTTTCGTAGCGTCGCAGGGCCCGGCGCAGGTCGTCCTCGTCCATGACCGGCGCCAGTGCCCTGGCCAGGTACTGGCAGTTAATGAAACCTATCTGCGGTTGCTGGTTGTAGGCGTAGCGGCCGCCCTGGTCGGAGTGGTTGCAGATGTGACCGGCATCGAAATCGTCCAGGAAGGCATAAGGGCCGTAGTCGAAGGTATCGCCGATGATGGACATGTTGTCGCTGTTCATCACGCCATGGCAGAACCCCACCGCCTGCCACTGGGCGATCAGACGGCCGGTGCGGGCGACCACCTCTTCCAGCCACAGCCGGTAACGGTCTTCGTCCGGCACCGGGATCAGCTCAGGAAAGTGCAGGGCGATGGTGTGGTCAATCAGGGTGCGCAGTGCCTCTTCGCCTTCGTGATAGGCGGCAAACTCGAAGTGGCCGAAACGGATGTGGGTCTGGGCGACCCGCACCAGAGTGGCGGCGGTTTCGATGCTTTCCCGTTGCACCGGGTCCCTGGCGCTGACCATGAACAGTGCCCGGGTGGTGGGAATGCCCAGGGCGTGCATGGCCTCGCTGCAGAGGTATTCCCGCACGGTTGAGCGAAGCACGGCGCGACCATCGCCAAAGCGGGAATAGGGCGTGGTGCCGGCGCCTTTGAGGTGCCAGTCCCAATGCCGGCCATCCGGCCCCACCGTTTCCCACAGCAGCAGCCCGCGGCCATCCCCCAGGTCGGGGTTATAGACCCCGAACTGATGGCCGGTGTATTTCATGGCCACCGGGTCCATGCCCGCCAGCAGCTCCCGCCCTTCACCGATTGCGGTCCAGTCCTCGGGGGATTCGGTGTGAAAGCCCATGCTCCGGGCCAGATCGTGATTGAAGCAGACCAGTTTGCCGTCCCGTAACGGGGTTGGCTTTACCCGGGTGTAAAAGCTGTCTGGCAGCTCCAGGTAGCGGTGTTCGATGCGGACGGAATCTTGGTGCATAGGCGGGTATGAGAACCTTTTGAACGGACGGCGTAGCGGCTGTAAAGGCGCTGTGGGTGGCCCCCTATTTTCTCAAAGGTACCCAGGCGGCACAAACTTTTCAGGCTCACGGCCCATTACCCGCACCCTCAATGTCTACAACGCGTTTTCTACAAGATGGTACGGATTCTGCTGTAATGACTGGGGTGTGTGCCGACTTTTCATCAGATGCTGGAGCTAATGACGTGTCAGACCAGGCGATCTCCACCATGATCGACAACCTGCTTGCCCAGGAGCGGCTGCCGCCGGACTATCGCGAAACCGTATTGACCATTATCCTGCCGCTGGCCAGGGAGCTTCAGACCCTGCAGCGGGCCGCCGGCAGGACGCTGCTGGTGGGCATCCATGGCGCTCAGGGCTCGGGCAAATCCACCTTGACCCTGTTTCTGCAGGCCCTGCTCAACGACCACCTGAACTGCCCCTGTACGCACTTTTCCCTGGACGATATCTACCTGACCCGAGCCGAGCGTGAGCGCCTGGCCGAGGCCGTGCACCCCCTGCTGCGGACCCGTGGTGTGCCGGGCACCCACGATCTGGAGCTGGGCCAGCGGGTCATTGATCAGCTCGCCATGCCTCCTGCTGACCAAGCCGTGGCGATTCCCGCCTTTGACAAGGCCAGTGATGACCGGGTTCCTGAAGAGCAGTGGCGCCGGTTTTCGGGACCGGCGGCAATCGTGCTGCTGGAAGGCTGGTGCCTGGGTGCGCGGCCGGAAGCCGATGCCCAAAAGCTGATTGCGCCCCTGAACCTCTTGGAACGCCGGAAGGACCCGGACGGGGTCTGGCGGGGTTATGTGAATCATCGACTGGCGACCGACTACGCCCAATTTTTCAGTCAGTTGGATCGACTGATTATGCTACGGGCACCGTCCATGGCGAGCGTCCTGCAGTGGCGCACCTTGCAGGAGCACAAGCTGGCTCGCCGACATGGCGGCGCACCATTCCAGAGCGATGAGTCAGGGGGCCAGCGCGACGGCCCAGGGGGGGCGTCTGAGCCCCTGCGGATCATGACCGACGACGAGGTAGCCTGGTTCATCATGCACTACGAGCGCATCACCCTGCGCACGCTGGCCGAGATGCCCCGCCGCGCCGATTGGGTCATCGATGTCAACGAGCACCATGGCCTGACGCTGGCGGAGCGGGAGACGTTATCGTGAGTCGACTGCGATTAGTGGTGTTCTCGGATCTGGACGGCACCTTGTTGGATCACCACAGTTACCGTTGGTCGGCTGCCCAACCGGCGCTGGATAAACTGTCCCGCGCCGGGGTTCCGGTGGTGCTGAACTCCAGCAAGACCGTGCCGGAGCTTCGCGCCCTGCGCGACAGCCTCAACAACTCGGCGCCGTTCATTGTGGAGAACGGCGCGGCGGTGGTGATTCCCGAAGGCTATTTTGATCCCGGGCCCGAACGGGTGGAGTCGTTTGGGGCGGACCATGACCATATTCTCGCGGTGCTGGCCAACTTGCGAAAACAAGGCTTTGCGTTTCGCAGTTTTCACGACATGTCGGCGGCAGAGCTGGCCCAGTTGACCGGCCTGACAGAGATAGCCGCAGGCCTTGCCAAGCAGCGGGCCGGAACCGAGCCCCTGGCCTGGCTGGGTACCGGAGCCGAGCTGGAGGCGTTCGAAGAGGCCCTGATGGATTGCAACCTGAGGCTGCTGGCCGGAGGTCGATTTCTCCATGTGATGGGGCGCTTTGACAAGGCTGACGGGGTGCGTTATCTGGCGCGGGCCTTTCGTTGTCAGTACCCGGGTGAGCGCCTTGTCACCGTGGCCTTGGGTGACAGCCCCAATGATCAGGCCATGCTGGAAGCGGTGGATGTACCGGTGATTATCCGCGGGCCAAGATCCGGTGCGCTAAGTTTAACTTCGGACCGGCACGCCGTACGATCCCTGAAGCCGGGGCCGGCGGGTTGGAACGAATGCATGCTGAACCTGTTGATGGAATTTGGTTACGCCTGACGAAAGAGTCAGGTTCTGAGATCCCAGTTACCGAGTGGAGGGTAGTTCATGGGTGATTTTTATCAGAACGGTATTGTGACGACACTGCACAACCTGTGTCGGCGGCCGGTGGAAGAGCTGGAACGGGAGTTACTGGCCTACAGCAAAGTGCGGCCGATGGCGCTGGTATTGCCGTGCCTGTACTCGGAGCTGGAAGGGCCGGCGCTGAAGAACATCGTCACCGAGCTGGCCAAGGTGCCGTATCTGGAGCAGGTCGTGATTGGCCTGGATCGTGCCTCCGAAGAGCAATACCGGCACGCGCTGGACTATTTCTCGGAGCTTCCGCAACATTTCCGGGTGCTGTGGAATGACGGTCCGCGCCTGCGGGAGATCGACCTCAAGCTGCGGGAGCAGGGCCTGGCGCCCACTGAAATGGGCAAGGGCCGTAATGTCTGGTATTGCTTTGGCTACGTGCTGGCCTCCAACCGGGCCAAATCGGTAGCGCTGCACGACTGCGATATCCTCACCTACTCGCGGGATCTGGTGGCCCGGTTGATCTATCCGGTGGCCAATCCCCAATTCAACTATATGTTCTGCAAGGGCTATTACGCCCGTGTGGCCGATGGCAAGATGAATGGCCGGGTCAGCCGGTTATTGGTCACGCCGCTGATTCGCGCCCTGAAAAAGGTCTGTGGCCCCAGCGATTTCCTGGATTATCTGGACAGTTACCGCTACCCGCTGGCAGGCGAGTTCTCCCTGCGCACCGACGTGATCAACGACTTGCGGATTCCCAGCGACTGGGGACTGGAGGTGGGGGTGCTGTCTGAAATGAAGCGCAACTACTCCACCAACCGGTTGTGCCAGGTGGACATCGCCGACATCTACGATCACAAACACCAAGACCTGTCCGAGCAGGATGCCAACCGCGGACTGTCGAAAATGAGCACCGACATCAGCAAGGCGGTGTTTCGCAAGCTGGCCACCAACGGCGAGATCTTCTCCCAGGAGAAGTTCCGCACCATCAAGGCCACCTATTACCGCATCGCACTGGATTTCATCGAAACCTATCAGAACGACGCCATCATCAATGGCCTGACGCTGGACCGGCACAAAGAAGAGAAGGCGGTGGAGCTGTTCGCCAAGAACATTGTGAACGCCGGCGCCTACTTCCTTGAAAACCCCATGGACAC
>JBFHLR010000194.1:0-4560 GCA_041594735.1 Marinobacter sp.
CGAGCTGAGCGAAGGCCAGGAAGTGCTGGTCAAGGTGCTGGATGTGGACAATCGCGGTCGCGTGAAGCTGTCCATGAAGGAAGTGAAGGAAGGCGAGCAACCGACCGAGCTCTAAGTCTGCCCGAGCGCTTCTAGAAAGCAGTCAAAAACCCGCCTCCGGTCACGGACGGCGGGTTTTTTTTATCTGGCATTCACCAGAAGGTCCGCTTTGCTAAGCCTCCGTAGGATGCGGTGAGGCGAGCCGAACCGCATCAACCGCGTCTGCACCGAAGATGCGGTTCACGTTCGTTCACCGCATCCTACGAGTACCCAAAACCGCCTCCGGTCACGGACGGCTGGTTTTTTGTGCCTGGCATTGACCGATCGGTCCGCCCCGCTATCCCTCCGTAGGATGCGGTGAGGCCCGTCGAACCGCATCAATCGCGCTTGCACCGCAGAGGCAAGCGTCAGCGCAGGTGATGGGAGGCCTGTAGGGGCTCGGACGCCAGAAAGTCAGTGACCGCCTGGCGGTACTCCGGCACCACGAACGTGGCAGCGTGGGGGGTGTCGGTGGCGAGAAACTGCTTCGGCTCGCCGGCGGCGTCATACAGCTGCGGGCCGTGGTGAAAGGGGATGATGCCGTCCCGGCGACTGTGGATGATCATAACCGGTGTGGGCGCGATCGCGGCGATGTGATCGATGCCCTCGTAATCCGCCGGTATGGTCCAGCTCAAGGGCACCTGCAACGGCCAGGTCAGCCAGAACTCTCCCAGTTTTTCACGGGCGATGGCGCGAAACCCGGTAAAGCTGGCGTCGAGTATTACCGCGTCCAGCGGCGGCTGTTCGCCTTGCGTGCTCCATTCGCTGGCCAGGGCAATGCCGATCGCGCCCCCCAGGCTTTGCCCAAGCAGGATCAGCGGGCCGGCGTGGTGATGCTGGGTCAGCCAGCGCAAACCGGCCTCGGCATCGTGCAGCGCGCCCTCCAGGTCCGGTTCGCCGGTGGACTGGCCGTAGCCACGGTAATCGATCAGAAACACGTTGTAGCCGGCCTCCGGCAGCCAGGCCACGTTGAGGATGTGGCTGCTGATGTTCTGGGCATTGCCATGGAGGAAATAGACGGTGCCGAGGCTGGCGTTGGTCGCGGCGGGTAGCCACCAGCCGTGCAGAGTCTCGCCGTCGCCGGTCTCCAGATAGACATCCTGGTAGCTCAGGTTGAGCCGGTCCGGAGTCAGGTAGACCACCCGGTCCGGGTAGAAGAACAGACCACTGCAGCCGGACAGCAACAGGCTGCAGGCGACAGTGGCGGTGTTCAGAAGTAGCCGTTTAATCCCAATTGCCATAGGTTTTGATACCGGTTGAAGTGATGTTCCCGGGCGAATTCGGCAAACAGGCTGGCACGGCGATCCAGATGGAGACTGCCGTTGAGGTAGACCTGATCCTGCCGGTGCTGGTTGCTGACGATCCAGGCTTTGCTACGCAAACCGGTCAGCAGGCTAGCTTGAGGGCTCTGATACAGCAGACCCACATCCACGCCAGGTGCAAAATCGTAGCCGCGATGAATGTCATCATCGATCTCCAGGTCGGCGGTGGCAAGGGCAAATGCCTGGCTGGCCGGAGACAGGGACCAGCTGCCCCCCGCCCCGCCTTCGAGATAGGGCGCCAGCACCCGGTCATCGCCGACATCGGTGCGTCGGCCGCCAAAACCCACCTGCCAGGACAGCGGCGAGAAAAATTCGTCCCGGGGCGACAGTGAGCGGATCTCCACCCCAATCAGGCGTTCCAGCTGCAGCTCATCCGGGTCGGAGTAATAGCGGGCATCGAGCCGGAGAAACTGCAGCTGGGCCCCACGGCGATACCCGTCCGGAGGGTCCAGCAGGTCGTGGTAGGCCGGGCGCAGGGTGAGTTGGCTGAAGCTGTGGTCACCCAATCGGCCCTTGCCCAGGCTGACGCGGAAGGTGTCGTGGCCCTGGTCATCCCGGATCGTCGGGGGCGGGGGTGTCTTAGCCTCGGTGACGCCGTCGATCTCGCTGCGGGCCCGGAGCAGGTTGTGGGATAGTGGCGCAGCCTGCGCCCTCGGCCAGCCTTCGGCTTCGCTCTGGTATCGGACGTAATCGTAGGTGGCGTCCAGGAGACGGGCGCGGCTGGGGGCATCGAGCTCGGTCACTTCCGGTGCGCTCACCGTCGTGTTGCCTTGTGCCAGGGCTGCGGCCAGTTGCCTTTGCGCCGCCGGCAACTGATCGAGTGCGTAGCTCACGGTGGTGGCGGCGGAGGGGCGGTAGTGGATCGCCGAGACCAGTTCCTTGTCGACGATCCAGCGCACCGTATCGGAAGGAATGGCATGGGTGTTGACCTCGCCAAGCAGATCGGTGCCCGGTCGGGCGACATCGATCAGCGCCAGCAGCCGGTAGGCGCAGTTCTCGTCGAAGAAATAGTAGTCGAAATTACGGTCGCGGATTTCCCAGGCGTGGGCCAGCAGCTGATCGACCTCGTCAGGGGTCAGGTTCAGGGTGTACTCCCACAGGTCGCGATTCTCGATGTCGGTGTAGAGGCGGATCTTGTCGTAATAGGGTTGTACCGTGGTGATGCCGGGGTAGCCCCCGAAGATGCCCTTGTAGGCAAACAGCAACTCGCTGTCGTGGGCCGCCGCGTCTGCCGCGTAGGAAATGGTGTTGGCCAGCAGCAGATCGGTGCTTTGGTCGTCACTGGGCGGGTCCAGCCGCAGGAAGGTGTGGCCGAACATGGACGATGGACTGTTTAAATAGGAGGCCGCAAACACCATGGTGACGGTGTCGGTGTTCAGGGTACGCCGCCATTGCTCGAACGCCGGGCAGCTGATGGGGGACTCCGGCAGGTCCAGACGGGCCCGTAGCCAGCGGTCCCGGGCTGGAAAGCGGCAGCGGGCATGGCCGTCGCCCGAGCCCGGTAGCTGGATGGCCTCCAGGGTGGCGTCGAGCTCGCCCTGGGGCGAGCGCTCGCCCAGCGGGTTCAGGAAAAAATTCTGGTCGTCGGCCTGGCTGGTGTAGCCGCTGCCGAAGCGGTTGGGTCGGTAATGGCCCAGGGTCAGCCAGCCGGGGTCCAGGGCGAGTTGGCTGGTGTTCTGGACAGTGTCCGCCGGGGCCAGGGTGCTGATTGCCAGGCCGAATGCGGCCAGCAAAAGACGAAGGGGTGCAGGCATGAATGCTCGGTTACCAAAGGGTGTTCTGGACAGCAGGGCCGTCCGGGCAGCTGGGCATTAAGGACTCGGGGTCATTGACGCCTGGTGTGTATTGGCGACCAGGGGGCAATGGGGATAGCGCCGTCCCTGGCGCTGTCGTCGTCCTGTTGTAGCGGTGATCAGGCCGCCACGTACTTGCTCAGGGTCTCATGCTGTTCCAGCAGGGCGACAATGGCGTCAACCGCTTCACCGGAGGTGGTTTCCGAGCTTGGGAAAATGGCCGCGAAGTTGTCCTTCAGCAGGCTGCGGAAGGTGTCACGATCAGCCTGCTCAACTCCCAGCAGTACCGCCAGGGTGTCCAGGTTTTCACCGCTGCCGCGGGACATGTCCCGGGCGATCTTGTCGGCGTTGCTGTTCATGTACATGGCCATGGACTGCACAGACTCGTTGGTGTTACAGCCCAGGGTGCCGGTGGTCATGCCGAATGTCTGATTACCGAAGGTGCCGTTGGTGGTGGCGGCCAGAATGTGTGGCGCTGCGCCGGACTGTCCCTTCCAGATCATGGCTCCAACACCGCAGCCCGGTTGGGCGAAGGTGAGGGTGGAAGCACCCAGAAGCATTGCGCCTACAATCAGCTTTTTCATTGTCCACTCCTTGTTGTGGTTTGACTGACGTCGCATTCGTTACGAATGTACTTCAATTCAAATTCAGTAGGTTAACGGTCCAGACATCCTGCTTGCGCATCAAGTTGACCGTTGACCAGAGTATAGTCCAGATATTTGAAAGACCAACACCAGCTATGCCAAAAAGTGCTAAAGAAAAGTGGTCGCCAACGAAAAATGTGAGCATGTGTATATAATTGTATTGAAAGGCGTTTTTCCTGTTGCGGTGTTGTGACGGTGGGTCTCGTTCTGTATAGTTCGCCTCGACCATGAAGGTCTGATTACAACACATGGAGATTGATCAGTGAAAAAAGCTCTTATCGCTTCCAGCCTTCTGCTGGCCGGCGCCCTGTCCGGCTGTAGCTCAATGAACGTTAGCTCCTCTCCAGTGCCGCTGAACGGCACCGTCGCCACCGACCTGACCGCCGACATTGAAGTTGGCGAGAAGATCACCGGCCATTCCTCCGCCACCAAGATCCTGTTTTTCACCCTGAGTGACGACAGCGAATACGCCGACGGCATGACCTACGGCAATGGCGGCGGCAGCGCCCTGAGCTTGGGTGGACTGGACCCGGTATCCGCGGTGAAATCCGCGGCGGCCTACAACGCCATTTCCGAGTCCGGAGCGGACGTGATCGTGGCGCCGCGCTATGTCGTCAAGAAGAACGACTACGTGGTGTATGGCACCATCGAGGTGACCGTGGAAGGTTACAAGGGCACGATTCGCAGCGTGCAGTAATGATTGCGGTCGGGCGTTTGGCCCCG
>JBFHLR010000195.1:0-4531 GCA_041594735.1 Marinobacter sp.
CAGATCAGGCCATCGCGATCCGCCATCGACATTGTACGTGCTCCTAAGCAGGCAATTTCTCAAAGTCAGGCATTCTATCAGGAAAAACCGCCGGTACGAAGCACGCCGTCACGCCAGCATCACCCGCTGCCAGACCTGTTGAATGTAGGCTCGCTCGTCCGAAAACGCACCGCCCTCCACCCGGCTGGTCAAGTTCTGCAAGGCCCGGCGATGGATGGTCGAACGCAGGGTGATAAACGCCTCCCGCAGCTGTTCGGTATCGGCCACTGGCAACACCCCTGCCCGCCCCAACTCCTCAAGCTGGCGAATGTTATCCGACCACTGGGTCAGCTCCGGATGCCGGGCGCTGTGAGCCAGCATCAGGTACTGCACCAGGAACTCGATATCGACGATGCCGCCGCCATCGTGCTTGACATGAAACACCGGCGATGCCCCGGCAGCCGGCTCCGGGGTGCCCAGGCTGGCGCGCATTTTTTCCCGCATCTCCACCACCTCGGTACGCAACGCCGCAATGTCCCGGCGCTGGCACAGTATGTCGTGGCGCAGTTGCTCAAACGCCGCCAGTGTGTCCGGACAACCCGCCACGCCGCGGGCGCGCGCCAGAGCCTGGTGCTCCCAGGTCCAGGCGTCGTTGCGCTGGTAGCGCTCAAACGCCGACAGGGTACTGACCAGCAGCCCCGAGTTGCCGGACGGACGCAGCCGCATGTCCACCTCGTAGAGTTGCCCGGAGTGGGTTTGGGTACTGAGGATGTGGACGATGCGTTGCCCCAGCCGGGTATAGAACACCGCGTTGTCGATCGGCTTCTCACCATTGGTGGACAAATTCGGGTCTGCCTTATGCACAAACACCAGATCCAGGTCCGAGGTGTAACCCAGCTCAATGCCCCCCAACTTGCCGTAGCCGATCACCGCAAAATCGCTATCACTGACACTGCCGTCCGCGCGCTGGGGGTAGCCGTGGCGGCTGACCAGGTTGGCGAAAGCCACCTCCACCACGTGATCCAGTACCGCTTCGGCAATCCAGGTCAGGTAGTCGCTGACTTTCATCAGCGGCAAGGTGCCACGCAACTCCGACGCCGCTACCCGCAGCACGTGCGCCTTCTTGAAATGGCGCAGGGATTCCATCTGCTCTTCCAGATCCTCGTAGGGAATTCGCAGCATCTGCTGGCGCAGGTCGTCCACCAGTTCGTCCTTGGTGGGGGGGTGGTACAGGCTCTCGGCATTGAGCAACTCATCCAGCAGCAACGGGGTCTCCGCCAACTGGCTGGCGATCCAGGGGCTCTCACTGCATAAACGCACCAGCTGCCCCCGGGCTCCCGGATTCTCCAGCAACAGCACCAGGTAGGCGGTACGGCGCATGACGGCCTCCACCAACTGCAACACCCGCGACAGGGTTTCGGAGGGGTTGCCCACCTGGGCAACCGCCTCCAGCAGCACCGGCATGAACTGATTCAGACGCTGCCGCCCCTGGTTCTGCATGGTCTGGGCCTGGCGTCCGGTGCGCAGTTCCAACAGGCTTTTCAGGGTGGACGCAGGCGCCTCGAAGCCCCGCGCTGCCAGCCAGGCCTCGCCGGCGGTCTCGTCCAGCTCTCCCAGCCACAGCGCCTGCCAGCCTTCGTCGGTTTCGGTGCTGACCTCCGCCTCATCATCCAGGGCAATGATGTCGGCGAAGTGGTTGGCCACCCTGGCCCGGTGCTGGTCCAGGGCCGCCAGGCAGTCCGTCCATTGCCCGAAGCCGAGGCTCAACGCCACCCGGGCGCGGGTCAGTTCGTCTTCAGGCAACAGCTGAGTCTGCTTGTCGGCCACCCCTTGCAGGGCATGCTCCAGGTTGCGCAGAAACACGTAGGCCTCCCGCAGCTCCCTCACCACGTCGGGGGGCAGCAATTCCAGCTTTTCCAGCTCCGGCAGAATCACCAACAGCTCCCGCTGCTGCAACTCCCGGTCCCGACCGCCGCGGATCAGCTGGAACGCCTGCACCATAAACTCAATTTCACGGATGCCGCCGCTGCCCAGCTTGATGTCATTCTCCAGGCCCTTGCGGCGCACTTCGCGACTGATCATGGCTTTCATCGTGCGCAGGGACTCGAACGCGCTGAAATCGATGTACTTGCGATAGACAAACGGTCGCAGGCTTTCCATCAGGGCCGCGCCCGCCTGCTTGCCGCCAGCCACCACCCGCGCCTTGACCATGGCATAGCGCTCCCAGTCCCGCCCCTGATCCTGGTAATAGGCTTCCAGGGCCGCGAAACTGAGGGCCAGGGCACCACTCTGACCGTAAGGGCGCAGCCGCATGTCGACGCGGAACACGAAGCCATCGGCGGTGATCTGATCGAGCGCCTGAATCAGCCGTTGGCCAAGGCGGATAAAGAACTGCTGATTGTCGAGCGAGCGGCGGCCGCCCCGGGTCTCACCACTGCTGGGAAAGGCGAAGATCAAATCGATATCGGAAGACACATTGAGTTCGCGCCCTCCCAGCTTGCCCATGCCCAGCACTACCATCGGCTGGGGCACCTCGTCGCCGGTGACCGGGTCCCGGCCATAGGGGGTGCCGAGTTGAAGGCAAGCGTCGGCGTACAGCCAGGCCAGCGCCCCCTCGATACTCACATCGGCAAAGGCACTGGTGGCGGCAACGGTTTCGGCAAGATCCGCCCACTTCAACAAGTCCCGCCAGATGATGCGGAACTGAGCCTCCTTGCGAAAACGCCGCAAGGCCTGATGCAATGATGGCTCATCGGTGACGGTCGCCAGATAGGTTTGCCAGCGCTGCTGAAAAAAGGCCTCAGTACTGGGCTGGCGGAGCGACAGGGCCTGATGACTCTGCTCCACCAGGCCGGCGTCGCTTTGTAGGGTGCGACGCAGGAACTCGCTGCGGGCCAAGGCCTGGGCAACATCCTGCGCCGAGATTTCCGCGCCCTCCAACCAGCCAGGCAGGTCGCCTGGAAATACCGTCGCCCATTCTCCGGCCACTTCCGCAGCCAGCGTTTCAGGAAGCCCTTCCCACGGCTCAGACATGATGCAAACCCCTGTCGCTCTGTTATATTTTCACGGTCTACGGGTACCGATACTGGTACTCTATATCGATTCATCAATACTCTATATCGAATCACCAACGGACTGAACCACTGACCCATGCGACGAGACCGCCGGCCACTGACCCCGGAGCAGCGTTTTTCCCATTTGCCCATATCCGGCATGATCAAGGCCCGCATCAAGCGGCTGTTCCTGGTCCTCGCCGCACTGCTGGTTGGCCACACCCTGATACTCTGGGGCGCGGAAAACCTCACCCTGTTCGAGTCCATCTGGCTCACCATGACCACGGTGGTTACCGTGGGCTACGGCGACTACGCCCCACAAACCGTTATTGGCCGCCTGAGCACCGTCGCAATGATGTTCATTGCCGCCATCACCGTGCTGACCCTGATCGTCAGCGACTTCATCGAGTACCGCTTCTATCGACGGGAACGCATCTTAACCGGACGCTGGATCTATAAAATGAAAGACCACATCGTGATCATCAACACCCCAACGCACGGCGGTGAGCAGTACTTCATGCGAATCGCGTCCCAGATCCGCGCGGTACCGGGATACGAAACCACCCCGATCCAGATTTTGACCCTGCAATATCCGAATGGCCTGCCGCCAGAACTGACCGATATGGGGCTGACCCATTACCATGGCTCCGGCAGCGACCCTGCAGCCCTGAAAGCCGTGCAGGCTGTCTCGGCCCGCCACATACTGCTGCTGGCGGCGGATGAGTCCGACCCCCACTCCGACAGCCTCACCTTTGACATCGCCCACCGGCTGAGCGAGATCAATCTCGGCAACCGGGTGACCGCGGAAGTGGTGCGGGACGAGAACCGCCCCCGCTTCAAGCCGCTGGGCATCCGTACGGTGATCCGACCGGTGCGCACCTACCCGGAGATCATGGTCAAGGCGGTGGTGGCGCCGGGGTCAGAGCGGGTACTGGAAGACCTGTTCAATTACGAACAGGACCACCCCCACCGCTACGACATTACCCTGGATGATCTGAACTGGGCAGACATCGTCAGCGCCCTGATTCGCCACGGCATCGGCACCGCCCTGGCCTACATCGACCATGAAAACGAAGTGGTCTGCCACCCGGAGATCGACCGGGAGATCGAAGGCAAGGGGCTCATTGTGCTGGTGAAGTCCCAGGACACCCCCACCGTGGAGGTGGTACAGCAGGCCCTGGAGCGCTACCGGGAATTTGTCGCGAAATGGCATGAAATGCAGGCACGGGCCGGCAATTCCCATTAACCCGCCTAGAAGGCAAACAACATGGGATAGCCGATTCGGGGACTGACTTGAATGCTGCCCCCAGGCTCCAGCCTTACGACAATAACCCCAACTGCAGCCGCCCCAGCCGTTCGACCAGTTCCGGCTCCGCCTTGCCTCGCAGCGCCTCAAAACTCGCCCAATCGTCTGGCGCGGCGGTGCGGCGAACCCGCTCGGCCACCTCGGCCATCGCACCATGCAGCTCCCCGGTCGCCTCGCCCGTCAGCCACAGCAC
>JBFHLR010000196.1:0-4505 GCA_041594735.1 Marinobacter sp.
CAATTGAGATAACTCAGAGCTCCATGGCCTTGACGGGAGGTACCTCCCAAAAATGTCGGAGGCCATGGATGGCCGGAGTCAAGCGCACATGGATGTGCTTGTAGCGGTTTTTGGGAGATGCCTCCCGTCAAGGCCCACCGCCATGGCAATCAGGCTGCGCACAGGACTCAAACAAGCACCGCCCAAAGATCATGCTCATCCGCATGCTCGACCACCGCACTCACCACCTGCCCAGGCTGTAGCTCGGTCTCGCCGTTGAGGTAGACCATGCCGTCGATCTCCGGCGCATCCGCCTTGGAACGCCCGATGGCGCCCTCCTCGTCCACCTCGTCGATCAACACCTCGATGGTCTTGCCGATCTTGGCCTGCAACCGCGCCGCCGAGATCTCCGCCTGCTTGGCCATAAACCGCGCCAGCCGCTCTTCCTTCACTTCTTCCGGCACGGCACCGTCCAACTCATTGGCTGGAGCCCCATCCACCGGGCTGTACTTGAAGGCCCCCACACGATCGAGCTGGGCTTCGTCTAACCAATCCAACAGGTACTGGAAGTCTTCTTCCGTTTCACCGGGGAAACCGACAATAAAGGTGGAGCGGATGGTCAGATCTGGACAGATCTCCCGCCACTTGCGAATGCGCTCCAACGTCTTGCTGTCGTGGGCCGGCCGCTTCATCGCCTTGAGCACCTTCGGGCTGGCATGCTGGAACGGGATATCCAGATAGGGCAGGATCTTGCCTGCCGCCATCAGCGGGATCACGTCGTCCACGTGGGGATAGGGGTAAACGTAATGCAGCCGCACCCAAACACCCAGCTCCCCAAGAGCCTCACACAACGCCAGCATCCGCGTCTTCAGCGGACGCCCCTGCCAGAAACCGGTGCGATATTTAGTATCCACGCCATAGGCACTGGTATCCTGAGAGATGACCAGCAACTCCTTGACACCGGCGTCGACCAGGCGCTTGGCCTCGTCCATCACTTCGCCAACGGGACGACTGACCAGATCGCCGCGCATGGAAGGAATGATGCAGAAGGTGCACCGGTGGTTACAGCCCTCGGAAATTTTCAGATAGGCGTAATGTCGGGGGGTCAGCTTGACACCCTGGGGAGGCACCAGGTCCACGAACGGATCATGTTCCTTTTTCGGCGGCACGAACTCATGCACCGCACCTACCACCTCTTCGTAAGCGTGGGGCCCCGATACCGCCAGCACGCCCGGGTGAGATTCTCGAATGCGATCCTCCTCAACTCCCATACAGCCGGTGACGATCACTTTGCCGTTTTCACTGATCGCCTCGCCAATGGCATCCAGCGACTCCTGCTTGGCAGCGTCAATGAAACCGCAGGTATTCACCACAACCACATCCGCATCTTCATAGGTAGGGACAACATCGTAGCCGTCCTGGCGCAGCTGGGTCAGAATTCGCTCGGAATCCACCAGGGCCTTGGGGCATCCCAGGCTGATAAATCCGACTTTACCGCTGCCGGTCGCGGGAGTAGCTGTCTTGTCTGTCATAACGTCTCAGGAGCGCTGTTCAAAATTGGAGCAGCATTTTACCGCAGCCACGGCCACCAACCCAATGAAAAACACACCTTTGCGTTTTCGAGGCCGCTGACATGCCCGAGCCTTCATCACAAAGCTGACCCAAAGACGACAGATGACTTGCTGTTCATTTTTTAAACCACTAAACTTTCAGGAGGTTAGATAAGGGAGCCTCCGATTAGCTCCCCAGAATAAAAGGCGGGATTCAGCAGTATGGGAAAGGCCATTCAATCGCAGCCAGAGCTTACCAGGCAAGTTGCCATGAAAGCGTCACCAACCAAGCCCAACCTTCGTAACCAGCAACGCGTGGACGTTGGGCTAAGCGTATTGGTCAGCAACCCCGCGGGCGATGAACTGCAGTGCCAGGCCGCCAACCTGTCCCGCACCGGCATCATGCTGCGCTGCGGGCTGGACGCCGTGCGCCAACTGATCCCCGGCCAGGTAACGCCGGCGCCGGGCCAGTGGATTCAGGTGTCCACCCGCTTCGCCGTGCCGGTGGTCGCCTCGCAGAATGTGTCCATTCGCGTGCACGGTCACATCGTGCACCTGCGCCGGGTTTCCCGCGACGAATTCCACCTTGGCATTCAGTTCAACGACTTTGAAGACAATGGCTACGGCTATCTGGACCAATACGTCAGCCGTTTACTCGCCGGCACCCTCGGCTAGCCCCCCGGCCAACCGCAAATTGGCCGGACCCGATGAAATTATCCCCCTTCCCAGCCAACCAAAAGTTGCTAAGCGGCATATTGTTATAGCCCCAAACTCTAGTAATTCGCCTTCTTATTCCCAGGCCGCGTCTGGTATAGTTGCGGGATTCATACGCCCACGGCAATCGGTAAAATCTTACGATGACCAGTTACAATCTGACTCACCTCAAACAGCTGGAAGCGGAAAGCATCCACATCATTCGGGAAGTGGCAGCTGAGTTCGATAACCCCGTCATGCTTTACTCCATCGGTAAAGACTCGGCGGTCATGCTCCACCTCGCGCGCAAGGCCTTTCATCCCGGGAAGCCGCCCTTCCCCCTGATGCACGTCGACACCACGTGGAAATTCAAGGACATGATTGAATTTCGCGACAAGCAGGTCAGCAAATATGGCCTCGACCTGATCGTGCATATCAATGAAGACGGCGTAAAGCAGGGCATCGGCCCCTTTACCCACGGCAGCGCCAAGCACACCGACGTCATGAAGACCCAGTCTCTGAAGCAGGCCCTGGACAAGTACAAGTTCGACGCCGCTTTCGGTGGCGCCCGCCGGGACGAAGAAAAATCCCGCGCCAAGGAGCGGGTCTATTCGTTCCGTGACGAATACCATCGCTGGGACCCCAAGAACCAGCGCCCAGAGCTCTGGAACCTATACAACGGCAAGGTCAACAAGGGTGAGAGCATCCGGGTCTTCCCACTCTCCAACTGGACCGAGCTGGACATCTGGCAATACATCTACCTGGAAAACATCGACATCGTGCCGCTGTACTTCGCCGCCGAGCGTCCGGTGGTTGAACGGGACGGCACCCTGATCATGGTGGATGACGACCGCATGCCACTGAAGGAAGGCGAAACACCGATGATGAAATCGGTTCGCTTCCGCACCCTGGGCTGCTACCCGCTGACCGGCGCCATCGAGTCCGAAGCCAAGACCCTGCCCGATATCATTCAGGAAATGCTGCTTGCCACCAGTTCCGAGCGCCAGGGCCGGGTCATCGACCACGACTCCGCCGGCTCCATGGAACAGAAAAAGCGTGAAGGTTATTTCTAAGGAATTTATTCATGTCACATCAGTCAGACCTCATCGCTGAAGATATTCAGGCCTACCTGAAACAGCACGAAAACAAGGAACTGCTGCGCCTGCTTACCTGTGGCAGCGTTGATGACGGCAAGTCCACCCTGATCGGGCGCCTGCTCCATGACACCAAGATGATCTACGAAGATCACATGGCCAGCCTGAAATCCGACAGTGCCAAGATGGGCACCACTGGCGAGAAGCTGGATCTGGCGCTACTGGTGGACGGCCTGCAGGCCGAGCGGGAACAGGGCATTACCATTGACGTTGCCTACCGCTACTTCTCCACCGACAAGCGCAAATTCATCATCGCGGACACGCCGGGGCACGAGCAGTACACCCGCAACATGGCCACCGGTGCGTCCACGGCGCAGCTGGCCATCCTGATGATTGACGCCCGCCACGGCGTGATGACCCAGACCCGTCGCCACTCCTTTATCGCCTCGCTGCTGGGCATTCGCCACATAGTGGTGGCCATCAACAAGATGGATCTGGTGGACTACAGCGAAGCCCGGTTTGAGGAAATCAAACAGGAGTATCTGACCTTCGCCGACCAGCTCGGACTCAAGGACATCCGCTTTGTGCCCATGTCCGCACTGGAAGGCGACAACGTGGTCAGCCGCAGCGAGAACACACCCTGGTTCAGCGGCCAGCCCCTGATGGAAATCCTGGAAACCGTCGAGGTGTCCCGGGACAAGAACCTGGAGCACTTCCGCTTCCCGGTTCAGTACGTCAACCGCCCCAACCTAAATTTCCGCGGTTTCTGCGGCACGGTTGCCTCCGGCGTAGTTCGCCCGGGTGATCAGGTGATGGCTCTGCCCTCTCGCCGCACCAGCACCGTCAAGGAAGTTGTGTCGTTCGAAGGCAACCTGGACGAAGCCTACGTGGACCAGGCGGTTACCCTCACCCTGAATGACGAGATCGACGTCAGTCGGGGTGACATGCTGGTCAAGACCGCCGACGAGCCGGAAGTGGGCAACCGCTTCAACGCCAATGTGGTCTGGATGACCGACGCCCCGCTGCAAACCGGCCGTCTGTATGACATCAAGCTCGGCCCCACCTTCACGTCCGGCACGGTCAAGAAGATTCATCACCAGACCGACGTCAACACCCTGGAGCAACAGCCCGATCCGTCCGCGCTGCAGCTCAACGAAATTGGCCTGTGCGAGTTCACCCTGAGCCAGCC
>JBFHLR010000197.1:0-4494 GCA_041594735.1 Marinobacter sp.
CGGAGGCAATACCATGACGCAATACACCGCCATTCATGCTCTTGACCAGGCAACCGCGCTCCAGACTGGAGGCGAAAACCAGTACCTGGGCCGGTTTCCGCCAGCCTACGCCAACATGGTTGGGCCCTTTGGCGGGATCATCGCCGCCACCGTACTGAATTCGGTACTTTCTCATCCCGATCGGCAGGGCGATCCGGTACCACCAGGGCTTTTTCGACCAGGTCGGCCAGCTATGGGGGGCGGATGGCGACTTGTTGGCTACCACCCATCAACTCGTTTATTTCAAAGGGTGACTCGGACCGGGTCATCTCGCTAGTTCGGGGGGCAGGGCGGGCCGCCCCCCACAGGCCCACATCGGTGGTGTGGGCCTACAGATTTCCCGGGAAGGCTTACGCAATCATGCAAACCAGGCCATTGACAGGTGCTCCGGGCGATTTGAACGGAAACCTGCTATGTTTTTTAGGGACCCTCCGAATAATTCCGGATCATCTCTGGATGCTGCGATCTCATACAGTCCGTTATGGAAAGCGTTTCTCGACACGCGCTGTGCGCTTGCAGTCGGTAATTATCGAATAGGCTGCCGATAGCGTGGGTTAAGGTCACTACCACCAGGGGACTTTGCTAAAGCGATATGTCAGACCAGCCAACCCCACCGCCTGGGTTTAATGAGCACGAGGTGCAAGCCGACGCTTATCGACGTTTCCGCTACCGCATTACCGCGGTGCTGGGCTTCATACTCATCAATATCCTGCTCTACACGACGGTGTTTGAGAATGGGGCGGTTGTCCTGATATTTGGCGTCTGGGGCGCACTTATTCTGGTGCTTGCGCTTTGGGCCATCACCGGGCGTGACGTTGCCCGCCTCGATCAGACCTCTCCGACGGCGTTCATTGTGAGTATTCTTGCCCTGGTAGCCGCCAGTGCCGTTACCGGCTTCACCGATTCCAATTTTATTTGGTACCTCCTGTTGGCGCCGGCAGGGGCTGCGCTGTTGCATTCATCCAGGTTGTCCGTCATCGCCTTTATGGTGACGGTGCTGGTGCTGTTCTTGCTAAAAGCCATTGAGATCGCGATTGATCCGGGGCCACGCCAAGCGGCTTCCTTTGAAACCCTGGTCGTCCAGGTGATCCTGTTAAGCACGATCACCTACCTGGGCATCGTGTCCCGTAATGCCAGTGACGCGTTCATTCAGAAGCTGCAAAAGGCCCGCGAGCAATCCCAAGAATCCGAACAAAAAGCGATTCAGGCCAGCCAGGCCAAGTCCGGATTTCTCGCCAGCATGAGCCATGAAATCCGTACGCCACTCAATGGCGTTATCGGTGTGAATCGGTTATTGCAGGAAACCCGCCTGAATGAAGAGCAGCGTTCGCTGGTGGCGATGGGGAAGGTGGCCAGTGAATCACTGCTTCACCTGGTGAATGAGATTCTGGATCTTTCGAGAATTGAAGCGGGCAAGATGGAGCTGGAATCGGTGCCGTTTGACTTCTCCCAAGTGGTCTCGTCGGTGGTCACCCTGCTGCACGATTCGGCGTCACGCAAAGAGTTGGCGGTCACTGTCGATAGCACGCTGGAGAAACACCTACGGTTCATTGGCGATCCTTTGCGGCTGCGTCAGATCCTGCTCAACCTGGCGTCCAACGCCGTCAAGTTTACCTCCAGCGGGCTCATCACCATCAAGTGCCGAAATGTTAAGCAGAAAGATAAAGAGATCCGGGTGAGGGTCGACGTCATCGATACCGGGCCCGGCATGTCGGAAGCGGATCAGGCGCAGTTGTTTTCGGCGTACTCCCAAACCCGGGAGTCCATTGCGCGGGAATTCGGTGGCTCTGGCCTGGGTCTGGCGATTTCCCGGCAGTTGACCGAGTTGATGGGCGGGGATATCGGCGTGAACTCCGCCTTGAACGTGGGCTCCACCTTCTGGATTGAGATTCCGTTTGCCGTCGCCGAGACATCGCTGGCGGATGAAGCGGAAGAGGTAAGAGCCTCAGCGCCCGAGGATGCGCTGCCACGCAGTGCGCTATCGCTGATTCAGCCACCGAAACCGCTCAACGGCCATGTCCTGGTGGCGGAGGACAACAACATCAATCAGATCATCGTTCGCAAGATGCTGGAACGCTTGGGGCTGTCGGTTCAAATAGTCGAGGACGGTCGGGAAGCGCTGGAGGCCGCCAAATCCGAACGGTACGATCTCATCATTCTGGATTGTCAGATGCCCGTCATGGATGGCTTTGAAGCCTGCAGGGCCATACGCTCACTGGAGCCAGCCGGAAAACACCGGCCCATCGTCGCCCTCACAGCCAGTGCCTTCAAAGATGATCAGGCCAAATGCATGGCCGCAGGCATGGATGATTTTCTCACCAAGCCCATTGATGCCGGCAGGCTCTATGTCACGCTGGAAAAGTGGCTCTCTGGGTAACTGCACGGCGTAGCACACCCATCGCTCTGACAAAAGGAGCCCATCAAGGGATGGACTCCGATTTGTTAGAAGGCCTTGCTGACTTGAATACCGGCGCCCCAGGCGACGATGTCGCAAGTGCCTTGGATATCGCAACTGCCTCGGCGACGCCATTTCAGTCAGAAGCTTAGATCACCGTTGTGCATCCTGGGTCTTCAGCAGGTCCAGCGCGACATCAACGATCATGTCTTCCTGGCCACCCACCATGCGGCGTTTACCCAGTTCCACCAGAATGTCGACGGTCTTGAGGCCGTATTTCTGGGCGGCCACTTCCGAGTGACGCAGGAAGCTGGAATAGACACCGGCATAGCCCAGCGCCAGAGTCTCCCGGTCCACCCGCACCGGGCGGTCCTGCAAGGGCCGTACGATGTCGTCGGCGGCGTCCATCAGCGCGTACAGGTCGGTCCCGTGCGCCCAGCCCAATTTGTCGAAGGCGGCGATGCAGACTTCCAGCGGTGCGTTACCGGCGCCGGCACCCATGCCGGACAGTGACGCGTCAATGCGATCACAGCCTTCCTCCACGGCCACGATGGAGTTGGCCACGCCCAACGCCAGGTTGTGATGGGCGTGAATGCCGGTTTCGGTGTGAGGGTCAAGTACGTCCTTCACCGCCCGGAAGCGGTCGCGGATGTCGTTCATGTTCATGGCGCCGCCGGAGTCCACCACGTAGATACAAGTGGCGCCGTAGCTTTCCATCAGCTTAGCCTGTTCCGCCAGCCCTTGTGGGGTCTGCATGTGGCTCATCATCAGGAAGCCAACGGTGTCCATGCCGAGCTGGCGAGCATGTTCGATGTGCTGCTTGGACACGTCCGCTTCGGTGCAGTGAGTGGCGACCCGGACGATGCGGGCTCCGGCTTTATAGGCATTGTCCAGGTCATGCACGGTGCCGATGCCTGGCAACAGCAGGGTGGCAATTTGGGCGTGGTCGACGACTTCCGCCACCGCTTCAATCCATTCGAGATCGGTATGAGCGCCAAAACCGTAGTTGAAACTGGAGCCCTGCAGGCCGTCACCATGGGCGACCTCGATGGAGTCCACTTTGGCTTTGTCGAGGGCGCGGGCGATGTCCTGCACCTGGCGGATGGTATATTGATGACGAACCGCGTGGCTGCCGTCCCGCAGGGTAACGTCGGAGATATAGAGTTTTTTGCCCGGTTTTTGTTGCGCGATGAGTGTCATGATGCAGTCCTCCTTAGTTAGCCATTGACTCAGCCATGCGCTCGGCGGTTGCCAGCGCAGCGGAGGTCATAATGTCCAGGTTACCGGCGTAGGCTGGCAGGTAATGGGCCGCCCCCTCGACCTCCAGGAAAATGGATGTCTTGAGACCACTGAAGCGACCCAGACCCGGTACGTTTATGGGCTGGTCATCCGGGATGACATCAAACTGCACGTTCTGCTTAAGCTGGTAGCCAGGCACGTAGCTCTTAACGGCGGCGACCATCTCCTGTACCGACGTTTCAATCTCACCCTGGTCGGCCGCCTCAGAGAGTACGTACACGGTATCCCGCATGATCATGGGCGGCTCGGCCGGATTCATGATGATGATGGCCTTGCCTTTGCGGGCTCCGCCCACCACTTCAATGGCCTTGGAGGTGGTTTCGGTGAACTCGTCGATGTTGGCCCGAGTACCCGGACCGGCAGATTTGCTGGAAATAGAGGCGATGATTTCGGCGTAATGCACTTTCGCCACTCGTGAAACCGCAGCAACCATGGGAATGGTCGCCTGGCCACCGCAGGTCACCATGTTGACGTTACCCTGGTCCAGGTTTTGCTCCAGATTGACCACCGGCACACAGTAGGGGCCTATAGCAGCGGGCGTCAGGTCAACAATTTTCAGGTTGTCTTTCTTACCACGCAGGAAGACTTCGTTATGCATATGAGCATTGGCGGAGGTGGCATCAAACACCACGTCGATGTCCGCAAATTCAGGCATGTCGACCAGGCCCTGTACCCCCTCATGGGTGGTGGCAACGCCCATTCTGGCAGCGCGGGCCAGACCATCCGAGTTGGGATCGATACCCACCATCGCGCCCATTTCA
>JBFHLR010000198.1:0-4460 GCA_041594735.1 Marinobacter sp.
TATGCTGATCTTCGCCCGCGGTGAGACCCGTCTGGCGGAAGAATTGTCTGCCGAGTCACTGGTGCAGGGGCTGCGCGGTGCCATCGACGCGCTGCAGTTGGTCGGGGGCGCCAATGTCTCTCTGACTGCGGATCTGCAAGATCTGCGCCTGTTGTGTAACCGGGAGGCGTTGGTTGGGGCCTGCACCAACTTACTGAACAACAGCCTGGAGGCTGGCGCGACCCAGGTGGCCGTGAACCTGGGCCTGGTAGACGGGCAACTGGAGATTCGGGTGATGGATAACGGCCCTGGTTTCGCAGCCGAGCAGGCGGCTCAGTTGATGGAGGCGTTCTACACCACCAAATCCCACGGTACCGGACTGGGCCTGGCGGTGGTTCAGGCGGTGGTGAAAGCCCATCAGGGCCGCTTTAACCTGCAGGCGTCCGAGCAGGGCGGGGCCTGTGCAACGATTCGATTGCCGCTGACCAGTCGGGCGAATCCAGAACAAGCAGCAAGCGTTAAATAAGTGGAGGCAAACATGGCTCGGGCTCAGATACTGATAGTTGAAGACGATCGCGATCTGCGCGAGGCGTTGGTCACCACGCTGGAGCTGGCCAGATTCCGTATCAAGGAAGCCGACTCCGCGGAACGGGCGTTGGTTGTGCTGGCCGAAGACAGCGTCGACATGGTGATCAGCGACGTCAATATGCCGGGTCTGTCGGGTCACGAGCTGTTGGCGGAGGTGCAGCGGCTGTATCCGGGGCTGCCGATGATGCTGATGACGGCCTATGGCCAGATTGATCAGGCGGTATCAGCCATGCAGTCCGGTGCGACCGATTATCTGGTCAAGCCGTTTGAGCCCCAGGTGTTGGTGGAAGCGGTAGGACGGATTGTCGGCGGCAGCCAGAAACGCAGTGCGGACCAGCCGGTGGCAGAAGATCCCGTCAGTAAGCGGATGTTCCAGCTGGCCAGTAAAGTCGCGGCCAGCGAGTCCACCGTCATGATCTCTGGTGAGAGTGGTACTGGCAAGGAAGTGCTGGCGCGTTACCTCCATCAGCAATCGCCCCGTGCGGACCAGCCCTTCGTGGCCATCAACTGTGCCGCCATTCCTGAAAACATGCTGGAGGCCATCCTCTTCGGTCATGAAAAGGGGGCGTTCACCGGGGCGCATGCGGCATCCCCGGGCAAGTTCGAGCAGGCCAACGGTGGCACGATTCTGTTGGACGAGATTTCCGAGATGGAGCTGGGGCTCCAATCCAAGCTGCTGCGGGTATTGCAGGAGCGGGAAGTGGAACGTGTCGGTGGCCGCAAGACGATTCCGCTGGATGTGCGGGTGGTGGCCACCACAAACCGGGACCTGGCCGACTACGTCCGGGAAGGCAAATTCCGCGAAGACCTCTATTACCGCCTCACGGTGTTCCCGATGCAGTGGCAGCCTCTGCGGGAGCGCCGCCTGGACATCATGCCATTGGCGCAGGCACTGCTGAAAAAACACAGTCGCAAGATGAAGCTGGCCGCCATCAGCTTTGCGCCAGACGCCAAGGACGCCCTGATGGCACACCCCTGGCCAGGTAATGTCCGGGAGCTGGATAACGCGATCCAGCGTGCCCTGGTACTGCACCAGGGCAACGTCATCCGCGCTGCGGACCTATGCCTGGAATTTGGCATTACCGGTCAGGTTGGCGGCGTGACCGCGCCAGCCGTGCCGGCCGAAGCTGCGCCACAGGTTGAGGCGCCAGAAACTATGGCACCCGAGGAGCCGGCATCGCTGGGGGACGATCTGCGCCAGCAGGAATTCCGGATCATTATCGACACCCTGCGGCGGGAGCGGGGGCGGCGTAACCGGGCGGCGGAGCAACTGGGCATCAGTCCGCGCACCCTGCGCTACAAGCTTGCCCAGATGCGGGAGTCGGGCATCGATTTAAATGCCGAGTTGACGATGGCCTGACCCCGGTAGATCCACTTCTACGATAACGCTTTCCCCATACTCCTTCGTGCGGCGCCTCAGGCGCCGCTTTTTTTGCCCCTTTCAAGCCAGCTTCGGGCCGTCAATTCTTTGTCGGCAGTTCGCGGTTGATGCTAACTATTAAATCTATCTTAATGAAATGTAAGATAATATTTTGATTGGCCGAATATTTGCTTTGGAGGGCTAGTAAAGATCCAACGATTGCGGCTGCCAGCCAAGTTTGCTGACGGCGACCCTGGAGGAAAATATGGTACAGCGTGCCGACATCAACAATGTGCTCACGGAGATTCGTTCCCTGCGTTCCCAAATGATGCAGAATCAACGCATCGAGCAGGACAATGCGATCCGGGGGCGCGTGGATGATCCTGCCAAGGTCCAGCAAGGTCGTGAAACCCCGGCGTTCGCAGACATGCTGAGCAAGGCGGTGAACAACGTCAACGAACTGCAGCAGAACTCCAGTGCGCTGCGAACCGCCTACGATATGGGAGATCCCAATGTGGACATCACCCGGGTGATGGTTGCCTCCCAGAAAGCGTCTGTATCCTTCGAAGCGTTGACTCAGGTCCGCAATCGGGTCGTTAAGGCCTACGAAGACATCATGAACATGCCGATGTAATAGCGGAGACCAGTCATGTCCAGCATGCCAGCCGAAACTACCGCCAATAACCCACCGGCAGCGACCGCCAATGACCCGGAGGGTCTGGAGAGCCGCAGCGATCTGCTGTTCGGTTTCAATCGGCTCACCCTGCTGCGCCAGATCGGCCTGATGGTCGGCCTCGCCGCCAGCGTGGCGTTGGGCGTGGCGGTGGTGTTGTGGGCCCAGGAACCTAACTACCAGCCGGTGCTGGGGGATCTGTCGAGCTACAACCCCCAGGATGTCACCACCATTCTCGAACAGAACAACATCGATTACCGCCTCGAACCCCGTACCGGTGCGCTGCTGGTGCCGGCCGAGGATGTCTATACCGCACGGGTGAAGCTGGCGGCCGAGGGCGTGACCGATGAACGCACCATCGGCTATGAGCTGCTGGATCAGGAACGGGGCCTGGGCACCTCCCAGTTCATGGAAACCATCAGTTATCGCCGGGGACTGGAAGGCGAGCTGGCGCGGACTATCAGCAGCATGCGTAACGTTCGCAGTGCTCGCGTACACTTGGCGATTCCCAAGCGCTCGGTGTTTGTTCGCGACGCCCGCACACCTACCGCGTCGGTTTTCCTGGAGGTGTTTGCCGGTCGCAGGCTGGAACAGGAACAGATTGCCGCCATTATGAATCTGGTGGCCGGCAGTATCCCGGAACTGACCAAAGACAACGTCACGGTGGTGGATCAGAGCGGCAATCTGCTTACCGGCCGGCGTGACCAGAGCAATCGCCAGCAGATGCAGGACCAATACGAATACAACGCCCGGGTGGAAGAACGGCTGACCGGCCGTGTCGCCTCCATCGTCGGACCCATTGTCGGTGATGGCCGCTTCCGGGCCGAAGTCACCGCGGATCTGGATTTCTCCTCCGTCGAGCAGGCCGAGGAGCTGTTCAACCCCGATCAACAGGCGGTGCGCAGCGAGCGGGAACTGACCGAGCAGCGCCGCAGCGGATTCATGGGTGGTGTACCGGGCGCCTTGTCCAATCAGCCGCCGGGCGCGGCAGAAGTACCGGAGCAGGCCGGCCAGGGGCAGGGTGGAGACGACGAGGACGCGCCGCCCCCGCCGGTCAATGTGCGCAGCGAGGCAACCCGAAACTATGAGATGGACCGAACCGTCAGCTACGTGCGCCAGGAGCAGGGCCGGGTGAAGCGGTTGACCGTGGCGGTCGCGGTGGATGACATGAAGGTTGTCGATCCGCAGACCGGTGAGTTCAGCTTCCAGCCCTGGCCCGAGCAGGAACTGCAGCGGCTGACCATGCTGATCCGGGATGCGGTGGGTTACTCGGCGGTTCGGGGTGACAGCGTCACCGTGATGAACACCGCGTTCGCACCGGAAGAAGTGGTGGCGTTCGAGGCCCCGGGTTTTTGGGAGCAACCCTGGTTCTGGGACCTGATGAAGCAGGTTCTGGCCGGCTTGGTGATTCTGGTGCTGGTGCTGGGGCTGCTGCGGCCAACGCTGAAGAGCCTGTCCGGCAGTGGCCAGCGCGAACGCGAAGCGGGGCTGGACGGCGCCGAAGGCTACGACGACATGAAGGGGCTGGGCAGCGACAGCGCCCTGCGGGAGGCGCTGAGTTCTCAGGATGAACTGCTTTTGCCCGGTGCAACGGACAGTTATGATAGGCAATTGAACGCACTGAAAGGGCTGATTACCGAGGATCCGGCCCGGGTCGCTCAGGTAATGCGCCAGTGGGTAAACGTTGATGACTGATCCGAACGATCAAAAGGCCGAAGCGGGCGCCCAACCGCGACGCAAGATCCCTCGCGTTGAACAGGCGGCGATTCTGCTGATGACCCTGGGTGAGGCCGATGCGGCGGAAATTCTCAAGCACATGGGCCCGAAGGAAGTGCAGCGGGTCGGTGTCGCTATGGCCCA
>JBFHLR010000199.1:0-4458 GCA_041594735.1 Marinobacter sp.
CAACGAAGCCCTGGAAGTGCACTACCAGCCCATTTACAGCAGCGATGTCCGCACTCCCGCCAGCGCGGAGGCTTTGGACGGCGCTGAAGCTTTGATCGACGCTGAAGCTTCGGTCAGCGCTGCGGCTCCGGTCAGTGCCGAAGCACTGGTACGGTGGGCACATCCCGACCGGGGCCTGTTAACGCCCATTGAGTTTCTGGAGGTCGCCCGCGGCGCCGGCCTGATGTACGAACTTGGAAACTGCGTGCTGCGACTGGTTTGCCGGCACCTAGAGCAAGCTCGCGCCCGACAGGCAAAATTGCCCGTCATCTCGGTCAACCTTGCATCAGAGCAGGTCTTGAACCCGAAGTTGCCGGATGACATTGCCTCGATCTGTCAGGAATTTGGGGTATGCCCGAGCGCACTGCATTTCGAGGTGACCGAAGACGCCATACAGGGCGATTCCAAGACCCTGCGCACTACCCTCAACCGGATTGTCGCCGCCGGCTCCGAACTCGCCATCGACGATTTCGGCACCGGTTATTCCTCACTGGCCCGCCTCAAGAGCCTGCCGTTTTCCAAGATCAAGATTGACCGTTCGTTCATCATGGACATTCCCGACGACGAGGATGATTGCGCCATCACGCTGTCAATCCTCGGCCTGGCCCAGGGACTGGGACTGTCGGTGGTGGCGGAAGGGGTGGAAACACTGGCCCACGAGCAATGGCTGCGAGCTCAGAACTGCGAATTCCTGCAGGGATATCGCTACAGCAAGCCCCTGCCGTTTGAGGCATTCCTGGAGCGCTTTATCCTCAACCACGCCACAACGATCCGGACGTAGCCGGGCTGAGGTATCCAGGCATGGTTTCCAGGCTGCAGTACCAGGGAGACCTTTTGCCTATTGGCCGCCCCACGGCAGTGACGGCACCTCGGGAAAGATGTCCATCGTCTGCAGGAAACTGGCCTCTGGCGGCGCCTCCAGGGTGATCCGCTGCCCGCTGACGGGATGACGAAAAGCCATGCTCACAGCCGCCAGCAGCAGCCTCCCCTGCCCAAACCGCTGGGCAAAGTAACGGTTGTGCCGGCCGCGGCCATGGTTGGCATCCCCAATGATGGGGTGGCTGATGTGTTTCATGTGGCGGCGAAGCTGGTGCTTGCGGCCAGTTTGAGGCATCAGCTCAACCAATGCGTAACGGCTGGTGGGATAGGTTTCAACCGCCACCGCCAGTTCGGTGGTTGCCAGGGTCCGATAAAACGTCCGAGCCTCCCGGACTGTCTGCTCACGGTGCCGAAGTCGACGGTCCTCTGGCTCATCCCTGAGGGGGTGATCGATCTCGCCACTGGCCTGGGGCCAACCCCGCACCACCGCCAGATAGGTCTTCTCAACCTCCCCCGCCATCATTTTCTGCCCCAGCAGCCGTGCGATGTCTGGGTGGCGGGCAAACACCAGCACCCCGGATGTGGGCCGATCCAGGCGATGAACCGGGTACACGTGACGCCCGCCGTTCAGGGCCCGGGCATACTGCAGGGCAAACTCGGTTTCATGCCGGTCGATGGGGCTGCGGTGTACCAGCAGTCCCGCCGGTTTGTGGACCACCAGCAGGGCATCGTCCTGGTACAGCAGTGTCAAAGGATTGCGTGGGGTAAGCGAGGCAGTCATCGGATACGGTAGCTCAGGGGTTCCGCGCATTCTAAGCGGTTTTGCAACCCGTTCCCAACTGTTCCTGTCTCACCCTTATTTTGAAGGAGCCTATGAACGCCCCCGCAGGGCGCGCGCTGGAGAGGGCACCTGCCGCAGCTACCGCAAGGAACGACTATCCATCAGCCGATCGCGCTCAGCCAATAGCGCTCACTAACACCAGCACGCCGGCGACAAAGGTGGCCAGGCCCAGGCCGACCGCCGCCAGCTTGAGTCCTTCGTGCACTTCCGCTTCGGTTGTCATAGCTCCCTCCGACGAGTCGATCCCTACACTACCTAGATAGTAACTGATAACCATTATCATTCAAATAAAAAAGGCTCATTACTTTCGCACGCCCGCTGCTAGGGAGCCTCTGATTAACTCCGGATCACCTCTGGCATTCAGAGCCATTCACAATCAAGGCGCGACTTTGCAGTAATGTCTGGACCTTGCAAAAAGGCGCAACGCCGAGTGTGAATGGCTCTGAACGCCCCGCAGGGCGCGCTCTGAAGGCTGCACCTGCAGCGTTTCGGCTCTTGCCAAGGGCTACGGCCATTGGCTGCGAACCGCGCCTTGCATCTACAGCCTTCAGATCGCGCAGAGGCGATTCGGAGTTAATCAGAGGCTCCCTAGTAACAAATATCAAACAAGCGTCACAATTAATGCACTGTTCGAATGTTGTCTTCAGATAGACTGTTCGACCTTTTGCATCAAAAAAACCCGATCGGAGCGCTCCCATGCAATGGTATTCACGCAGCATTCTCAATCGGGTACTGACCATCGTGCTCGCGGCCAACCTGGCCGTGGCGGTCGTTGCGGCGTTCTACCTTGCGTATTCGCTGCAGGCCAAGGATGAATATGACCACCTCGCAGGCAAGGATATGGTGAGTGCCCTGGAAGCCCAGGACATCCTGATCAGCTTCAAGACCCAGGTACAGGAATGGAAGAACACCCTGATCCGCGGCACAGACCCAGACCAGCGGGCAAAGTATTGGGGCCGATTCCAGGAGCAGGAATCCGAGATCCAGTCCCGCCTGGAGCAGCTGCTTGGCAACCTGGACCAGGCGAAGGTTGCCCAACTTCTGTCTGACTTCCAGCAGGCCCATCGGCGGATGGGCGATGCCTATCGTCAAGGCTACCAGGCGTTTGTGGATGCCGGCATGGACCCGTCGGCCGGTGACCGGGCCGTCGCCGGCATCGACCGGGAGCCCGCGCAACTGCTCGGTGACGCCACCGCGTTAATTCGCGCCCAGGCCCTGGCAGACGCCCAGAACATCAGCAATGAGGTCTCTGCCAACACCTGGCGAGTCGGCTCCCTCCTGTTGCTGGCGATTGTGTTGGGGACGGTGGCCTGCCTTGTGGTGTTGATGCGTGCGGTTATCAAGCCCACCCAGGTCATCACCGCACAGCTGCAAAAACTGAGCGACGGCGACCTGTCCGAGCGCGTCAGTCTGCAGCGTGAGGACGAACTGGGCCGGCTCGCCGAGGCGGCACGGCGGCTGCACGACTTCCTCGCCACCACCGGCCGCCAAATGGCCAGCACCGCGGAGCAACTGAACCACACCCGCGACATCATCGCCGGGAACGCCGACAAGGTGTCGTCCCAATCCAGCGAAGCTCACCTGCGCATTGATCAGGTGGCGACCGCCATGAATGAAATGTCCGCCACGGCCCAGGATGTAGCGCAACATGCGGCGTCGGTCGCCACCCAGGTGCAGGAGACCTCCCAGCAGACCGGGCAGGCGGACCAGGAAATCCATCGCGCAATGGAAAGCATGAACCGGCTGGCCGCGCAGATTCGGACCTCGGCGGAAACCGTCAACCAACTGGCCGACGATGGCCGTCGGGTCAGCGACGTGATGAAGGTGATCCGGGAAATCGCCGATCAGACCAACCTGCTGGCCCTCAATGCGGCTATCGAGGCGGCGCGGGCGGGCGAGGCCGGCCGGGGCTTCGCCGTGGTGGCCGACGAAGTCCGGACCCTGGCGGCCAAAACCCAGGACGCGACGGTGGAGATCGATCGCATCATCGACACCATCGCCTCCGGCTCCCAGGATGCCACGGAGTACATGCAGGCCAGCGAGATCGTCACCCAGGAAACCACCGAGGCGGTGTCGACGGTGCGAGAGACCCTGGTCCGCATCAATGGCAGCATGACCAGCGTCAGCGACGCCACCACCCAGGTGGCCACCGCGGCGGAGGAACAAACCAGCGTCAGCGAGGACATCAACCGCAATATCACGGAAATTGCGGAGATCTCCGAGGCCATGAAACAGGCCGCCACCGAAAACCTGCAAACTGTGCCGAAACTGGAAGGCATGGCGACAGAGGCGGAGGCCATCGCCGGCCGTTTCCACCACTGACCACGGTCGCCACAACGATCCTTGCCGGCGGGTCCGCAGCCAAGATGCGCCTCGCCGGCTAATCCCCCTGCCCCACATATAGTCAGCCCGCTTGCTGACAGTCCCATGGGGCCTAATTCATCACACTAAGTGACAGTATGTCACGTATACTTTACTCTTCCGGACAACCCTTGGAACAACACCTGCGCAGGACCCCCACCTATGTACACCGCCGGTTGGAGCAAACAGCAAATCCAGCTCACCCCGCAGGGCTACGCCATGCACGGTTATGGCCAGTGGCACCACCGCGCCACCGGCGTACAGTTGCCGCTGTACTGCCGCGCCCTGTATCTGGAGGATCAACGGGGACAGACGCTGATTTTCTGCTGCCTGGACCTGGGTTACGTGACCCACGCCATGCGCAGCGGGATCTGTGCCCGCCTGACCGACCTGCTGGG
>JBFHLR010000200.1:0-4405 GCA_041594735.1 Marinobacter sp.
CATTGCGCATCCCGTGTTACTGCTGGTGTACGAGGTGGCCATTATACGTCTGTTGCATGAGCACGGCAGCCATGCCGACCGTTATGGCTCAATCGAAACGCCCCTTTGGCCCCTTCAGTATTGCCCATAAGGTTTGCGTTGACAATCTGTCAAAGAGTGACATCATGTCGAAAATGGCAAGAAATGTTCTCCAATCGATGGTGACACTTAGCGCGGAGCAAGAAGGGGATACCTGATGACAACAAGCAATCAACGATGGTTGTGGGCACTGGTGCTGCCGGTGGCCCTGTTGACCGGCTGCAAGGCGGTTGACTCCAGTCAGGCCGCAAGCCAACAACCGGCGATCGCGGTACGCACGGCCAGTGTTCTGGCGTCGGAGCACGTTGCTCAGCCGTTGCGCTTTTCCGGCATCGTGCAGGCCAGCCAGCGTGCAACGCTGACCTTTCAGGTCAGTGGCACCCTGAAGTCGCAACCGGTCGAACTGGGCCAGGAGGTCCGGCGCGGGGAGGTTCTGGCCCAGGTCTACAACCCGGCCCTGGAGCCGGCCCGGGATTCGGCGGTGGCCCGCCTGGAGGAGCTGGAAACCCAGCAGGACCAGGCCAATCGGGAATGGGAGCGGTCCCGGCGGTTGTATGATCGCGGCGTGGTGTCGGAGCAGACCCTGGAACAATTAGCCGCCCGGCGCGATGGCCTGAAGGCCAGTGTGCGCACCGCCCGGGCGGCTCTCGCGGAGGCATCGCGGCTGCTGCAGGAAAGCCAGCTGGTGGCGCCCTTCAGCGGTCGCGTGGAGGCGCTGCTGGTGGAGCGGGATGAATTCGTGGCGGCGGGGCAGCCGGTGATGCGGCTGTCCTCGCCCCAGGGGCGGGAAGTGGAGGTGCGAGTGCCAGCCTACCTGCTGAACCACCTGCGAGTGGGCCAGGCGTTGCCGGTGTGGTCGGTGCAGAACCGGGCTCTGGCCACGGTGGAGGGCAGCGTGCTGGAAATTGCCCAGGCCGGAGCGGTACGGGGTGAGTTGCATCCGGTGCTGGTACGATTGCCGGACGACACCCTCGATGCCGGCCAGCCGGTGGAAGTGGGCATCACCCCACGGCTACCCTCGGCCACTACCGTACCGTTGCTGTCGGTGATGAGAAGCGCCGGCGGCGCGGGCGTCTACCGGGTGCATGAAGGCCGGGCGGAGCATGTGGCGGTCACTGTCAAACGCATTGTCGGTGAGCAGGTGGTGGTGGAATCCAGCGTCCTGCAGGACGGCGATCAGGTCATTTATGCCGGCCTGACCCGTCTGGCCGAGGGCGACCCGGTGGAGGTGTTGCCATGACCGCCCGGCTGCTGGGTTGCCAACGCTTGTTGGGCATGGTGGTGACCATGCTGTGTCTGCTGGGCCTGGCGGCCTACAGCACCATGCCCCGCCAGGAGGATCCGACCTTCCCGGCACGGGCGGGGCTGCTGACCGTCTCTTACCCCGGTGCCAGTGCCGACACGGTGGAGCGGTTGATCCTGCAGCCGCTGGCCGACGAATTGCGCCAGGTGGAGGAAGTGGATTTCACCAACGGCACCGCCCGCACCGGCGTGGCCATCGTCAATGTCCGGCTGTATCAAACCATTTACGACACCGACGCCGCCTGGGACCGGGTCCGTCAGGCGATGGAGCGGGCGCAGCAGGAGTTCCCGGACGATGTTGGGCAGATGTCCCTGGACGACCGGCTCACCAGCACTCCGACGGTGATCCTGGCGGTGGCGGGGGCGCCCTCGGTGACCCGTTTGTCGGAAGTGGCGGAACAGGTGAAGAACAACCTGCTGGACCTGCCCGGCTTGTCGCGCATTTCCATGGATGGCGAGGTGGATGAGCAGATCACCCTGGCGCTGGACGATGCCGCGCTGTATCGCTTGGGGATCTCCCCGGCACGGGTGCTGGATACGCTGGCCCAGCGTAACCAGACTATTCCCGGCGGCTACGTGGTCAGCCACGGTCGGCGGCTGTCGGTGCTGCCCAACAGCGAGTTTGCCGACATCGACGCCATCCGGGCAACGCCGATCGAGCTGCCGGATGGTTCCCAGGTACCGCTGGCCGCCGCGGCCGAAGTCTGGCGGGGGCCGGTGGAGCCGCGCCAGCCGGAGACCTGGTTCGATGGTGAGCGGGTGGTATTGCTCGCGTTGTACATGGAGGAGGGCAGCGCCGATGCCATCCGCTTCGGCCGGGAGGTGCGGCAACGCCTGGAGCAGCTGCGTCCGCAGTTTGCTCCCTACAGTATCCGCGAGATGTTTTTCCAGCCCGATAAGGTGGAGGAACGGCTCGATAACCTGGCCTGGAGCCTGGTGTTGTCGGTGGCGATCATCATCGCCGTGGTGTTTACCGGCATGGGATTGCGGATGGGGCTGCTGGTGGCCTCCATACTGCCGATGGTGGCGATGATCAGTATCGGCCTGTACGACCTGGGGGGGGGCGTCCTCCACCAGATAGCGGTGATTGGAATGGTCATCTCCCTGGGTATCCTGATCGACAACGCCATCGTCATTGTGGAGAACATCCAGGCCAACCTCGATCAGGGCCTGCGCAGACTGGAGGCGCTGAGTCGGTCTGTACGGGAACTGGCCGGCCCCCTGGGCGCCTCCACCGGCACCACCCTGGCGGCGTTCGCGCCGCTGCTGCTGTCCAAGGGTGGCACCGCAGACTTTACCCGCGGCATCCCGGTCATGATCATGCTCACCCTGTCGGTCAGCTACCTGTTGGCGATCTCGGCGGTACCGTTGTTGGCGGCCCGCTTCCTCAAGCCCCGTGCCCAGGTCCGGCGTGATGCGCTTGCCGGGTTGGCGGGTTATCTCGGTGGTCTGGTGGCCCGGCGGCCACTGCTGCTGATCGGCGCGGGCGTAATGCTGGTGCTGCTCAGCCTGTCGCTGACGCCGTTTATGAAACTGCAGTTCTTTCCCAATGCCGACCGCCCCCGGGTGGTGGTGGAGATGTTCATGCCCGAAGGCACCGATCAGGATCGCACCGCCGAGGTGGCGGCGCAGCTGGAACAGGCAATTCGGTCCCAGCCGGAGGCGCTGCAGATTCATCGCTTTGTCGGCTTCACCGGCCCCAGTTTCTACTACAACCTGTTGCGCTCGCCCCAGGCGCCGAATCGGGGTCGGCTAGTGATCAAAACCCCGAGCCTGGCGGAAACCGCGCCGCTGATGCAGTGGATTCGGGCTCATGTCGCCGAGCAGTTGCCGGAGCTGGATGTAACCGTTGGGGTATTGGGGCAGGGGCCGCCCAACAAGGCTCCGGTGGAGGTGCGGGTGTACCACGCCGATGATCAGACGCGGGAACGGGCGGTGAAGCAGGTGTTTCAGGCGCTGAGGACCGCGCCGGGTGCGGTGGATGTCCGTCATGACCTGGACCTGGGGGTGCCCAGTATCGCCATAGAAGTGGATGACGCCAGTGCCGCCCGTCACGGTCTCAGCCGATCGGACGTTGCCCAGAGTCTCTATGGTCAGAGCTTCGGCATTGTTGCCGAGCAATACCGCCAGGAGGACGACCCGATTCCGCTGGTGCTTCGTTCCCTGGAAGGCACTCAGTTGTCGCTGTCCCGGTTGTTGTCCACCAACATATACAACGGCCAGGGCCAGGCGGTACCGCTATCGGCCATTGCCACGGTGAACACCAGCTGGGAGCCGGCGGCCCGCTACCTGCGTAACGGCGTTCGGGCAGGCACGGTGACCAGCAATCTGTTGCCCGGTTACAGTTTCAGTCAGGCGCTGGACGGCCTGTACCTGGCGTTGGCCGAGCAGCCTTTGCCGGAGGGTGCCCGCATGGAGCTCGGCGGCGATGCCGAGGGCTCCGGCGATGCCAACAGCGCCCTGTTGACCACCGCTCCCATTGGCATACTGCTGTTGCTGTTCTTCCTGATCCTGCAGTTCAACTCGTTCCGCCGGGTGGGCATTATCCTGCTGACCGTGCCGCTGGCCACGGTGGGAATCTTCCCGGGGCTGGTGCTGTCAGGCTCGCCGTTCGGTTTCCAGTCGCTGTTGGGGGTGATTGCCCTGGTGGGGGTGGTGGTAAACAACGCCATCGTGCTGCTGGATGTGGTTGATCGTTGCCTGGCCCAGGGTAAGGCGATCCGGGACGCGGTTCGCCAGGCGGTGGAGCAGCGTACCCGGCCGATCCTGCTGACCACCGCCACCACCGTGGCGGGGCTGCTGCCGCTGGCGTTTTCCAGCTCCACGCTGTGGCCACCGATGGCCTGGGCCATCATTTCGGGCCTGCTGGCCTCGACCGTGCTGACCCTGCTGGTGATTCCATCGGTATGCGCCCTGGTGATCAGGGAGCCGGTGGCCGATCTGGCCACGGCCAGTGCCTGATCGGGCTGTCGCTTGCCGGGGACGGGGGGCTGTCCCCGGCAAGTCTGGAGCTATTCAGCGGCGC
>JBFHLR010000201.1:0-4358 GCA_041594735.1 Marinobacter sp.
CAGCAAGCACGCCGGACTCACCGGCCCGCAGCTGCTGATCATGCGGACCATTCGTGACCTGGGTGAGGTCACCATCGGAACCATTGCCGAGCAGGTGAGCCTGAGTCAGGCCACGGTCACCACCATTCTGGACCGTCTGGAACACCGGCAGCTGGTTTACCGGGTACGCAGTACCCAGGACAAGCGCAAGGTTCATGCGCACCTGACCGATCAGGGTGCGGAGATTCTCGCCCGCGCGCCCCAGCCACTGCAGGAAGAGTTCATCGAGAAGTTCCAGAGCCTGCAGGAATGGGAGCAAACCATGATCATTTCGTCGCTGCAGCGAGTGGCGAACATGATGGATGCGGATCACATTGATGCCTCGCCGGTGCTCGATGTGGGGCCGGTGTTGCGGGAGGATGGCTGGAAGGAGAACGGCAAGAAGTAACTCCTTGATTGTGTGCCGGGCCTGATGCTTGGGAGAAAGCCTGCGGGGGCGGGCAGCCTTGCTTCGCCGCTGTGACGGTACGTCCTTGTACCGGCACAGCTACCGAGGCATCCATGACTCTGCTTCGCCAGGCTGCCCCACCCAAAGGCCCTGAAATCTGAGCAGCCTTTGAGCGGTTTGGCTTAACTGGATGCTTGGGACTTTGAGGAGGAGGGGCTTCTGTAGCAGGGACATGGACGTCCCGGTAGCTTAGCCGGTACAGGAGGTACCGTCTAAGCGGCGAAAGAAGCCCCTCCTCCTCGAAGGCCTTCTCTCAATCCGGAAGGCTGCCTCTCCCCCTCGAAGCCTTGCACTAATCAGCCAGTCATCAATGAACGCTGGCCTTCTTCCTCGGCTTGTCATCGAACACCACCTGGAACACCTCGCCAAAGCTCTTGGCAAAGTTCACCTCCAGCCCCTCTTTCAGGTAATCCGGTAGCTCGTCGTAGTCACCCTGATTGGCCTCCGGCAGTACCAGGGTGCCGATTTTCTGCCGTCGTGCGGCAATGACCTTTTCCCGAATCCCGCCCACCGGCAGCACCTGGCCGGTCAAGGTCAGCTCGCCGGTCATGGCGACGTTTTGTCGCGGTGCTTCGTTGCGGGCAATCGACAGCAGCGCCGTGGCGATGGTGATACCGGCACTGGGGCCATCCTTCGGGGTGGCTCCGGCCGGCACATGCAGGTGCACGAAGGACTTGTCGAAGAAGCCGGCATCGCCCTTGAAGCGCTTGAGGTTGGAAGCGACGTAGCTGTAGGCGATCTCGGCGGATTCCTTCATCACCTCACCGAGCTGGCCGGTGAGTTTGAAGCCGCGGTGGCTGGTGTGGACGCGAGAGGCTTCAATGCTCAGCGTGGCCCCGCCCATGGCGGTCCAGGCCAGCCCGGTCACCACGCCGACTCCTTTGAGGCCGCGCTCCTTCTTGAACACCGGCTGGCCCAGGTATCCGGCCAGGTCGGACACGCCCACTTTGATCGGGGTGTCCGGATCGGCCAGCAGTTTGACGATGCCCTTGCGGATGATCTTGTGAATCAGCTTCTCCAGATTCCGCACCCCGGCTTCCCGGGCATAGCCTTCAACCACCTGTTTCAGGGCGGCATCGGTGATGTTGAGCTGCTTCTTTAGCAGCCCGGCCCGTTTGAGTAGTCGTGGCAACAGGTAGTGCTTGGCGATGGCCAGTTTCTCTTCCGCGATGTAACCCGAGAGCCGGATCACGTCCATGCGGTCCAGCAGCGGCCGCGGAATGGTGTCGAGCTGGTTGGCGGTGCAGATGAACAGCACCTTGGACAGATCCATGCGCACGTCCAGATAGTGATCGAGGAACTCCCGGTTCTGTTCCGGGTCCAGCGTTTCCAGCAGGGCCGAGGCCGGGTCGCCCTGATAAGAGGCGCCGATCTTGTCGATCTCATCCAGCATGATCACCGGATTGGACACCTTGGCGTCTTTCAGCGCCTGCACGAACTTGCCGGGCAGGGCACCGATGTAGGTGCGGCGGTGACCCTTGATCTCGGCCTCATCGCGCATGCCGCCCACACTGAAGCGATAGAATTCGCGGCCCAGGGCATCGGCGATGGAACGACCGATGGAGGTCTTGCCTACCCCCGGCGGCCCCACCAAGAGCAGGATTGAGCCGGACACTTCGCCTTTGAAGCTGCCCTCGGCCAGAAACTCGACAATCCGCTCCTTCACATCCTCCAGGCCGTCGTGATCGCGGTCGAGAATGCGCTGGGCTTCCGCCAGGTCAAAATGGTCTTTTGAGGTTTTGCCCCAGGGCACCTGCGTCAGCCAGTCCAGGTAGTTCCGGGTCACGCCATACTCCGGTGAGCCCTGCTCCAGCATTTGCAGTTTCTGTCGTTCTTCCTCGAAGCGCTCGAGCACATGGGATGGCGGGCTCAGCTCGTCCAGGCGCTGCTGGAAGCGCTCTATGTCGGCGGTCTTGTCGTCCTTGGCGATGCCCAGTTCCCGCTGGATCACCTTAAGCTGCTCTTTGAGGAAAAACTCGCGCTGGTGCGTTTGCACCTTGTCGTTCACCTCTTCACTGATCTCGGCTTGCAGCCGCGCCACTTCCAATTCCTTGTGCATCAGCAGCAGCACCTTCTCCATGCGTCGGATCAGCGGCACGGTGTTGAGGATATCCTGCAGTTCTGCGCCCGGAGCGCTGGTCATGGAGGCGCCGAAATCGGCCAGTGGCGAGCTGTCGTCCGGTCCAAACCGAGACAGGTATTGCTTCACATCCTCGCCATAGAGCGGGTTGGTGCGCAGCAGGTCCTTGATGGCGGTGATGATGGCGAGGGTGTAGGCCTTGAGTTCGTCGGCATCTTCCTCCGGTGCGTCGGGGTATTCCACTTCCACCAGGTAAGGGGGCTTGCGCCTTAACCATTGCACAATGCGGATCCGTTGCAGGCCCTGAGCGATGAACTGGACGCGTTGTTCGTCCCGCTGAACGTGGTGGACCCGTACCGCACAGCCCACGGTTTCCAGCTCTTCGCTGCCGGGCACGCCGTGTTCGGTAATGGGGTCATCAACGTAGCAGATGCCCAGCACCTGATGATCGGTCTCGCCGACCCGTTTGAGGGTCTCATTCCACGGATCCCGCTTGACCATGATCGGCTGAACCTGAGCTGGCAGAAACGGTCGGTTGGACACGGGCAGAACGTACATGCGCCGGGGCATCAGCTGTTCGGGGAGGGCGAGTTCCTTGCTGTTTTCTTCTTTGCCGATGTATTCGGTCACATCCTCAATGACATCGTGGTTGTTGTCGTTGCTCATCAGGTGTCGGCTTCTTTTATATTCGGTGAAAGTATTCAGATAGCTGGTAAATGTATCCTGGGGCTCCCTGGCAGTGGCCGTGGCGGCGGGCAGCCCTTCTCTTGCTATGTAACGCCATCTGGCGTGATTTCAAGGAATTTCATCCGAAAATGCCGCACTGCTAGCCCGGCAACGGCGGCCAGGTCTTGAAATTCCTGCCAATGCCATCACTCTAGGGGGTAACTTTACCTTCGCAAAACGGATCAGGTGCTGACCATGAGCAATTCGCCCCACATTTTTGAAGCCACCATGGACAACTTCCAGGACGCGGTGATGACGGCTTCATCCCAGACCCCCATTCTGATCGATGTCTGGGCGGATTGGTGTGCCCCCTGCAAGCAGCTGATGCCGGTGCTGGAAAAGCTGGCCAACGAATACCAGGGCCAGTTCCGGTTGGCGAAGGTGAATGCGGACGAGCAGCAACAATTGACCGCGAGCCTGGGGGTGCGCAGCCTGCCCACGGTGATTCTGGTGAAAGACGGCCAGGCGGTGGACGGCTTCAACGGCGCCCTGCCGGAAAGCGAGATCCGCGCGGTACTGGACAAGCATGTAGAGGCGCCGGCGGAAGATCCCTATGAGAAGGCTCATGGGCTTTGGGAACAAGGGGATGCGGAAGGTGCCCTGGCCATCCTGACGGAGCTTAACCAGAAAGACCCGGAAAACCTGAAGGTGCTGATCGATGTGGCCCAGCTCAAGGCCGAGCTGGGGGACCTCGACACCGCCGAGCAGGTGCTCGAAAGCCTGCCACCGGAAGAAAAAATGCAGACCCAGGCCAAGCAATTGGCAGCCCGCATCAAATTCATCAAGCAGGCGGGTGAATTGCCCTCTGTGGCGGAGCTGGAGCAGACCCTGGCGGCAAATCCGCAAGACCCGGCCGCCCTGCACCAGTTGGCGCTGCAGCATGTGTTGAAGGACGAGAATGCCGCCGCGATGGAATTGTTGATCCGCCTGATGCAGGTGGACGCAGATTACAGGGACGGCATCGCCAAGACCACCCTGGTCGAGCTGTTCGACAAGCTGGGGAACGGCAACCCCGACGTGCGTACCTATCGCCGCAAGCTCTATACCCTGATGCATTAAAGCACC
>JBFHLR010000202.1:0-4334 GCA_041594735.1 Marinobacter sp.
CTGGTGAAAACCATTGCCAACCTTGACGAAGACGGCCGCAGCGATCTGCACGACTACGCGACACTGTCCAAGGTGCTGCAGGAGATCAAGCGCCAGCTGGTGGCGAAGTCCATCGACAAGCGCGATGCCCTGTTGCTGTCCGAAGCCGGTGTGTCCTACCAGTCGCTGGTGAGCACCATGGACACCCTGCGTGCGGCGAAGACGGTGGTGGTGGCGGATGCGGTGGACGTGGAGCTGTTTCCGGAAATCTCCCTTGGCGATGCTCCCGGCAAGCGAGGTGACTCATGAGCCTGAAACCCATGTCATTTAGCTTGCAGGGCAACCACAAGCACCTGATGAAGCCGGCCAAGCTGAACCTGGTCTCGCTGATGGACATCTTCACCATCCTGGTGTTCTTCCTGCTGCTGAACTCGGGCGCCAACGAAATCCTCAAGGTGAACAACGACATCACCCTGCCGGATTCCACCGCCCAGGCGCAGCCGAAAGAGACCATCACGGTGTTGATCACCGACGAGGACATCCTGGTGGATGGTCGTCCGGTGGTGTCCATGGTGGATGTGGTCAACGGCAACGGCTTGATCGACGGCCTGACCGAAGAGCTGCAGTTCCTGGCGTCCAAGCGCACCGAACTGACGGAAGAAGAAAAAGCCCTGGGTCGTTCGGTGACGATTCTGGGAGACCAGGAGATTCCGTACGAGATTCTCAAGCGGGTGATGCTCACCTGTGCGAAGTCGAACTATCGCGATCTCTCCCTGGCCGTTTCCAGGGTCGCCTCCAGCAGCGGCGCGTAGTAGGGGAGTTGGAATGACAACATTAGCAACGACACCGTACGAGTTTGTCCTGCCCTGGGAATCGAGCCAGGACGAGGACAGCCGTTACCGGCGAATACTGAAACGGCTACTGCTGCTGTTTCTGTTGTTCGCACTGGTTTTCCCTTGGTTGCCACTGCCGGAGATCGATCGCGCCGAAGAAGAGCGGGTGCCGCCGGCATTGGCCAAGGTGTTGATTGAGCAGCGGCGGGTGGCACCGCCGCCACCGCCACCACCTGAGCCGGAACCGCAGCGGCAGGAGACTGCCGAAGCGCCGAAGCCGGAAGCCAAGCCGGAGCCAGCGCCCCGCCGTGAGGTCCAGGCCGCCCGTGAGAAGGTGGCTAACATGGGCGTGGCGGCCTTCTCCAGCGAACTGTCGTCGCTGCGAAGCTCGCTTAACGTGGCACAGCTGCAGGCCCGAAACACCAACGTGCGGGCCGGCTCGGCCGCCCGGGCGGCGCGCAATGTGCTGGGCAATACCTCGGCCACCGCCACCAGTGGTGGTGTGAGCAGCTCGGTGATGAATGACAGCGGTTCCGGCACCCAGCTGGCGGGCCACGCGTCCACCGCGGTGGCCAGCCCCATCGGGGGTGGCAGCGGTGGTTCCGGTGGCGGCGCCTCGGGCCAGGGCAATGGTGGCGGTTCCCATCGCTCCACCGTGGCCGGTGGCCGGGATATGGAATCCATCCGGCGGGTGTTCGAGCAGCATAAAGGCGCCATCTACGCGCTCTATAACCGGGCGCTGCGCAGCGATGCCGGACTCAAGGGCAAGTTCGTGTTCCACATCGTGATCCAGCCCAATGGCAGCATTTCCGAGATCAAGCTGGTGGACAGCGAACTGGGCGATCAGTCGCTGGAGTTCAAGTTGCTGGCGCGGATTCAGATGATCAATTTCGGGGCCGAGGACGTGGCCGCGACACCGGTTAACTACAAGTTCGATTTTCTCCCAGGCTGAGGAATCGGCAGCCGCCAGGCCAGGGCAGGTGGCGGCTGCAGTGACTCGTGTCACAGAGTTGTTGGAGGTATGTCATGAGCGCAATGTGGACGCAGTGGGCCGGCTTCGGGCTGGCGGGTATGGCGTTGCTGGGGCTGACCGGCTGTTTTGAGGGCCAGCGCAGTGATAATGAACAGAGCATGTCGGTGGACAGGCCCTTTGCCTATGTGGTCAGGGACTATCCCGAGATGGGCGATACCTCAAGCGTGAATGTGCGGCCGCCGCTGGACCCGCGGGCACCGTTTGCCTTCCGGCCGGGGGCCAAGCTGATGGTGCGGGACCGCATTGCCCTCAATACCTCCGAAAAGGATATTCTGACGCCGTACTTCGGCAGCAGCCAATACGACGTCAAGGATCTGGATGTGTCCCCGGATGGTGAGCACCTGGTGTTTGCTGCCCATGGTCCGGCCGCCGACCCGTCCCATCACAGCTGGAACATCTACGAGTATTCGTTCACCACCGGCGGCATCCGCCGGGTCTTTGCCGATGACGACCAGGCCAACCTGGGGAACGATACCAACCCGGCCTATACCAACGAAGGCCGTATCGTGTTCTCGTCCGATCGTCAGACCGGGCGGGGCGACTGGCGTCTGCTGGATCTGCGGGAGTATCTGGAAGATTTCGGTGAGCCGGCCTCCCTGCTGCATACCGTGGACCGCAGTGGCGACAACCTTGCCCAGATTACCTTTGGCGAGTTTCACGACATCGAGCCCAGCTCCATGAATGACGGTCAGATCGTCTTCATCCGCTTCGGCCGCATCTATGAGACCCTGGAAGACTGTGCCCTGGAGCACATCGACGACCCCAACTTCAACCAGCACCCCCATGGTGGTGGTTACGGTCAGGGCAACGGCAATGGTTTCCCACCCGGCCTGGAAGAACCGAAAGACTGGACCGAGGAGGACAAGTGCGGCGCCTCGCTGGAAGGCGACAGCGCCGATGAGCGGGTCTTCGTCGAAGACGTGCTCGCCATGTACCGAATCACCCCCAACGGCGCCAATATGCACCGCTACTTCGGCAGCCTGAGCGAAGAGTTCAGCGACGCCTCCTTCATTCATTACATGGACCCGATTCCGCTGCCTGACGGCAACCTGGTCACCATCATGCGGCACATCTACAACCCGATCTACGGTGGGGATGTGGTCAAGGTCAACAGCTCGAACTTCTTCGCGGTGGACTATCCGGTGGCCGAAACCGTGGTGGGCGAGGCCGAGGAATCCATGACCCCGGGGCTGGTGAACTTCTACCCCAGCCAGGTATCGCCGTCCGGTTGGTACAGCGCCGTGGCGCCTTACGGCGACGGCAGTGGCCGGATACTGGCGAGCTGGGCCCAGTGTCTGACCGTGGCCGGTGAGGTTTATGACGCCTGTGAGGGGGCCTCCACGGTTGATAACCTGGGGGCACCCCAATACGGCGTGTGGATGATGGATCCGAGCAACAACACCCGTCTGCCAGTGGTTCGCGGCCATGAAGACGCCCTGTACACCGACGTGGTGATCGGCAACTACAACGACCAGGCCCGACCCTACACCGGCAATCTGCATAATCTGGACCTGGAGGACAACACCGCGCTGTTCCACATTCGCAGCGTCTATGACCTGGACGGAGCGGACATGGCCGAGCCTTACGGCGGCATCGTGACCCTGCGGGATCCCAGCCAGACCCATCCTGACGGGCGGAGCGAGCGGTTCATCCGGGTGCTGGGCAAACGAGCCATACCGGCGGAGCTGGAGCAGGCCATCCTGACCGATCCGATCCTCAACCCCGAATCGGGGCCGCGGCCGCCGCTGGGCCTGACCCCAATGCTAGGTTCCGGCCCCCGTGGTCTGTACGACACCATCGCTTACGCCATGGTGGAGCCCGATGGCTCCGCCATGGTGAAGGTGCCGTCGGAGACCGACTTCACCTTCGAGGTGGTCAACAAGCGGGGTAAGCGGGTAGACCTGATCGTCGACGATAACTTCAATTACAACTACCTGATCCAGCATCCCAACCAGCTTAAGCTGGAAGAGGGCGAGGTGGTGAAGTGTTATGGCTGTCACGATCCCGAGATCGACATTCCCCACGCCCGTACCGACGTCGAACTGGCGTCGGCCAACCCGGGGGCGCCGGGGGACGGCATGCCGTTCCCCAACGCCAATCCCACCATTGTGGCGCTGAACTGGAAAGACTCCATGGCCCAGGCGTTGACCGAGTCCCTGGGCTACCTGCCCACCACCTGGGCGGACAACCTGGCGTTTGAGGACTTCTGGGGCAATCCCCCCGACGACGACCTGGCGTTCAGCATTCCCTACGCCGACCTCACCACGCCGGCGCCGGTCACCGACGCCAGCTGCCTTACCGACTGGCGTCCCGATTGCCGGGCGACCATCAACTACCTCGAGCACATCCAGCCGATCTGGAATGCCTGTCGCGTCCAGCCCAGCTCCGGCAGCACCGTGTCCTGCCAGGGCTGTCACCGGGCGGCGGAGAAGGCGGTGTGCAAGAGCGCGGGCGGTGGTGGCGGTGCCAGCACCGGGTTGTTGCTGGGC
>JBFHLR010000203.1:0-4285 GCA_041594735.1 Marinobacter sp.
CGCTGGCGGGAAATACACCAGTCCGGGGACTGCTGGAACATCGCCTCGATGCGGTTCTGACCCCAGGCCGGTACCCAGCGCACCCCTTTGATGGCCTCCAGGGCGTCGGCGCGCAGATGCTGCTGCTCCATGCTGATGAACCATTGCGGCGTGGCCCGATAGATCAGCGGTGTCTTGGTGCGCCAGCAGTGGGGGTAACTGTGGGCGAATTTGTCGGTATAGACCAGCTTGCCCTCGCGCTTGATGGCCTCGCTGACAGGACCATCGGCCTTGTAAACATGGAGACCGGCAAACTCGCCGGCACCAGGCGTGTAGGTGCCGTCGGCCTGAACCAGGTTCAGCGTGCCAATACCGTACTGCTGGCCCACCACGAAGTCTTCCATCCCATGGTCTGGCGCGGTGTGTACCGCACCGGTACCGGCGTCCGTGGAGACGTGGTCACCCATGACCACCGGTACCTGCTTCTCAAAGACCGGATGTTTCAGCGGCAGGTTTTCCAGTGCCGAGCCCTGGCAGGTGGCCAAAACCTCATAATCTTCCAGGGACCAGCGCGCCATGATGCCCTCGACCATGGCAGCCGCCAGGATCAGCAGTTCCGGACCGACGCCGGCATCCACCTGTACCAGCGCGTATTCCAGGTCGGCGTTCAGCGCCACCGCCTGGTTGGCTGGAATGGTCCAGGGGGTGGTGGTCCAGATCACCACCGATACCTCGCCTTCCCCCTTATCAGTACCAAACACGTTCAAGGCACTGGCCCGGTCGACGGCGGTGAAACGCACGTCGATCTGGGTGGAGGTCTTGTCCTGGTACTCCACCTCGGCCTCCGCCAAGGCGGACTGACCCACCACGCTCCAGTACACCGGCTTGTAGCCGCGTACCAGATGACCCTTGGCGACGATCTTGCCCAGTGCGCGGACGATGCCGGCTTCCACCTTCGGATCCATGGTCAGGTAAGGCTTATCCCACTGGCCCATAACCCCCAGGCGAATGAAATCGGCTTTCTGGCCGGCTACCTGCTCGGCAGCATAGTCGCGACAGGCCTGGCGAAAGGTCTTGTAATCCACCTTGACCCCGGCCTTGCCGATGTTCTGCTCGACCTTGTGCTCGATGGGCAGGCCGTGACAGTCCCAGCCAGGTACATAAGGCGCGTCGAAGCCCATAAAGCTGCGGGACTTGACGATCATATCCTTGAGAATCTTGTTGACCGCATGCCCGATGTGGATGCTGCCGTTGGCGTAGGGAGGACCATCGTGCAGGATAAACTTATCGCGACCGGCCCGCTGTTGGCGGAGGTTGCCGTAGACATCCAGGTCCTGCCAGCGCTGGAGCATGTCGGGCTCGCGCTTGGCCAGGTTACCGCGCATCGGGAAGGCGGTTTCAGGCAGATTCAGGGTATGCTTGTAGTCGCTCATGGTTACCTGTGGATCGTTACCGGTAAAGGGTTAACTGTGGCTTGTGTTCCGCTCTCGCGCAGCTTGGCGGCCAGCTACGCCGGCCGGGAGAGCCCTCATTGCTCCGCCAGCCACTGACGGGCATCGTCAAAGTCCTGTGCGATCTGGGCCTGCAAGGCCGCAACGGAGTCAAACTTAACTTCATCCCGCAGCGGCTGGCGGAAGGTGACTCGAATACGCTGGCCATATAGTGTGCCAGCAAAGTCAAACAGGTGCACTTCCAGGGCCGGCTGGCGGCCGTCCACCGTGGGCCGTAGACCGATGTTGGCGACGCCGTCACAGCGGCGGCCGTCGGGCAGTTCCGCCTGCACCACGTACACGCCGCGCAACGGCGGCAGGCGCTTCAGCAGAATGTTGGCGGTGGGCGCGCCGATCTGTCGTCCCAGCTGACGGCCATAGACCACCCTGCCGTCAATGGCATAGGGGCGGCCCAGCAGCTGCGCGGCGTGATCAAGCTGATTGTCGGCCAAAGCGGCGCGAACGGCGGTGCTGCTGACCCGCTCGTTGGCAACTGTCACCGTCCGGGTGTTCTCTACGGTGAAACCACGCTGTGCGCCGACCTGTCGCAGCAGGTCGAAATCCCCGGCCCGGTCACAGCCAAAACGGAAATCATCGCCCACCACCAAGTGACGGACGCTCAACCCGTCTATCAGTACGTCCTCGATGAAGCCCATGCCCGAGTAACTGCGAAACTGGTCATCGAACCGCAGGCACAGCACCAGGTCCAGGCCGGCCTCAATCAGGGCCTGGTACTTCTGCCGGAAGCCAGTCAACCGGGGCGGCGCGTCGAGGCCTTGAAAGAATTCTCGTGGCTGGGGCTCAAACACCAATGCCACACCGGGAACGCCCAAGCGCTGAGCCTGTGCCCGCACCTGATCAATGATGGTGCGATGCCCGAGGTGAACGCCGTCGAAGTTGCCTATTGTCGCCACACACCCCTTGGCCAAGGAAGAGGTCGCCTGCCGTGACAGCGCCTGCAGGTTGGCCAGCCCTCGTATCAGCCGCATGTAATGCGCACCCTCAGTATCAGTCTATAGTTGGTACAGTCTGTATTAATGTCAGTCCGCAATCACTGTCGGTCGGTATCGCTCGTCATGTCAGCTTCGCCGGCCGGATACCCTGACCCGAACAGACCAACGCGCCAGTGGCCGAGGCCTGCTGGCGAGAAAACGAGCGATTATACCCTACCCGTGGCGAAAATGTCTTACCCGCACCCCCGCGAGTGCCAACGCCAGGAAATACACCGCAACGCCGGCAACCACCACGACGGTCATCGTGCCGGCACGTTCAACACCGCTCATCGACAGCCAGACGGCAACGGGTTGATTGAGATAGACGATGACCGCGGCGAGGGCGCCGTTGGCCAGAAGCAGCTGACCACCAAATCGCAGCCAGCCAGGCTGGCTTTGCCAGGCCCCATCCCTTTTCAGCCCCCGCCAGAGCAGCGCCGTGTTCAACCAGGCCGACAGGGATGTGGCCAGGGCCAGCCCGACATGGGCCAACGGCAGAATCAACGCCAGGTTGAACACCATATTCGCGATCATGGCAATCACACCGATTTTCACCGGTGTCCGGGTATCCTGGCGGGCAAAGAAACCCGGCGCCAGCACCTTGATCAGCATGAAAGCCAGCAGACCCGCCGAATAGGCACGCAGACTGCCCGCCGACATGGCAACGTCTCGGTCGGTGACTTCGCCATAATGGAACAGGGTGGCGATCAGCGGCTCTGCCAGCAACGCCAGCGCCAGCGCCGCCGGCACGCCAATCAGCAGCACCGAGCGCACCGCCCAGTCCAGCGTGGCCGCGAACTGGGCGGGCGAATCGGCAGCATGCTTGCGGGACAGGCTGGGCAGGATAACGGTGGCGATGGCCACGCCAAAGACCCCCAGCGGCAGCTCCGACAGCCGATCGGAGTAGTACAACCAGGACACGCTACCGGTTTGCAGCAACGATGCCAGCACGGTATCCAGTAACAGGTTGATCTGGCTCACCGACACGCCGAACAGGGCCGGCGCCATCAGCCGCAACACCCGCTGGACACCCTCGTGGCGGTAGTCCACCCGCGGCCGCGGCAGCAGCCCCAGCCGCATCAGAAACGGCAGCTGGAAAAACAGCTGCAGCGCACCAGCTATGAACACTCCCCAGGCCAGTGCCAGCACCGGCGTTTCCATCACCGGCGACAAAAATACCGCCGCCCCGATCATGGCCAGATTCAGCAGCACCGGGGTGAAGGCGGGCACGGCGAAGCGGTCATAACTGTTGAGAATGGCGCCGGCGAAGGCGGTTAGTGAAATCAGCAACAGGTAAGGGAAGGTGATTCGCAGCATGGTGCTGGCCAGCTCAAACTTGACCGGCTCATCGAGAAACCCCGGCGCAAACACCGCGGTCAAAGCTGGTGCGCCCAGCACCGCCGCCAGGGTCACGCCCAGCAACACCAACCCCAGCGACCCGGACACCGCATTGACCAGGCGCCGCACTTCGGACATCGAGTCCTGCGCCCGGTAGGAGGACAACACCGGCACAAACGCCTGGGCAAACGCCCCTTCGGCGAACAGCCGGCGCAGGAAATTGGGAATCTTGAAGGCCACGAAAAACGCATCGGCGCCCGCGCCAGCCCCGAAATAGCGGGCGATCACCATATCCCGCACCAGCCCCAATACGCGCGAGAGCATGGTCATCACCCCCACCACGCCCGACGACCGCAACAGGCCCGGTGCCTTGTTCGGCGGCTTGGGGGAATCGGAACGCTTTACACTGGAGGCCATCGAGGTCCGCTCTGCTCATGGGGTTCGACTGCGCGCCCGAAACGCGAAAATTCCCGGGAAGCCACTACG
>JBFHLR010000204.1:0-4245 GCA_041594735.1 Marinobacter sp.
CACTCTACCAGCGGTTCTGATCTACACTCTATCCACACACCCGCGCATTCTTTGCCGTCACTCACCCGCGCTGGTGGCGCCCGCGTTTTGGGAGCGATTCAGGCCATGCCGCAACGTTCTCCCGCTGTTCAAGGCACCGACGTTCTGCTCGCCCTCGTTGCCGGGGTCGTGGGCTGCATCGGTTTTGTGCTGATTTCCCTGACACTGTTGTCGTCCTTTGTACTGAACGAAGAGGAACAAAGCGCCCAGCGCCTGCTAGAGACCGTGGAGCATGCCATCGTGGAGGGGAGCGGGATCCTGGGTCGGTTAAACGCCCTGAACTCGCAAGAGTGCACCGAGGATCTGCTCACACTGATGCGCAAGGAGCTGTTCCTGGCCAGCTACATCAATGAAATCGGTTTCGTCAGCGACGGCCACCTGATCTGCTCCACCAGCCTGAACCAGCTGGACACGCCCTATCGCCAGCAGCCCTGGGACTACATCGACAAGGCGGGCAACCGGCTCTGGACCCAGGCCAGCCTGGTGCTGTTCGACGAACTGATCAGCGCCCCCATGGCCCAGAGAGGCAACTTCAACGTCGTGTTCGATACGAGCCGGATCCGCAATCTGATCACCCCGCCGTTTCGCTGGCAGCTGGTATTCGTGCCCGGCAACGACAGGTACGAGCATACCGAAGGGCAGGAGGGCATCTATCGCGGTCTCGGCGAGGATAGGATGGCGGCCACACTGACCACCCATTACGCGGAGGCCTGCAGCACACGTTACGCCTATTGCGCCGCCGTCGAGGCCGACAACCTGACCCTGCTGGCCCGCAATATCGCCTTTCCGCTGTTGCTGATCGTGGCCGGCATCGGCCTGGGCCTTGGTGTGACCGGGATGACCTTCCTCGGTTTGCAGCGTCGCTTTTCCCTCACCAGCCGGGTACGGCGCGGCCTGCAGCACGGTCACTTCTACCCGGTGTACCAGCCGGTGGTGAATCTCCACAGCAACCGCATCGGCGGCTGCGAGGTACTGGCCCGGTTCCGGGATTCCCACGGCGAACTGCAGCCCCACGAGTTCGTCCCCGAGATCTACCGCCAGCAACGCAGCTGGCAGTTTACCGTTCAGATTGTTGGCCAGGCGCTCCGGGAACTGGCCAGCCACATCGCGATTCCGGACAGCTTCAAGGTCAACATCAACCTGTATCCGGGTGACATTTCCTCGGGCGAGGTGCGCAAGCTCTCGATCATGCCCTGGCTCACCGAAACCCGGCTGAAGCTGGCGTTCGAAATCACCGAAGACCAGCAACTGGATTCGGCGGCGTCCAAGGAAAGTCTAGACTGGCTGCGGCAGAAGGGCTTCGAGATCGCCATCGACGATTTCGGTACCGGCTACTCCAATTTCTCGGAGGTACGGGACCTGAACTGCACCGCACTCAAGATCGACAAGAGCTTCATCACCGACATCGAGCACGGCGGCGTTCGCACCACCATTGTGCCGCTGGTCATCAAGATCGCACGGGAATTGCAGCTGGCGGTGATTATCGAAGGCATCGAAAACGCCGAGCAGGCCGCGATCGTCAAGACGATGGGCGCCGACTACGGCCAGGGCTGGCACTACGGCAAGCCCATGACCAGTTCGGAGCTGGAGCAACTGCTGGTGTCCAGCGCCCTCACCCCATAGCCAGCCCCCATAGCCAGCAGTCCGGCTACCGGAGCGAAGACTGCTGAATCGACGACAGCCTGCGAATCCAGGGGCCGTTCCGCTGCACGTCCGCGGGCAGTGCCTTCAGCGCCGCCAGCGCGTCGTCGAAGCGGGCGAAATCGCCGTAGAACAGGTTGTACCAGCTCCGGCCGCGATACTCGCTTTGGGTCTGCGACAGCGGGTGCTGGCCCAGCGAGTCGGCGTGCTGATTGCTAAAGGCCGCCAGCGAGCCCTCGCGGTAGGCGCCCAACAGCTGGATGCTGTAATGGCCGGGGTTGCGAGCCGCCACCCAACGGGCATCCTCAATGGTATGCACCGGCGTCGCCGGTTGCGTTGTTTCCGCCGGGCCATAGACGCTCAGTTCCAGCGCCGCCACCTTGTTGGCGATGGCCTCCAGGCTTTCGGTCGCATCAGCGGCCTGCAGCTCGGCGCTCAGACTGCCGATCTGGGCCTCCAGGGCAGTCATTTGGTCGCCGAGATCCACCACGACGCCGGCGGTGGTATCCGCCACCTGAACGCGGCTTTCCAGCTCGCCCACCTGGTTCTCGATGCCGGCCATCTGGCGTTCGATATCACCGGCCTGGTTTTCAAGCCCGCTCACCCCGGCCTGCAACTGCTCGAATTCGGCCGAGGGCGCCAGTTCCAGGTAAGTCAGCACAGCAGCGAACACCACCACCACGGCCCCGCCGACCCAGGCGAACACCCGGTGCTGGCGGCGGTTGTCCTGGTGGTGGTCAGTGACGGTAGCCGCCAGCCCGGTCAGCGCCTCGCCCTGATCGTCGGCCTGGTCCTGGAGCCGTTCCAGATGGCCCGCCATCGCCTGCTGCTGGGCCTGTTGTTCCTGCTGCGCCGCAGACAGTGCCTGGCGTTCACGATTGCCCTGTTCCAGGCCGCGCGCGGTTTCCTCGGCGAGGGCCACCAACTCCTGTCCCAGGCGCTCGTCCTGGCTCGTCAGCTGATCCAGCTGGCGCTGGCTGTCTGCCGCCAGGTCCTGGATCCTGTCGCTAAGGCGGGCGTTGGATTCGTCCAGCCCGGTCCTGAGCGCGCCGATATCGCTCTGATGGGCGTGTAGCTGGTCATCCACCCCCGCGAGCTGACCTTTCAGCTCCGCTACGGTCGCCTTCAGACGTTGATCCAGCGCCGCAACCCGCTCAACCTGCTCGGCCGACGCCTGATCCATCAACCCCAGTACCCGCTCGATTTCGCTGCTCACCAGCGCGGTCTGGGACTTCACATCGCCCATCACGCCCTTCAGCGCCTGCTGGGACCGGGCAAACGCCTCCACCAGGAACTGGACCTGGCCCTCCACCTCATCGATCTTGGCGTTGATATCATGGGCGAAGCGCCGCTCGGCGGTATCCTCGCTCAGCGGCACCAGCACCCCCGCACTGTCGTTGCTCTCTTCCACCACCGTCTCCACCAGCGGCGGCTCGGCCTGTGTGGACGCCTCGTCGGTAAGGAGCGGCGGCTGGCCCAGCTCCTCGTCGCGCTTACTCGGTTGCCGGTCTTGATTCGACATGACTGTTTCCTTCCCTATGTAACATTGAGGTCTGCCTTGCGCCCGGATCCCCGCGAGCGTCTCCCCCGGGGCGACAGCCATCCGGAGGCCTGGGGCAGTTACTGTTCCTGACTGGTTTCAGATATCCGAATTGGCTCCAACGACACAGCAAGTCCCGAGCCAGAAGCTTACGCTCCGGATATGAAAGCCCTGCGACAGCCCTGTTCCGCGCCCTGCGCAGCCAATTCGACGCCAACTGAAAGTGCGTTCGAACAGGCCCGAGGTACACCGGGCAGAGCCATTTTGGGGCATGGTAAAGGCGCTATGGGTGCAGGCCCGCCCAACCTGCGGGGTGCATGGTCGCCGGGATGACGGTTGGCGTCTACGGCCAGGTGGGCCACCTTGGCGAACAATCCTCGCTGTGAGGCGAATCGGTACGCCCGACACCGGCTTCAGCCAGCCGGGTCGACCTTGCGTCCGGTGCCGGCCAAGACGCGCCAGAGTTTGCGCCCGGTGACCTGGAAGGGAGTGAACACCAGACTGTACAGGCTCTGGTATTTGCGGTTCTCGGCCTCTCCGACCCCGAAATTGAGGGTTTCGGGCTTGTAGCTGGTGACGTAAAGGGTGCCGAACATCCAGTCCCAGAGAGAGAGGTTGGTGCCGAAGTTCTTGTTGAAGTGCCTGGGCGCGTCGCTGTGATGGATCTGGTGCTGGGCCGGACTGTTGATGATGTGCTCAAGGCGGGGCCCAAACGACAGCCAGATGTGACTGTGCCTCAGGTTGGCGGCCAGGGCATTGAAGATGAACACCAGATAGGTGACACCGAACAGCTTGTAGCGGCTGATCTCGCCCCCGCACAGGTAGTAGAAGGTGCCGGCGTAGAGGCCGATCAACACCGCATCGGCCAGGCGCTCGACGATCTTCTCGACGAAATGGATGCGGCTGGCGGTCACGGGCACCAGCACCGCGGCCGAATGGTGGACCTTGTGGAACTCCCACAGCCAGCGGGAATGAAACAGTCGGTGCACCCAGTAATGGGCAAAGTCTCCCACCAGGAAAACACC
>JBFHLR010000205.1:0-4238 GCA_041594735.1 Marinobacter sp.
CCGGATATAGCACGTAGCGTGTTACCACCGGAGAACGCGTCAAACACCTTCAGCACCGCATCACCGTCGCCGGCATCGAGGGTTTCATCGCCGTCCATATCGAGCATGGCGATCCAGCCCCCCTCCCAATTGTTGGTGGCGGTGCAACTGGCGTTGTCGTCGGACGGACACAAGGTAATCGTTGCATTGGGGCGTTTTGCCGCTTCGCTGCGGGCAAACCCCAGATGGCCGGTCAGCACATTGGTCTGGGACACGATCCTGCTTTCCTGGATCGTGCGTTCAAACATTGGCATGGACAATACCGCCAACACGCCAAGCACCAAGAGCGTCAGCATCAACTCGATGATCGTAAATCCGGAACTGCGGCTTAACTCGGACATATTCCACTTCCACTTTCAGATACGGAAAATGTAGCGACGACGCCATCGAACATCCATGAGGTGTCGATAAACGGCAGCAATGACAGGATAGGCGGTCAAGGAATCCCAGGCTACGTGACCAATATCACAATCCCGGATCTTGATCTGCGGGCTTGGGTGGACGAAAAGAGCAACGGCTTGGAGGTGCGGGGACACCGAGCCAGCTCGAAGGCAGGCGATGTTGGGATAACATCGCCATCTAGCCTGGGCAAAGGCGAGCCAGGAAGTCAGGAAACCACGGGAAGGATAAGCATCAAAGCAGCTGGCAGAATTAGGGACACTAGGACACCTCCACCACATCAATCCGCAATTCCTTCGGCATGGAAAACACGATGTTCTCCTCGCGTCCGGCGATCTCCTCGGGGATATCGCCACCCAGCTCCTGCAGCCGCTTGACCACGTCGCTGACCAGCACTTCGGGGGCGGAGGCACCGGCGGTTACGCCCACGGCCTGTTTGCCTTTGAGCCAGTCCGGGTCGATCTGTCGGGCTTCATCAATCAGATAGGCCGGGGTGCCCATGCGTTCGGCCAGCTCCCGCAGGCGGTTGGAGTTGGAGCTGTTGGGAGAGCCCACCACCAGCATCAGGTCGCAATCGCCGGCCAATTGCTTGACGGCATCCTGACGGTTCTGGGTGGCGTAGCAGATGTCGTCCTTGCGCGGCCCCTGAATCTCGGGGAAGCGGTCGCGCAAGGCGTCGATCACCTTGGCTGTATCGTCCATGGACAGGGTGGTCTGAGTCACGTAGGACAACCGGGAGGGGTCTTTCACCACCAGCTTGGCCACATCCGACTCATCTTCCACCAGGTAGATGTCGCCGCCATTGCGATGGTCGTACTGGCCCATGGTGCCTTCCACTTCCGGGTGACCGTGATGACCAATCAGCACACACTCGCGGCCGTCCCGGCTGTAGCGCATGACCTCCATGTGGACTTTGGTGACCAGCGGGCAGGTGGCGTCGAACACCTTGAGGCCGCGGCGGGCGGCTTCGTTCTGCACCGCCTGGGACACGCCGTGGGCGCTGAAGATCACCAGGTGGTCGTCAGGCACTTCGTCCAGCTCATCGACAAAGACCGCGCCGCGATTGCGCAGGTTGTTCACCACAAACTTGTTGTGGACCACCTCATGGCGCACGTAGATGGGCGCGCCGAACACATCCAGCGCCCGGTTAACGATCTCGATGGCGCGGTCGACGCCGGCACAGAAACCGCGGGGATTGGCGAGTCGAATCTGCATACTGAAGTCCTGGCTGGGTGCTCGGGTTGGGGCTCGTGAGTCGGGCCTAGTGAGTCGGTCTCAGTGAGTCGGCGCGGCCGGCTCGACATCGATAATTTCGACGTCGAACGTCAGTGTACGCCCGGCCAGCGGGTGGTTGAAGTCCACCGTCACTTCATCGCCTTCCACCTTGCTGACCACCCCCGGCAATTCCGCCTGACGGGCATCGGCAAAGGAAATCATCACCCCCGGCTCCAGCACCATGTCGGCCGCGAAGTCCGCGCGTTTGAACAGCTGCACGTTGTTGGGGTTATGCTGGCCAAAACCCTTTTCCGGCGGTACCTGATAGCTGGCCTGCTCACCCGCCTTCATGCCCATCAGGTAGGCCTCGAAGTTCTCCGGCAGGTTTTCGTCGCCGATTTCGAGGCTGGCAGGCTCCTTGTCGAAGGTGGAATCAATCACCTGACCGTCGGCAAACTTCAGCGCAAAATGCAGGGTGACCCGGGTCCCCTTGTCCACTGGCAGTTCGTTCATTGGGAATCACTACTCCTTCCGGATGGCTCCGCTGGCTTACGGAACATATCAACAATCATCATGCCGGCACCCAGGGTGATGGCGGTGTCGGCCAGGTTGAACGCGGGAAAATGGTAATCCCGCCAGTAGAAATGCAGGAAATCGACGACGTAACCATGCACCACCCGGTCGTACACGTTGCCCAGGGCGCCGCCGAGAATGAGGGCGATGGCAACCGCAATCCAGGTTTCGTTGGCTTTCAGGGATTTCATCCAGATCACCAGCAACACACTGACCACCGCCGCCAGGGCCACAAAGAACCAGCGCTGCCAGCCGGCGGCATCCGCCAGCAGGCTGAAGGCGGCCCCGGTGTTGTGGAGCAGCGTCAGGTTAAACAGCGGCATGACCGGCACCGGATTGGCGTAGGTCAGCATGGCACTGGCCAACGCCTTGGTACCCAGGTCAAGCGCGATCACCAGCACCGCCAGCCAAAGCCAGCGAAGCTGGGAGCCCGTGGAGTCTCGTTCAGTCATAACGGCGTCCATCAGGCAAAGGAGCGGGCTTCGCCCTGCTCTTTCACGTTACTGACGCAACGGCCACACAGGTCACCGTGCTGCTCATGCTGACCCACGTCCTCCCTGTGGTGCCAGCAACGCTCGCACTTGCTGTGGGCGGTCGGCGTCACTTTGACCATCAGCCCTTCGTGATTGGTCTGCTCGGCGTCTCCCGCCTCCGAGACCGGCTTGACGGTGGCCTCGGAGGTGATCAGAACAAACCGCAGCTCCTCGCCCAGGGTCTTGAGATCCTGCGCCAGCTGCCCCTCGCAATACAGTGTCACTTCGGCACTGAGCGAACCCTTGATTTCACCTCGGCCACGGGCCGCTTCCAGACACTTATTGACCGCTTCCTTGACACCATAGAGCTCGCCCCAGTATTCGCGCCCCAACTGGACGTCCTGCGGCAGCTCGGTCAGACCTTGGTACCAGGTCTCGTAGAACACGGTATCGCCACGCTCGCCCGGCAGGTGCTGCCAGATTTCATCGGCGGTGAAGCTGAGAATGGGGGCAATCCAGCGTACCAGGGCTTCGGCCACGTGGTACATGGCGGTCTGGCAGGAGCGACGGGCCAGACTGTCGGCCTGGGTGGTGTACTGACGGTCCTTGATGATGTCGAGGTAGAAGCCGCCCAGGGTCGCCTCACAGAAGTTGTAGATCTTCTGATAGATGCGCAGGAAGGCGTAGTTCTCGTAGTCCTCGATCAGCTCCTGCTGCAGGCGCAGGGCACGGTCCAGCATCCAGCGATCCAGCGCCAGCATGTCCTCCGGCGCCACCGAATGCTGCGCCGGCTCGAAGCCGTTCAGGTTGCTGAGCAGGAAACGGGCGGTGTTGCGGATGCGTCGGTAGCCATCGGCGGTTTGGCGCAGGATGTCCTTGGACACCGTCATCTCACCGCTGTAATCGGTGGCGGCAACCCACAGCCGCAGGATATCGGCCCCCAGTTCGTTCATCACTTCCTGGGGCGCAATCACGTTACCCAGGGACTTGGACATTTTGCGACCCTGGCCGTCCACGGTGAAACCGTGAGTCAGCACCTGACGGTAAGGAGCCTCCCCGTTGATGGCGATGGAGGTTTTCAGCGACGACTGGAACCAGCCGCGATGCTGGTCGGAGCCTTCCAGGTACAGATCCGCCGGAAACTGGCCCAGCTCCTCGCGGGGCCGCAGCACCGAATCGTGGGTCACACCGGAATCAAACCAGACGTCCAGGGTATCCAACACTTTCTCGTACTGGTCCGCATCCGCGCCCAAAAGTTCGCTGGCATCCAGATCGTACCAGGCGTCGATGCCGTCGTGCTCGACCTTGCGGGCGACCGCCTCGATCAACTCCGCAGTGTCTGGGTGCAGCTCCTGGGTCTCCTTGTGGATGAACAGCGTGATGGGCACGCCCCAGGTACGCTGGCGGGAAATACACCAGTCCGGGGACTGCTGGAACATCGCCTCGATGCGGTTCTGACCCCAGGCCGGTACCCAGCGCACCCCTTTGATGGCCTCCAGGGCGTCGGCGCGCAGATGCTGCTGCTCCATGCTGATGAAC
>JBFHLR010000206.1:0-4232 GCA_041594735.1 Marinobacter sp.
CCCTGCGCCACGGGTGCGCCAAAACCCAATGAACTGTCAACTACTGGTTCTCTCGACGCCCGAGACTGTCAGTTAAGCCAAAGTCCTAATATGACAAGACGGATAGACTCATTTTCGAACAAAAGTGCCACTTTCAATAAGTACTAGTAATTAGACCTTGTCATGCACAAGCGTCACACAGGATAAAAATCATAATTGGAGTGTGATCCATGGTAGCTTCCTCCCGCTGGTCCCTGCGGACTCTGTCACTGGCCGTTGCAGTAGCATCCTCCGGCCTGTCCATCAACGCCTCCGCGAACATGGGGCAAACGCCAACCAACTACGGCCTCCTGCCCACCGACGTGGGGTCCGCCCAGGCTCTTTCTTTGTTCAACAGCCAGGTGTCGGCCACGTATTACAACCCCTCTTACCTGGCGAAGGATCCCCGCGGTGAATTGACCGGCGGCATCCTGCACGCGGAACAGGAGCTGCGGGCGTCCGCCGCGGATCGCGACGGCGATGTACTGGCCAATTCCCCCAGCCAGCAGGTTCTGATCGGCATGAAGACCGACCTCAGTTCACTGACGCGATTGAAACATCCGCTGTATCTGGGTTTTGTCGCGGGCGTGGAAAAGTTCAGCAAAGAAATGATGGCGTTTGAGTCCACCACCGGGGTTGAAGGTCAGTTCCTCAATTACGGCCGCCAGCCACTGTTCCTGAACGTGGGGGGCGCGACGACCCTGTGGCGGGGCATTGACGTCGGTGCCTCTGCCCGCATCACCCTGCAGTCGACCGCTTCCATGTCGGTGACCACGGATCTGGCCGGTAACACCCAGTACGAAGCCCTGGAAGTCAGTGCCGAACCCTCCTTGCGCACGATCCTCGGCTCCACCGTGGACTTTGGCGAAACCTTCTGCCCCAACTCGAACTGCTGGCTGGACGGCTTCGAAGCCGCCGCGGCCTATCGAACCAGCTCTTACGGCAAAACCACCGTGGCTGCCGAAACCATCATTCCCGGGCTCATTCCGGCGAGCGATCCGCTGATCCTGGCAGTCGCCACCTACGACTCCTTCGAGCCCTCCGTGTATTCGATCGGCGCCCAGTACAGCACCGACCGCTGGCGGGTCGGCGTCACCCTGGAGCAACAGAACTGGTCCGATCTGGAAGAAAAATTTGACCGGGACGACATCAAAGACCAGGCCATGGCCGAGTTCGATGACATCCTGATCCCCCGCATCGGCGCGGAGGTCAAGCTGGGCCAGCACTTTGGTGTCACCCTGGGACTCGCCTACCACGAATCCCCGCTCAAGAGCGACACCACCCCAGACGTGAACTACTTTGACAACGACAAGTACATCATCGGCCTGGGCCTGAGCGCCGAATACACCCGCACCCGCTATCTGACCTACCCGGTCCGCCTGGACATCGGCTACCAGCACCAGATGCTGGAAGAGCGGGACTTCACCCTGAGTAACACCCGAGCGGATGGCCAGCAGAGCAACAACATTGTGGCCACCACCGATGGCGACGTGGACATCATCACCGGCTCCATCACGCTGAAGTTCTGATGACGAGGTATCTGCCATGAAATACAACAAGATACTGGCATTGACCCCCGCCCTGCTGCTGGCAGCCTGTGGCGGTGGCGATAAACAGACCCTGAACGAAGTCGTCGAGCCCGGCTCGACCATTTACTCGTTCCCGGCGGATGGCCAGCGGGAAGTCAGCCCCAAGGCCGACATCATCCTGCGGTTTTCCCACGCCATCACCGATGAGGAGCTGACCAGCAAGATTCTCATCAGCGACGGCGCCAGCAACATTCCGTTTACCGCCACCGCCATCGACGGCGGCCACAGCCTCAAGCTTTCGCCCACCAGCGAGCTGCAGCTCGGCACCGACTACACCATCACCTTCGATGGCACCCTGCAGGCAGAAGGCAACCGGGCGGTGCCCACGCCGAACGCCCTCGGCGCGGATGGCATCCAGTTCACTACCCGGGCAGGAATGACCGGTATCGCCGCACTGGACAACCTCAGCGCCACCTTCGCGGTGGAGGATATGATCCCGTCAGCGGACGGCTTTTTCCGCCCCATGGACTTCTCCACCTTCCGTCTGCTGCTGACCCAGCCAGTGCACCCCGAATGGCAGGAGATGGGCGGGTCGATCAGCCTTCAGGATGCAGACGGTAATGCCGTGCCGGCAACCGTGCTGGTCAAGGGCCGATCCGTGACCATTGATCCCTGCACGGTCGGGGACCAAAGCCAGTGCGGTCTGGTCGGCGATGCCCTGACAGCGGGCGCCAGCTATTCAATCGTCGTAACCGACCTGCCCAACATGGCCGGACAGACCCTGAACTACAGCGCCGATTTCGTCCCCAAAGACACCGGCCCGACGGTGATCCTGTTCCAGGAGGCGATCGATTCCGGGCTGCTGGCCGGAGAGGCGGAGGCCGATGCCCAGCGCTCGGTGCTCAATGGCGAGATCATCAATGGGGTTACCCTGAACTCGGTATTGATGGGCACCGCCGGGCCGTCGCAGCAAACCGGCGGACTTTACGCCGAACTGGCCTACGCGCCCAGCTTCCCCGGCGACGAACCGGTGCCCCTGCGGGTACCAAAAGGCAGTCTGTTGTTGAGCAGTTCTCTGGATCTCAACGTCAACGGCACGGTCCCGGTCATCAACACGGAAACCAACCGCATTCAGAGCACCGGCCAGATCATGGTAAACATGCTGGCTGACGCCACCGGTTACCTGTACCCCAACCCCTACAGTGATTCCGGCGAAGCGCCTCGCCACGTCAAGCTGTTTATGGACGTGTCGATGAACACCGAGGGCGCCCTGGCCAACGCCGGTCTGTCCCAGGATCTGCTGGGGGTTGAGCTGAGCGGGATTGCCATCGTCAAGGACGGAGTGCTGACCATCGACGCCATCGGAATGGTCGAGCCCACCCTGCTGGGCCAGGAACTGTCCAATTCCACCATCGCCTTCCGTATCGAGGCGGATACCAATGCCGAGGCGCAACTGGACGCGTTGGACGCCCGTACCGAGGACACCACCGGCCCGCAGCTGTTGAGCTGGATGCCGGGTCCGGACGAGGCCCTGCCCGGTGACCGGGACCAGATGCAGCGCCCGGGCGACCCCATCGTGCTGAACTTCGATGAGGCCCTGGACGGCGACAGTCTGGCCGGCAGCTTCACCCTGCTGGCCGACGGTGTGCCGGTGGCGGATGCCGATCTGCGCCGCAAGCTGGACGGCACCGTAGTGGTGTTGAACCCGGTTGGCGGCCTGCAACACGGTGTTGACTACTCGCTGCAGATCAGCGGTTCGCTGACCGATCTGGCTGGCAACGGCGCAAGCTCCCAGACCCTGGCCTTTGCCCTGCCCGCCATCAAAGATGGCACCGAGGCAGAGTTCGTCTCACCGATCGCGCTGACCACTTACCCGGGCTACCCTTGTGTCACCGAAAATCTGAATCTGGTCGACAACAGCCACGGCACCTGTGTGGATGCGGCTCCGGCGGAAACGGTCCGCGATCAGCTGCCGGTGACCACGCTGCCGCAAGATCGCCCGATCACGGTGCAATTCTCCCAGACCATGGACCTGGATACGGTCAACGCCAGCAGTTTTGTGGTGGAGAGAATCGCCGATCCGGCCGCGCCGGGCGCCGTCGGCAGCGGGGAAATCGTGACCGGCCGACTGGAGCTCAACCAGCAGCGGGTCCGGTTCTACCCGGACGACGCCTGGGAAGTGGGCGGCCTGTATCGCTATACCCTGCGCTCGGCGGTAGACGGTGACTGCGCCTCCGGCACCTTGCTCTGTTCCGAAGACGGCATGCCGCTGCAAACCGATCTGCTGGTCGACCCAAGCGATGTGGGCGGACCGGACCTGAGCATCTATTTCACCGGCACCGAACCGCAGTCCAGCGTGTTTCTGCAACTGCGCAACTTCCCGGTGCGGGACACCAACTCCAATTACGTGGTGGATTGCGCAACCCCGGACGGCACCGACTGCCTGGAGCCTTTCACCCACGAAAGCGATGGCGCTGGCGGCTTCCTGCCCACACCCAACGCCGCCAAGCTGACGATTGTTGACGGGCAAAGCAGCGCCGGTCCGGCACGGGTTGGCTGCTCCCCGGATAACGCGGATTGCCCTGAGAACAAGTTCATCTACCAGACCTACGGCCTGGATACCGAGGTCATGGGGCCGGCGTTCGATGAAAGCGGCAACCAGATTGGCGTGCGGGTACTGCTGTA
>JBFHLR010000207.1:0-4212 GCA_041594735.1 Marinobacter sp.
ACCGAACTGTCGGCCAGGGCCTGGAACAAGGCCCGCACCAGAATCCGGTTTTCAACGATGGTGCCCAGCTCGGGCACCTGCAGTTCCTGGGCATCGAAATGGATACGGCCGGTGCCATCGCCATCCCACACCGTCATGCCGCGGTAATCGCAATGGCGTTCCCGGGCCACCGTGGCCCAGACGCCGAGCCCGTCCAGCAGGCGTTTGCTGGCCGCCGAGATGGCACTGACCCGAGGTTCGTAATCATCGACCGAGGTCACCGTCCCGGGAGCGGCGGTAATGGTCGCCAGCTGAGCGGCTTCCACCAGAGCCACCTGCCAGCCCTGACGAGCCAACCCCAGGGCCAGGGCACTGCCGGTCATGCCGCCCCCGACCACCAGGACATCGAACTTGCCCGCTTCAGTCATCAACGCTCCTCGCCTGCTGCGGTTGGTTGGGAAACGCCGGTCGCCGGGCACTGAGCCCCATGGCACTACGCGCAAACCAGCGCTTGGCGCCGGGCAATAGGTCCAGCCCCACCAGCCCGGCATCCCGCGCCAACGCCAGCGCCGGCTGGCTGTCGCCGAAAATACGAATCAGGGAGTCGGAAAACCTGGCCGTTTGCTGCCAATCCCGGCGGTGGTGGGCCTGGTAACGCCCCAGCAATGCCAGCTCACCCAGCGGTATGCCCTGGGCCTGGCCCTGCTGGAACTGCTCCACCAGCGCCATGATGCCGCGTAAGGCAAGGTTAAAGCCCTGTCCGGCCACCGGATGCAGGGTGTGTGCCGCGTTGCCGATCAGCACCACGCCGGGGCGAACCGCTTCGTCCACGGTCGAGAGGGCCAGGGGATAATGGTTACACTGGCCAATCTGACTAAAACGCCCCAAGCGCCAGCCAAATCGCTGCTGCAGGCGTCGACACTGTTCAGCGGCATCCAACGCCAGCACCTGCTCCAGATCGGCTTCCGCCAGAGTCCAGACCAGGGCGCTGGCATTGCCGGCACGGGCTGCGCCGCCATGGGGCAACAGCGCCATGGGGCCGGCCGGGGTGAAGCGCTCGTAGGCGGTGAAGTCATGGCTGTGGGCCGTCGCCACGTTGGCAATGAGCGCATGCTGGTCGTAACCACTGTGGCGAACCCGGAACCCCAGCCGCTCGCGCAGATCGGAGCGGCCGCCATCGGCGATGACCAGACACTGGGCGGTCAACTGGTGGTGGCTATCGCCCTCAACCACCGCCACCGAGACACCGTCCGGGCGGTGGCTGACATCCCGAACCTGAGCCGGTGCCCGCCAGCTCACCCGGGGACAGTCCCGCAGCGCCGCCATCAGGCACAGCCCCAGCCAGCGGTTGTCCGCCACGTAGCCGAGCGCTTCCTGGCCGTGTTCGCTGGCCGCCAACCGGGTGGCGCCAAAACGGCCACGATCGGAGACATGGATATGGCGAATCGGCGTCGCCTGTGCCGCCAGCCGCGGCCACAATCCTAGCTGCTCATAGATCAGCCGGGAGCCCCAGGCCAGGGCGGTGGAACGGGCATCAAAACTGGGCTGGTAATGCTCCGGCAACGGCTCCCTGGACAACGGAAACGCCTCGACCACGGTAACCCGCAGCTGGGGTACGGCCCGAGCCAGGGCCAGGGCCAGGGTCGCCCCGGCCAGTCCGCCGCCGGCAATGACAAGATCGGTATCCAGCTTCTGTTCGCTCAGGCTCACGGTTATCCTGCCATTAACGCTTCAATTTCGGCGACGGTTTTGGGCACACCGGCGGTCAGTACCCGGCAGCCATCGCGGGTTACGACCACGTCGTCTTCGATGCGGATCCCCAGGCCTCGCCAGCGTGGCTCCACCGCGGTGTTGTCCGGAGCCACATACAGCCCCGGCTCCACCGTCATTGCCATGCCGGGCTCCAGTACCCGCCAGGCATCCCCCACCTTGTAGTCTCCGACATCGTGCACATCCAGCCCCAGCCAGTGACCGGTCCGATGCATGTAGAACGGTTTGTAGGCTTCCGTTTCGAGTGCCTGTGCCACCGTGCCTTGCAACAACCCAAGGTCAATCAGTCCCTGGCACAACACCTCGAGGGCCGCCTCATGGGGGTGATTCCAGTGATTGCCGGGACGCACCGCGTTGATGGCCGCCTCCTGGGCCGCCAGCACCACTTCATACAGCGCCTTCTGGTCGTCACTGAATGTTCCGTTGACCGGGAAGGTGCGGGTGATATCAGAGGCGTAACACTCCACTTCGCAGCCGGCATCGATCAGCACCAGGTCGCCATCCTTGAGCGGCGCCGAGTTGTCGATGTAGTGCAGGATACAGCCGTTGGCGCCGCCACCCACGATGGACGGGTAGGCGGTGGCGCGGGCGCCTCGATCCATAAATGTATGAACCAGCTCCGCCTCCAGGTTGTACTCGCTGCCGCCACGACAGGCGCGCCGCATGGCGCGGCAGTGGGCTTCGGCACTGATCTCGCCAGCCCGGGCCATGGCCTTGATCTCATTGGCGCTCTTGTACAGCCGCAGGTCGTGCAGCTGATGCTCCAAGGCAACAAATTCACCCGGCGGCTGCGCCCCGGAGCGTACCTTGCTGCGAATGATCTTGACCCAGTCCATCACCTGGGCATCGAAGCCATGATCCTTGCCCAGCGGGTAATACACCCGGCTGCGGCCTTCAATCATCCCGGGCAGGATGTCATCGATGTCTGAAATCGGGAAGGCGTCATCAAGGCCAAACCGCTCGATGGCCCCCTCCGGCCCCACCAGGAAACCGTCCCACAATTCCTTTTCCGGGTTGCGCTCCTTGCAGAACAACACCGACTCGCCGTGATCCCGCCCCGGGATCAGCACCAGCACCGCATCGGGCTCGCCGAAACCGGTCAGGTACTGGAAGTCACTGTCCTGCCGGAAGGGGTGTAACACATCGCGGTTGCGCACCCGCTCGGAGGCCGCCGGCAGTATGGCAATGCTGTCCGGCGCCATCCGCTCCATCAGCTTGCGGCGGCGCTCGGCGAATTCTTTCATGGGAATGTAGGCGGTCATAGCAAGATTCCGGATTGTGCGGGTGTTCAGTGGACGGTCTCGGAGGCCGGCGGTTCTGGCGGATTATACTCAGTAAAGACCGCCAGCGCGCCCAGGCGCACGTACTCGGTAATCTCCAACAACTGATGCTCGCTTTCCTCACTGTCATCCTCGGCGTCCGACACCTGACTGATGGCGACCAGATCCTCGATCAGCTCGCGAATCTCCGACGGCGCCGTTCCCAGCGCCGCCCCGGCCTGTAGCGCCAAGCCTTCGAGGAAGCCGCGAATCCAGGAGGAAAGCGCCTGCAACCGTTGCTCCAGGGCATAGTCATCGTCAGGCAACAGCGGCTGGAAGCTCATATCCGCAGCCTTGAGCCCCTCCAGAGTGCTGTCGTAGGCCCCGGTCATGAAGGCGGCCAGTTCCGCGGACTCGGCGGCGGCCGTACCGGGCAACCCCATGTGCTCACACACCATGGCCAGCCACTCCGGGTTCGCCAGCCGGCCGCCGGCCGCCAGACGACCACAGAGCGCGCCATGTAGTTCGGAGGGCTGGCTAAAGGCCTTATGGGCGGTGAAGAGGTTGGCCCAACATTCGAAGGCCTGGGACTTGTCGATATCGGGAACAGACATCTAATGCGGTCTTCCTGTGGTGATGCTTGGGTTGACTATCGTAGCACTGAGCGACGCCGAAGACATCGCCGCATACCGTGCCCTGCCGGTTTCGATACCTCTTGACCCGGGCCGTCCGGCACGTTAATTATGTTATAACATATCATTAATATCCGGAGTCGAAGCATGCCATCCCGTTTTTCTCCCCGCCCGATGACCAACCTGATTACTACCAACCTAATCACTACCAACCTGATTACCACGCTGGCATTGTCGACCACCCCCGCTCTGGCCGGGGACAATCCGGGCGCCCACCAGCACGGCCAAGCGCTCCTTCAGGTTGCGGCGGAGGGCCAAGCCATGGATGTCATGCTGAGTTCGCCCGCATTCAACCTGCTGGGGTTTGAATACTCACCCCGGTCGGAGGCAGAGCACAGTCGGCAGGATCAGGTTCGGGTCTGGCTGTCGTACACCCCCCTGCTCAGGCTGACCGAGGGCAACTGCCAGGTCACCGCCGGCCAGATCGATTTGCATGACGACGGCTCAACCGAGAAGCACGAACACGAAGCCGAACACGCGGATGAGCACGAGCACGAGCCACATGGTGACGA
>JBFHLR010000208.1:0-4159 GCA_041594735.1 Marinobacter sp.
CCCCCGCTTCAATAACCCCCAACTCAAGACGATTCGCTCACACCCGCCCGACAATACCGTCCACCACCCGTTCCAACGCCCCCCGATTGGCTTCCACCACCGCCAGGGCATTGTGACCAGAGCGCTCTGCCAATGCCCGATCGGCAATCAGGGCGCTCACTCGTTCCGCCAGCTGCTGATCGTCCCGGGTGATGAACACCGCATCGCCATCGGCCAGCTGTCCGTAGATGGTTTCAAAGTTGAAGACGTGGGGCCCGGACAACACCGGCATGCCCCAGGCCGCCGGCTCCAGCGGGTTGTGGCCGCCCCGCTCGATCAGCGAGCCGCCAACGAAGGCGATGTCCGAAGCGCCAAACAGCATCAGCAGCTCGCCCATGGTATCGCCGAGATAGACCTGAACCTCAGCCGGCAATTCCTGCCGTGACCGCCGCGCCAACGACAGGCCCTGCTCCGCAACGAGCGTGGCAACCGCATCAAACCGCTCCGGATGACGCGGTACGATGACCAGCAGACAGTTCGGGTGATGGGCCAGCACCTGGCGGTGGGCAGCCAACAGCTGACGGTCTTCGCCGTCGTGGGTGCTGGCGGCAATCCACACCGGCCGATCGGCACCGAACGCCGCCCGGAGCTGACCAGCCGCACTCCGCAGCTCCGCAGTAATATCGACATCGAACTTGATACTGCCGGTCACCGATACGGTGTCTGGCCGGGCACCGATCCGCAGGAAACGGTTGGCGTCTTCATTGGCCTGCGCCGCAATCCAGCGGATACTGGTCAATATCGGCCGCACCAGTGAGCCGACCCGCTGATAGCCTTGGGCGGAACGCTCAGACAGCCGCGCATTGATCAGGAAGATGGGCACCTGGCGCCGGCGGGAGGCGGCGATCATGTTCGGCCACAGCTCGGTCTCCATGATGACCAGCGCCTTGGGCCGGACCCGTTCGACGAACCGGCGCACCGAACCGGGTGTGTCGTAGGGCGAGTAGGAATAACGCACCCGGTCGCCAAAGGTGGCGCGGGCGCGTTCAAGACCGGTGGCGGTCATTGCGGTCATGAGAATGGGCACGCTGGGGTTACGGTTGAGCAGCGCCTTCACCAGCGGAGCCGCAGCGATGGTTTCGCCCACCGAGACCGCATGCACCCAGATCACCGGGTCGCCAGCGAGCGCCACAAAACCCAGCCGCTGCTGCCAGTTCCGCCGCACCTCGGGATTCTCCCGGCCGCTCCACCAAAGGCGCAACAATACGAAGGGCAAGGCAAGTCGAAAGAACAGCGAATAGAGGAAGTGCAGCATCATGGCTCCGGCTCGATAGGTGCGGAGGCCATTCTACCGAAACCACCCTGCTTTCGCCCAACCCCACATTCCCGGGCAGGCCTATCGCCGTGGCAAATGCCCATTCAGCCTTTAGGTGGCACTCCTCCGACTGCTAAACTCCTGGCCAGGATAGTAATGGACGGATCATTGTGAGCAAACGCAGACAAAAAACCCGCGATACCCGATACTCAAGTTACTGGCAGCCACGCTGGTGGCCGACCTGGATCGTTATCGCATTGATGTGGCTCGTCGCCCAGCTGCCGGTGCGACTGCAATGGGCTCTGGGCAAGCTGCTGGGGGAACTGGCCTACCGCCTGATTCCCAGGCGCCGTCACATTGCTGAAGTCAATATCCGGCTATGCTTTCCGGACCTGTCCGTCAAGGAGCGTCAGGCGCTGGTTCGCCAGTCGTTTCATTCCAATGGCATTGGTATTATGGAAATCGGCCTGGCCTGGTTCCGCAACCCCGAACGCTTTCGCCGGATGACCCGGGTTCACGGCCTCGAGCACCTGCAGGCTGCCCTGGACAGCGGCAATGGCGTGCTTCTGCTGGGAGGGCACTACAGCACCCTGGACCTGGGCGGCAGCCTGGTGTCGCTGTACATCGATGCCGATGTCATGCAGCGGGATCACAACAACCCACTGATGAATGCGGTGATGACCCGATCACGAGAACGCCGTTACGGCGTGGCCCTGGACAGCAAAGACCTGCGCGGACTGCTCAAGCGACTGAAGCAGAACCGAACGGTCTGGTACGCCACCGACCAGGACTATGGCCGCAAGGGCATTGTCTTTGCGCCCTTCTTCAACGTGCCAGCCGGCAGTATCACCGCCACCTCACGCATCGCCGAACGCAGCCGCTGCGCGGTCATCCCGTTCAGCCATTTCCGCCGGTCCGGAGAGCTCGGCTACGACATCTACTTCCAGCCGCCGTTAGCTAACTACCCTTCCGGCGACGACCTGGCTGACGCCACCCTGGTCAATCTCACCATCGAGCAGGAAATCCGCCGCCACCCGGATCAGTACCTCTGGATGCACCGGCGTTTCAAGACCCGGCCATCGAGCAGCGACCCGAATCTGTACAAGGACTCTGCCTGATGACCACCGGCACCACCCTGCAAGGACCGGCTCCGGTCGTCTGGCTGCTGACCGACAACAAGCCGGGGCACCGAAACCAGCTACAGGGCCTGGCCAATCGCCTGCGGGTACTGACCGGGGCGAGCATCCACTGGCTGGATGTGAAGCGCCACCCGGTGTCGCTGTTTCGCGCCCTGATGGGGATGCCACCCAAGTTCGACCGGGTCCTGCCCTCGCCCGACCTGATTCTGGCGGCAGGCACCGGTACCCACCGCCTGCTGTTGTCCCTGCGGCGATTGCGCCGCTGCCGGACCGCGGTGCTGATGCGCCCCAGCTTTCCCCTGGCCTGGGTCGATGCCGCCATCATTCCGCGGCATGACAAACCGCGCCCGAACCGCCAGGTTTTGCCCACCGACGGGGTGCTCAATGCCATAACCCCGCTGGCACGGCTCACCGACAAACCGGAAGCGCTGATTCTGATCGGCGGTCCTTCCAGGCACTTCGACTGGACCGATAATGTCGTTGTCGATCAGGTTCTGCACCTCATGCAGCAGCACCCGGACTGGCGCTGGACCCTCAGTGGCTCCCGGCGCACCCCCGCCGAGCTGATGGAACGACTGCTGAGCCTGGAGAGCCCCAAGGTCACCGTGGTCGACCATCGCCGTTGCGGCACTGACTGGCTGGCCAACCAGCTGGCCCAATCGCGGGCGGTCTGGGTGACCCCGGACAGCGGCTCCATGGTATTCGAGGCGGTGACCTCCGGCGTGCCCACCGGCCTGTTCGAGCTCGCCCCCAGCCCCCACAGCCGTATCGCCGCCGGCATCGCCTCGCTGCTGAAAGACGGCCGGGTGGCGCTGTGGAGCGATCAGGCCGGGGTGATGGATCAGGGCAGTCTGCTGAGCCCCCGGTTGTGGGAGGCGGATCGCGCCGCCAACTGGCTGATCGGCACCCTGCTGACGGATGCGCGCCCATGAGGGTATTGCAGGTACTGCCTGCCCTTGAGAGCGGTGGCGTCGAACGGGGCACGGTTGAATTTGCCGCCGAGCTGGTCAAGCGGGGCCATGAATCCTTTGTGCTTTCGTCCGGCGGCTCCATGGTCGCGCAGCTGACACGCCAGGGCAGCCACCACATCACCCTGCCCATCCATCGCAAATCGCCGGCGTCCTTTGGCCAGATCCGCCCAGTGCGACAGTTGTTGCGTGATCTGCAACCGGACGTGGTCCATGTCCGCTCCCGCATGCCCGCCTGGATAACCCGCCTGGCCTGGAACGGCCTGCCACAGCACGAGCGCCCGGCGCTGGTGTCCACGTTCCACGGTATGTACTCGGTAACACCGTACAGCGCCATCATGGCCAAGGCCGAGCATGTCATAGCGGTATCCAACTGCGTGCGGGATTATGTACTGCGGCATTACCCGGTTCCACCGGAGCAGCTGACGGTGATCCAGCGCGGCGTCGACACCGCCAGCTTTTGCGACCACACCCCAGACGCCACCTGGACGCAAGCCCTGTATCGTGACTTCCCGGAGCTGGAAGGCAAGCGCCTGGTGCTGATGCCCGGTCGGATCTCCCGCTGGAAAGGCCAGCTGCTGTTTCTCGACGCCATGGCTCGGATGGTGCGGGAGCAGCGGGACCTCCACGGCGTCATTGTCGGCGGCGTGGAACCGGGCAAGCAGCGTTTCCTGAAGGAGCTGGAGGAACATCGCAGCGAGCTTGGCCTGGATGGCCAGGTAACCTTCCTGGGGCAACGGGCCGACATGGCGGACCTC
>JBFHLR010000209.1:0-4129 GCA_041594735.1 Marinobacter sp.
GGTCGATCAGCTTGTTGCGGCGGAACGCAAGCCTACCCAGGCTCGCCTGGACTTCAATCAGCAGAAGACGGAAGCCCTGATCTCTGCTTACGGCGCCTTCCGGAGTGCGATCACCGAGCTGCGCCTGCCTATGCGCCAGCTTAGCTCGGCAGAGAGCCTGATGGCTTTTTCCGCCACTTCCTCCAATGACGACATTGAAGTGACTGTTGATAGTACTCAGGCCAAGCGGGGCAGTTATTCCGTGGTTGTCGACCAATTGGCTCAGGCCCAGTCGCTGGCTTCCGGTACCTTCACCGACAAGGACACCGCTACTCTGGGCACCGGCACCCTGACCCTGAACGTTGGCGGGGAGAGTAAGGATCTGACCATCGACAGCTCCAATAACACCTTGCAGGGGCTTGCCGATGAAATCAATGACGCGGATATTGGTGTCAGTGCCGGCATTATCGACACGGGCAACGGTTACCGCCTGGTGTTGTCCGCCGAGGAAACCGGCGTGGATAACGCCATTAGCATCTCCGTTGCCGATGACGACGGCAACAACACCGACACCTCCGGCCTGTCCCAGTTGGCCTTCGATGGCACCACCAACAACCTGACGGAAACCGTTGCCGCCCAGGATGCCATCGTACAGGTCAACGGCATCTCCATTTCCCGGCCAACCAACACCGTTGCTAATGTAGTGGATGGCGTCACGTTTGAGCTCAAGGCCGAAGGGGCAACCTCGACTGTCAAGGTGGATCAGGATTTTGGCGCCGTGGCCGATCGCGTCCAGGCATTTGTCGACAAATTCAATTCGTTCCAGCAAGCCATCGACAGCCTGGCTGGGTACAATACGGAAACCCAGCAGGGTGGGTTATTGACCGGTGATGCAACGGTTCGGGGGGTTCAGCGGCAACTGAGAAACTTGCTTACCGGTATTGTTCCTGGGCTGGAAAAGGGTGCGGTCCGCTCCCTGGCGGATGTCGGCATTACCACCAATGCACAAACCGGCCAGCTGGATTTTGACCGGACGGTCTTTCAGGATCAGCTGGAAGCGAATCCTGATGATGTTGTCGCTCTGTTTGCGGAGCAGGGACGGGCGACAGATGGACAGATTGAATTTTTACGGAGCGGCAGCACCACTCAGCCTGGCACTTACGCGGTTAACATTACCCAGATTGCTACTCAGGGCGCGCTGCAGGGTGACAATGTCGGGACTGGCTCGGTCACCATTGATGCCGATAACGACGAGCTGACGTTTGTGGTTGATGGTTCGACAACGGCATCGATTCAGCTGACCGCCGGAACTTACACCCGAGACGAGCTGGCGGCAGAGATTCAGAGCCAGCTGAGCAGCAATTCCGCCCTGGGCGCGGACGGCCGCTCGGTTCAGGTAGAGTTTGATGCGGTGAACAACGTATTTTCCTTCAAGTCGGGAGAGTATGGCGGTGATTCCAATGTCAGTCTGACGGCTGTGGACACCAATTCGGCCGCGACCCTGGGCTTGTCGGTCAAGACCGGCACCTTGGGCAAGGATGTCGCTGGCACCATTGGCGGTCAGGCCGCGACCGGTGAAGGTCAGGTCCTGGTGGTTGAGGGCAGTGGCGGTGCCTCCGGTATGCAGGTCCGAATCACCGGTGGTGACACCGGCGCCCGGGGATCGATCAACTTTATCCAGGGCGTGGGTGATCGAGCGGTTGATCTGATCAACAGCATTGTGGGCGCCGATGGTACGCTGGAAAGTCGCACCGACGGTCTTCAGCGTGAGCTTGAGTCCATAGCCGAAGATCGGGCCCGGTTGGAGGTCAGGATCGAATCCTATCGGGAGCGACTGGTTAAGCAGTTCAGCGCGGCGGATTCGCTCATTGCCCAGCTGCAGAGTACTCAGGATTTTGTCAGCCAGCAGCTTGCCGCTCTGGCTCCGCGGAACAACCAAAATAACTGATCCGGCTTCCGGACAGTGAGAAGGGGTTAATTATGAATGGCTTGCAGGCCTACCAGCGTGTCAGTACACAGACCAGCATTACCGACGCGGATCCGCACAAATTGATTCAGCTGCTGTATAACGGGGCCCTGGAGCGTATCAATATGGCCAAGGCCCGCATGCAGGCGGGGGATATCGAAGGCAAGAGCCGGCTGATCGGCAAGGCCATTGAGATTGTCGGTGGCTTGAGAGGCTTTCTGGACTTCGAGCGGGGCGGCGAACTCGCTGCCCGTCTGGAGGGTCTATATGATTACATGGAGCGGACCCTGTTCGAGGCTAATGCCAGGAACAATGTCGCCAACCTTGACGAAGTGGCCGACCTCCTGCGCCAGATCAAGGAAGGCTGGGACGGTATCCGCGAGGAAGTGGTGCAGCAACAGCAGGCGGTTTAAGGGCTTCGGCTGTTAAGAACCGGGGACAGAATTCAGTTCTGTCCCCTTTGCGTTTCGGTCCCCTTTGCGTTTCGGATTACCCGTTTCTTTTTTCTCCCGCCATTTGTCCATCTGGCCCCCGGCCGTTGACTGCCGTACAATATCGGCCCTTATCTGCAGGAGCCTCTGAATAACTCCTGTTGTTCGTCGCCTCTGGCATTAAGAGCGGCCCAGGTGTTATCCAGAGGCTCCCGAATTCATCCTGTTCAGTCTGGAGCAAGGGCATGTCTGATATTAAAAAGGTGGTGTTGGCCTATTCCGGTGGCCTGGATACCTCGGTTATCGTTCGCTGGTTGCAGGACACCTACAACTGCGAAGTGGTCACATTTACCGCCGATCTGGGGCAGGGCGAAGAAGTGGAGCCGGCCCGTGCCAAGGCCGAAGCGCTGGGCGTGAAAGAAATCTACATTGAAGACCTGCGTGAAGAGTTCGTTCGCGATTACGTCTTCCCCATGTTCCGCGCCAATACCATTTACGAAGGCGAGTACCTGCTGGGCACCTCCATTGCCCGCCCGCTGATTGCCAAGCGGCTGGTGGAGATTGCCAACGAGACCGGCGCCGACGCCATTTCTCACGGTGCGACCGGTAAAGGCAACGACCAGGTGCGTTTCGAGCTCGGCGCCTATGCGCTCAAGCCGGGCGTTCACGTTATCGCGCCCTGGCGGGAGTGGGATCTGAACTCCCGTGAAAAACTGTTGGCCTATTGCGACGAACGCAACATTCCGGTTGAGAAGAAGAAGGGCAAGTCCCCTTATTCCATGGACGCCAACCTGCTGCACATTTCCTATGAGGGCATGGTCCTGGAAGACCCCTGGGCCGAGGCGGAAGAGGATATGTGGCGTTGGAGCGTGGCTCCTGAGCAGGCGCCGGACCAGCCGACCTACATTGAGCTGAGTTACGAGAAGGGCGACATTGTTGCCGTCGACGGTCAGGCCATGAAGGCCCACGAAGTGTTGGCGCACCTCAACAAGGTGGGTGGTGAGAATGGTATCGGCCGTATCGACATCGTCGAGAACCGTTACGTGGGCATGAAGTCCCGCGGCTGCTATGAGACTCCGGGCGGCACCATCATGCTACGGGCCCACCGTGCCATCGAGTCCATCACCCTGGACCGGGAAGTGGCCCATCTGAAAGACAGCATCATGCCGCGCTACGCCGAAGTGATCTACAACGGTTACTGGTGGTCGCCCGAGCGTGAGGCGCTGCAGGCATTGATCGACCAGACCCAGACCTACGTCAACGGGACCGTGCGCCTGAAACTCTACAAGGGCAATGTGGATGTTGTTGGCCGCAAGTCAGACGATTCCCTGTTCGACGAGAAGATCGCCACCTTTGAAGAAGACCAGGGTGCCTACGACCAGAAAGACGCGGAAGGCTTCATCAAGCTGAATGCGCTGCGGCTGCGGATTGCGGCGGGTAAGGGTCGCAAGCTCTGAGTTGACATGTAGGATGCGGTGAGCAGAGCGAACCGCATCGGGTACAATCCGCTAACCAGGTGCGACCGATGCGGTTTGGCTGCGCCTCACCACATCCTACAGAATTGAAATGAAGCGGGGACGGCTGTGATGGCTGTCCCCGTTTTTTTGTGCGGCAGAAAAACAAAAAGGCCAGCTATGAAGCTGGCCTTCCAATAAGGGAACAAGGGTGCCTGAAAGTCCAAATTCTGTGGAGCCCCATAAATCGGCGAAGGGACTGCTTAACTTCGTGACGGTACTGCTCGGTTCCGAAACGA
>JBFHLR010000210.1:0-4115 GCA_041594735.1 Marinobacter sp.
CACGCCCTCTTCATGACTGCGAACGGTAGCATTGTTGGGCTGCAGCAGTCCCAGACGGGAAATCATCTGCTGGAACCGCTCCCGGTCTTCGGCACGGTCGATGGCATCCGGGCTGGTACCGATGATGGGCACACCGGCCGCCTCCAGGCCGCGAGCCAGTTTCAACGGGGTCTGGCCGCCATAATGAACGATCACCCCTTTGGGCTGCTCGACACGGACGATCTCAAGCACGTCTTCCAGGGTGATGGGCTCGAAGTAGAGCCGGTCGGAGGTGTCGTAGTCGGTGGAGACCGTCTCCGGGTTACAGTTGATCATGATGGTTTCGTAACCATCCTCCCGCATCGCCAGGGCGGCGTGAACGCAGCAGTAATCAAACTCGATGCCCTGACCGATCCGGTTGGGGCCACCACCGATCACCACGATCTTCTCGCGATCAGACGGCTGCGCCTCGCACTCTTCCTCGTAGGTGGAGTACATGTAGGCGGTGCTGGAGGCAAACTCGGCGGCACAGGTGTCTACCCGCTTGTACACCGGACGTACGTCCAGATCCTCACGCAGCTTGCGCACACTGTCTTCGGAGATCGACAGCAGCTTGGCCAGACGGGCGTCCGAGAAGCCTTTGCGCTTCAGCCGGAACAGGGAGTCGCGGTCGATATCGGCCTTGCCGGCGGACTTCAGCGCCTGCTCTTCCAGAATGATGTCCTCGATCTGCACCAGGTACCAGGGATCCACTTTGGTGTGCTGGAACACCTCGTCCACCGTCATGCCCTTACGGAAGGCGTCACCGATGTACCAGATGCGCTCGGCGCCCGGCTGGTTCAGCTCGCGGATCAGGGTCTCGACGCCGTCCTCGGTAGCCAGATCAACCTTTGGCTCGAAACCTTCAGAGCCCACCTCAAGACCGCGCAGAGCCTTCTGCATGGACTCCTGGAAGGTGCGACCGATGGCCATGACCTCGCCCACGGATTTCATCTGGGTGGTCAGGCGGGCGTCCGCCTGCGGGAACTTTTCGAAGGTAAAGCGAGGAATCTTGGTAACCACATAGTCGATGCTGGGCTCGAACGACGCCGGGGTGACACCGCCGGTAATCTCGTTGCGCAGCTCGTCCAGGGTGTAGCCGATGGCCAGCTTGGCCGCCACCTTGGCGATGGGGAAGCCGGTGGCCTTGGACGCCAGCGCCGAGGAACGGGACACCCGCGGGTTCATCTCGATCACCACCATGCGGCCGGTATCGGGATGAATGCCGAACTGGACGTTGGAACCGCCGGTTTCCACACCGATCTCACGCAGAACCGCCAGCGAGGCGTTCCGCATGATCTGGTATTCCTTGTCGGTGAGGGTTTGTGCCGGCGCCACGGTGATGGAGTCACCGGTGTGCACGCCCATGGCGTCAAAGTTCTCGATGGCACAGACGATGATGCAGTTGTCGTTCTTGTCGCGGACAACCTCCATCTCGTACTCTTTCCAGCCAATCAGCGACTCGTCGATCAGCAGCTCGCTGGTGGGCGACAGGTCGAGGCCACGCTGGCAGATTTCTTCAAACTCGTCCTTGTTGTAGGCAATACCACCGCCGGAGCCGCCCATGGTGAACGACGGCCGGATGATGCACGGGTAGCCGATGCGCTCGGCAACCTGCCAGGCCTCGTCCATGGAATGGGCGATCTCGGCACGAGGGCATTCCAGACCGATGGCCTTCATGGCCTTGTCGAAACGGTTGCGATCCTCGGCCTTGTCGATGGTATCGGCGTTGGCACCGATCATTTCCACCCCGTGCTCGGCGAGCACGCCATGCTTTTCCAGGTCCAGCGCGCAGTTCAGTGCGGTCTGGCCACCCATTGTGGGCAGCAGCGCGTCCGGCTTTTCTTTCTCGATGATCTTGGCAACGGTTTTCCAGGTGATCGGCTCGATGTAGGTGGCGTCGGCCATGGCCGGATCGGTCATGATGGTCGCCGGATTGGAGTTCACCAGGATAACCCGGTAACCCTCTTCCCTCAGCGCCTTACAGGCCTGGGCGCCGGAGTAGTCAAACTCGCACGCCTGCCCGATCACGATAGGGCCCGCGCCCAGGATCAGAATGCTTTGTATGTCGGTACGTTTTGGCATGTCTTGGTAAACCTGTCAGCAACGTTTAAATTCTTGCGGCGCAAAACACGGCGCTCTTGTCGTCAATTCGCTTGCGGCGTCCGGATCAGTTCCCGGCCGCTTCCATCAACCGGATAAACTCGTCAAACAATGGCGCCACGTCGTGGGGGCCCGGGCTCGCTTCCGGATGGCCCTGGAAGCTGTAGGCCGGCTTGTCGGTGCGACGGATCCCTTGCAGGGTGCCATCGAACAGCGACTTGTGCGTGGCTTCGATGTTGCCCGGCAGGGAGGTTTCGTCCACCGCGAAGCCGTGGTTCTGGCTGGTGATCATCACGGTGCCGTCTTTCAGATCCTGTACCGGGTGGTTGGCGCCATGGTGGCCATGGCCCATCTTGACGGTCCTGGCACCGCTGGCCAGGGCCAGCAACTGATGCCCCAGGCAGATACCAAACACCGGGATGTTGGTGTCCAGCACTTCGCGGATGGCGGTGATGGCGTAATCGCAAGGCTCAGGATCACCCGGGCCGTTGGACAGGAACACCCCGTCCGGCTTCATCGCCAGCACTTCGGAGGCCGGGGTGGTGGCAGGCACGACGGTAATGTCGCAGCCACGGGCCGCCAGCATGCGCAGGATGTTCAGTTTGACGCCGTAGTCCCAGGCCACCACTTTGAAGCGGGATTCGGTGCGCTCGCCGTAGCCGGTTTCCAGATCCCATTCGGTCTGGCTCCACTGCCATACCTTTTCGGAGGTAACCTCCTTGGCCAGATCCATGCCCTTGAGGCCAGGAAATGCCTTCGCCAGCTCCAGCGCCCTCTCTGGCGTGGCATCGGCACCGGCAACCACGGCGCCATTCTGGGAGCCCTTGTCCCTCAGGATGCGGGTCAGACGACGGGTATCGATGCCGGCAATGCCAACGATGTTGTTGGACTTCAGGTAATCGTCCAACCGTCCCTGGCTGCGCCAGTTGCTGGCCAGCAAGGGCAGATCGCGGATGATCAGGCCTGCGGCCTGGACGCGGTCCGATTCCACATCTTCTTCGTTAACACCGGTGCTGCCGATATGAGGATAGGTCAGGGTTACGATCTGGCGAGCATAGGACGGATCCGTCAGGATTTCCTGGTAGCCGGTCATGGCGGTGTTGAACACCACCTCTCCACTGGTTTCGCCTTCGGCGCCAATGGCGAAACCGTGGAACAGGCTTCCGTCTGCGAGAGCCAGGATTGCAGGGGTTCTCAAGTTTTGAGTACTCAAGGCTTGTATCCTCATCGAGTGGCGTATCGTCAGTTCCGAATCGGGCCTGGTGCCACCATTTTTTCAAACGGCGGCGGGTCCAGCCCCCAACGTCACGAACAGGAGCGCAAGCGCAAATTCAGGTCGCAAAAAAGCGAGAGGGAGCAAAAGGCCCCGTCCCGCTTTCTTGTTGCTAGCAATGTGTAAGCTACGCTTGGTGCAGTTAAATCGCCCCATTATAAAAATTCAGGCGCAAACTGTCCACGACAAATGCCGCCGGGTTAAACGTGGCTTGATCAGCGGTGCCTTAACTTTTCAGCGACAGCACGTCCTGCATGTCGTACAGACCCGGGGCTTTGTCGGCCAGCCATTTGGCCGCCCGCACCGCCCCCTTGGCGAAGGTCATCCGGCTGCTGGCCTTGTGGGTCACCTCGATGCGCTCACCGATACCGGCAAACAGCACGGTGTGATCACCCACCACGTCGCCGGCGCGAATGGTCTCGAAGCCGATTTCCTTCTGCGAGCGCTCGCCGGTGAAGCCCTCTCGACCATACACCGCGCACTCCTGGAGATCGCGCCCCAGGGCCTCGGCCACCACCTCGCCCATGCGCAGCGCGGTGCCGGAGGGGGCATCCTTCTTGTGACGGTGGTGGGCCTCGATGATTTCAACGTCGTAATCGTCGCCCAGCACCTCCGCCGCGGTACGCAGCAGGTTGAGCACAACATTGACCCCGACACTCATATTGGGCGCAAACATCACCGGCACCGACTCCGCCGCCAGGGCCAGCTGTTCTTTTTCCGC
>JBFHLR010000211.1:0-4096 GCA_041594735.1 Marinobacter sp.
CGGCAACGATTTGCGCAAAGAAAGTAATGACGCTGTGTCCTGACTGATCAAGAGGTCCTCAGACCCTGAGGAGGCCACTGTGAGGGCAAGATCGGTATCTTCGCTCATCAAGGCATAGCGAAGCGCCTCCGTGAACTGGCCCTGGCGCTGGAACCACTCACAGGCCTTGGCGGCCCTGGTTGGCGAAGGCGCAACTTGTAGCCAGCCCTTCACCAGCGGCAACACTCGGAACCAACGCCCCCGATTCGGTACTCTTCGTACCGGGATGCCCGCGGCCGCCGCCCGTGACGGAGGAAACTCCAGATCACAAGTTGGATCGGCAATCACTTGGAACAGCTCGTCGGAAACCGCGTCCATCTCAGACATCACCATCAAAGAACGACGCTGTGCCTGGCTCAGCTGACCCGAAACCACGCTATTCAAAAAGGAAACCACATTACGGGCCTCCTGAATCGGCAGCCGGGACTCGCCGTGCGCCTGAACCTCCAGTCGATAAAGGGCCAACGGCGTCAACCAGCCCTCCGTCAGGCTATAAAGATGTTCAACCGCGACCTGGGTAACCAGGTCCCGGTCCATCAACGGCTGATAAAAAGCCAGGGTTTCCTCCCTGGACAGCTCCAACTGGTCGCTACCCAGCCGGGTGAATCGCCCCTGAATTTCGTAGGTATGAGTTTCGAATGGCAACGAGTGACGGGAGGTCAGCGCAAGGGAAAGGGACGCGGGCAGGTACGCCAGCAGGCGTTGCACCAGAGCAATGGCCGTTGAGCCGCTAAGCACATCCACGCCATCGAGCACCAGCACCCTCACCTCGTTGGAGGCTGCACCACTGGCGTATTGAACCAGCAGCAGATCTAAGGCATCCGCCAGTTGTGAGGCATTAGAGGTGACCGCCGGCGTGCCGGATTCCGTGTCGCAGCGCAAGGCAATGCTCAGCAACGACAACAGCCGGGAGGGTTCATTATCCTGATGATTCAGCGTTACCCAGCTGACCGCAGCCGTGCTGTGTTCAGCCGTGGCCAGCGCAGCCGCTAACTCGCAGGTTTTGCCATAGCCGGAGGGGGCTTCGAGATGAAGGATGCACCCAGGACCCAAGGCGCTGCGCATCTGCTCCAGCAAGGCGTCCCGTTTAAAGTACTCGGCGAACGGCCCGGGCGTCTTAACCCGATTGCGGAGCAAGTCCATGACGAGCCGTCCAGACTTGCGTTCACTGGCCTCAGCCAGACCCTCATCATTGGCCGCTGCATGATTGTCCATCGCTTTCACAAGCTACCCCGTCGGTAACACCACACCCCGAGTCACCCCTAAGTGTGTACGGAGCAGTGTCAAAAAGTTGATCAGGAGGATGACCTCTGAGTGGCGATCTGCTTTGGATACGCCTTTAGTATGATTTCGGTCACGATTAAACCAGAAAAACCGGAAACTGCAAAATCTTTGACTGGTTCTTAAGTGTAGAGTGACGAAAAACGAGCAACCTTGAAGACACGCACTCCAGACTTGCTACCGTCTAGGCCGGAATCCTCCAATAAAAAAGCAGGCCCTAAGGCCTGCTTTTTTGTTTACCGTGCGATTGACTTACCGGGTACCCGCCCGACGCAGCGCGGCGGGAGTGTATTCCCGGGAGGCCCGCTCGACACCAAAGGTGTACGGATCAGATTCCTCGTTGGTCAATCCCAGCGCCAGATAGCGTCCAGACAGCAGGTCGTACAGCACTTCGATTGCATACCAGGGAACTTCCTGGTCATAGAAGTACATGTTGTGAGCTTCGGCGACACGCCAAAGTTCTCCCCGGCCATCGTAGTGGTCAATCACTGATGCCTGCCAGCTGTCTTCATCGATAAAGAAGTCCCGCTGGGCATAGATATGGCGTTCACCGCTCTTCAGGGTCGCCCGAACGTGCCACACGCGGTGCAACTCATAGCGGGTAAGCTCCTGATTGATATGGCCAGCCTTGATGATCTCATCGTAGCTCAGGCTACGGTCCACCAAACGGTAGGAGTTGTACGGAATGTACATTTCCTTCTTGCCCACCAACTCCCAGTCGTAGCGGTCTGGTGCACCGTTGTACATGTCGAAGTTGTCAGAGGTCCGCATACCATCGGAGGCGGTACCCGGACCGTCATAGGCCACTTGGGGAGCCCGGCGTACGCGACGTTGTCCGGCATTGTAGACCCAGGCACGACGAGGCTCGGCGACCTGATCAATGGTTTCGTGCACCAGCAGCACGTTACCCGCCAGACGGGCCGGCGCAGTGATGGCCTGCTTGAAGTAGAACAGGACGTTGGCATCTTCCTGGGGATTGAAATCCGTCAGGAAGGCACGCCAGGTCAATTCATCCTGGAACTTGACTACACTGTAGGCGCCGTTTTCCTGTGGCGTGACCTGACCGACATTACGCTGCACCGAACCGCCGCGGTAACGGGTAATGTGGTTCCAGATTACCTCAAGGCCGTTCTGGGGAATCGGGAACGGCGTTGCGTTCTGGTAGTTCGCCAAACCGTTACCGCCCTGCACCAGTTCTACCTTGGTGGCGTTCTCGATGGTTTCCCGCTCGACGTCATCCGGATAACCGGAGGTCCGATGGGTCGGATACACCGGAATGACGTAATCGCTGTACTTGTTGATCATCGCGACCTGTCCCGGGGACAGCTTGTCGGCGTGCTCGCTGACGTTGCTTTGATCGATGGTGAACAACGGCTGTTCGTTGGCGAACGGATCCACGTAGATGCCGTCACCCTTATAGGCCGCAGGCACCTGACTCAGGCCGCCGTCCCACGCTGGAATGGCCCCGCCATTGCCCGCCTTCTCGGCGCCGATGGGGGTCAGGGTGTCCCCCAGTTTCGCTGCTTCCGCTGCCGGCACCGCGGCCTGCGCGGTGACCGCCACCAGTGACGCTGCCAGAACTCCAGTTGCCAGAACTTTCTTAGTAAGTCTCATGATGTTACCTCGTTAACGAATTCAGGCCTGTCAAAACGCGTACGACACACTCGCGCTCACAAAATCACGGTCGGTTATCTCGTTATACGGTTTGCCGCCGAAAAAGTTTGTGTAGCCAATGGTCCCAGTGTACTGGTTTTGGTAGGTCCCGGTCAGCGACAGGCCAATGGCCTTGCTGCCTTCGTTAAAGTTGCCGCCCGGCTGGGGTGCATAGCCTTTGACATCATGACTCCAGGCCAGTTGTGGGCTGAGATTGATGCCGGCAAAGGCGTTGGAGTAATCCCAGACCAGGCGCGCCCGGTAACCCCAGGAGAACGCGGTGGTAAAGCCTTCGTTGTTGCAGTAATTGGTATTGATGTTGGCGCCCAGGGCACAAATATCGGCTCCGCCCAGGGAGTCCAGCTCGATTTCACCGACCCCGAAGGTACCGGAGCGGCCAAAGCGGGCCTCATCGGTATCCGGCAGGTCATGCACGTAGGTGGCGCCGGCTTCGGTGATCAGCGCCAGGCGGCTCGCGCCCATCACCTGGTCGAAGAACTTGATCAGGGTGAACTGGGCCTGAGACACCTTGAAGCGGTCGTAACCGTCAACAGCCCTGCCAGCAAGGTTGGCACCGCCGGACTCGGCCAAGCGCTGACGCTCCAACAGGCTCAGTGGGGTTTGAGAACCGTCGGTTGGGGTACGGGCCTGTGAACCACCCAGGAGCAGCTCAAATGCGTTCCACTGCAGCGGCAGATTGTCGCGGAAACTGTACTCCGCACCCAGAGACCAGCCACCAGGTGTGGTGGTGTTGACACTGATGCCGTACAGGTTGATGTTCTCCGGGTACTCGATGAAGTAACTCGGGAAAGCCGCAGTCGGCAGCGTCGCATCGTTGGTCTGGGTTCCCACCGGCGAGCTGGGGTTGTTCACCAAGCCGCTGACGTACGGCAGCCGGCTGTTGTACTTTATGTAATAGAAACCAAACTCGGAGTCGTTCAGCTCTGGCACGTACCAGCGCAACGCCACCCCGAACTGGTCTTTCTCATCCGGCTCGCGATCACCCAGGCGCGGGGCCACCAGGCCGTTGGCCAGAGCCAGGGAGTCCGGCAACTGACCGGCCAACAGCACCGGGCCACAGCCGTCGGCGGCGAAATCGTTGGTGGAGAAGAAGGTGCCGCAG
>JBFHLR010000212.1:0-4078 GCA_041594735.1 Marinobacter sp.
CTCCATCGTATACCCAGGCACTGAGGTGGGGTTATTAGCGATTTGTCGATCATGGTGGGGGAAAGTTCCCGCTTCGCCAGTGCTCAAACCTTGAAGCCAATCCATTTTCTGGCCACTATGCTGCGTCATCGTCTATGACCAGCAGTTTCGTCTATGACCAACTATTGATGCAGAGAGGGAACCTTCGTGATCCACGACCAAGTCAAAGACTATTACGGACGGGTGTTGCAGAAATCCGAGGATCTTCAGACCAACGCCTGTTGCACCGATGCCAGCATGCCTGCCTACCTGAAGCGGGTGATCGGCAAGATTCACGATGAGGTGCTGACCCGCTATTACGGCTGCGGACTGGTGGCACCGGAGGAGCTTGAGGGAATGCGGATACTGGATCTGGGCTCCGGCTCGGGCCGCGATGTCTACGCCCTGTCGGCCCTGGTAGGGGAAACCGGCGAGGTGGTGGGGGTCGATATGACCGACGAGCAGCTGGACGTCGCGCGCCGCCACGTGGACTATCACGCCGAGGCCTTCGGCTACAGTAAACCCAATGTGCGTTTCCTCAAGGGTTACATCGAAAAACTGGACGAGCTGGACCTGGAGCCGGGCAGCTTTGACATCATTGTCTCCAACTGCGTCATCAACCTGAGCCCGGACAAGCTGGCGGTGCTGCGTCACGCCTACAACCTGCTCAAACCCGGCGGGGAAATGTACTTTTCCGATGTTTACGCCGACCGGCGGATTCCCCAGGCGCTGGCGGAAGATCCGGTGCTCTACGGCGAGTGCCTCAGCGGTGCGTTGTATTGGAACGACTTCGAAAACATGGCCAAAACCGCCGGCTTTGCCGATCCGCGCTTGGTTGAGGATTCCCCCATTACCATCAACAACGCCGAGCAGGCGGCCAAGACCGGCCCAATCCAGTTCTTTTCAGCGACCTATCGGCTGTTCAAACTCGATGGCCTGGAACCGGCCTGCGAAGATTACGGCCAGGCGGTGATCTATCGCGGCACGGTGCCCAACCAGGAGCACCAGTTCGTGCTCGACAAACACCACCTGATAGCCAAGGGCAAAGTGTTCCCGGTGTGCGGTAACACCTACAGGATGTTGAGCGATACCCGGTTTCAGCGGCATTTCGAGTTTATTGGCGACTGGAGCAATCACTACGGGATTTTTGAGGGCTGTGGCAGTTCCCTGCCGTATGACGGATCGGCGGCATCTTCGACTGACGGTGGAAGCTCTGGCGGCTGTTGTTAACAACGGCTACCGTCATCGTACTCAAGATAGCGGTATCGGCAAGGAGTCCGGTCGGCTCGAGCAACTGCCCCGGCCGGCTGGTCGACCGAAGATTAACGCTCGTTGTCTGACAGCAAAGAGGCCAGTTCCGCCCGGCCTCGGCGATTGCTTTCCAGCAGTTTGTCCCAGTCTTCCCGGTGAGCCACCTGTTCTTCCAGCAAGGCTTCATCCACCGAACGAAAATTTCGAACCAGTTCGATGGCGGTGGATTCCGGCAAGCCAAGTTGCATGAGCGTCAGTTTTGCGCTTTTCAAGGCGGATTCGAAGGTTTCCCTGACCACCAGCTCGACGCCCCTGGCGCGCAGTTCAAAGGCGTGGTAGCGATCCCTGGCACGGGCAACGATTGCGACAGTGGGGAAGTTCTGGCGCACCAGATCCACGACTTTGAGTGCGTCCTCGGCGTTGTCGATGGCCAGCACCAGCACCTTGGCGTGAGAGAGACCGGCATTGTGTAACAAGTCCAGTCGGGTGACATCGCCAAAGAACACCTCATTACCATAGCGCCGGAGCAGGTTGATTTCGTCAGGGTTGGAATCCAGGGCAGTAAACGCAATCTTCCGCGCCACCAGTATCCTCGCGGTAATTTGGCCGAAACGGCCCAGACCGGCAATGACCACCTCCGGGTGCTCGCTGGGTGCGGTTTCGTCCTCGGGCAGGGCTTCCGGGGCTGCTTTGGCGGGCGAGGGCAGCAGAATTGACGCCAGTTTCAGCAACAGCGGTGTGCTGGCCATGGAGAGCGCCACCACCAGATTCAGACGTCCGGCGGTGTCGATATCCACCAGACCCAGGCCCTTGGCCTGAGTGAGCAATACAAAGGCGAATTCGCCGCCCTGGCTCAATAGAATTCCGAATTTCACCGTGCTGCTCCAGGGCACCTTGCGAACCAGTCCAATTGCCATCAGGACCGCGGCTTTAACCGCCAGCAACAGGATAAGGTAAAGGATTATCGTCAGCGGGGAATCAAGCAGCAGCCGCAGGTCCATGGTCATGCCAATGGCGAGGAAAAAGAGCCCCAGCAGCAATCCTTTAAAGGGCTGGATGTCGGTTTCCAGCTGTTCCCGATAGGGGGAGTTGGCCAGCAGCACCCCTGCTATAAAAGCGCCCAGTCCCATGGACAGCCCCAGGTAACCCATCAGTCCGGCGGAACCGAGCACCAGCAACAGCGCACTGGCGGTCATGACATCCCGGTTGCGCAGCTTGGCCAGCCAGCCAAGCCAGGGATTGAGCAGGTAACGACCGGCGAAGCCCATGGCGATCAACGCACCGAGGCCGGCGAGCAATTGCGGGCTATCGCCATCGGTCTGGGAACCGGCCAGCAGGGGGAGCAGCAAAATGATGGGAATCACTGCCAGGTCCTGGAACAACAGGATGGAAAACCCGGCACGCCCCTGAGGGGTGCCTAATTGATTGGTTTCCACCAGCATTTGGATCACGAAGGCGGTGGAGGACAGTGCCAGGGTGGCGCCAATCGCCAGGCTCTGATTCACGGAGAAGCCCAGAAGCCAGAACACTGCTGCCAGGCCCGCGGTGCTCAGCAGGACCTGACTCGCTCCCAGACCCACCAGCCGGTTGCGTTGCGCCCAAAGGTGGGCCGGTTCCAGTTCCAGGCCCACCAGGAACAGCATCAGCACCACCCCCAGCTCGGCGAAGTGCAGCACCGATTCGGCACCGCTGATCAGGCCAAAACCCAGGGGGCCCACAACAATGCCGGCTACCAGGTAGCCAAGTATGCTGCCCAGTCCGATGCGCTGAAAAATAGGGAGTAGAATGAGCGTGGCCGCCAGCAGTACCAAAGCCTGCGCGAAGAAATGTTCCACCGTGTCTCCTTACTGCCTGAACGGTTATTCGGGGAGTGGAATAAACTCTTTTTCGTCTCCGGGCACCTTGTCAAAACGCCCGCCTTTCCAGTCCTTTTTGGCCCCTTCGATGCGTTCCTTGCGGCTGGACACGAAATTCCATTCGATATACCGCTTGTTGAAGGGCTCGCCGCCAATGACCGCCAGTCGGGTTTCCCTGACGGCTTCCACCACGACACCCTCCTGGCCAGACAGAATTGCCATGGCGTGCTCGGGGATGTCAGTGTCCCTGGCCTTCAGCTCGCCTTTGGCGACATACACAGCACGCTCGGCGGCATCGGGAAGGGTGAGTCGTTGCCCGGGCTGCAACCAGGCCTCGACGTAAAGTGTGTCTGCGAAAACCTTGACCGGCGAGGTCTGGCCATAGGCGGTTCCCATCATCACCCGAACCGGTATGCCATCGACTTGGGTGGCCGGCACCTCGGCCTCCGGGTAATGGTAAAACGCCGGTTCGATTTCCTCCTGTGCTTCCGGAAGCGCAAGCCAGAGTTGCAGACCGTTCAGGACATGATCGGTTTGAGTGATCGCCGGCCGTTCCCGTTCGGAATGTACGATGCCCCGACCCGCCACCATCAGGTTGATATCGCCTGGGCGAATGGCCTGCAAGCTGCCCAGGGAATCCCGGTGCAGGATTTCACCCTCGAACAGGTAGGTCACGGTGGCGATGCCAATATGCGGGTGAGGGCGGACATTGATGCCAGTACCGGCGGCGAACTGCGCAGGCCCCATGTGATCGAAAAAAATCCAGGGGCCGACCATTTTCCGGCGAGCGGTGGGCAGCAGCCGCCGCACCGAAAAACCTCCGAGATCACGGTCCTTGGGCTCAAGCAGTAGCTCTATGGCACCGCACTCCTCTTTACATAGACATTCCAATTCAACTTCGCTGGCAAGATTGCTCATGGGTGTCTCCTATACGGCACAGGCTTTCGGCACAG
>JBFHLR010000213.1:0-4057 GCA_041594735.1 Marinobacter sp.
CCAGTCTCCGGTCACCAGTGTGCTCATTGCAGAGCATCTGGCCTGGGGCGATATGGGGCTGGCAGCCGCACTGCTGGCACCGTTCGGATTTGCCCAGGCCGTCACCCAATGGGGAACCGGCGAACAGCAATCCCGGTACCTGCCCGCCTTCTGTGAGGACCAGCCGCCCATCGCCACCCTTGCCGTTGATGAACCCACGCCCCTGTTTGATCCAACCGCGCTGAAAACCACAGCGACCCGAACCGCCGATGGTTACCGGCTGTCTGGTGTCAAGAACGGCGTGGTGTTGGGGGATGTGAGCGAGCTGATCCTGGTGGCGGCGCAACTGGCGGGTAGCCCGCGGTTGTTCGTAGTGCCAGGGGATAGCAAGGGGCTCCGAAAGATAGCGGACCCGGGCATGGGGCTGCGGGCAGCGCAACTGACGCGCCTGGAACTGGACAACGTCACCGTTCCGGCAGACGCCTTGCTTGGCGACGACGACTTCGACTACCTGACCTTCCTCGATCGCGGCAGTCTGATGCGATGCGGTCTGGCGATCGGCTCGGCACAAGCCATGCTGGATCACGTCATTCCTTATTGCAATGAACGCCAGGCCTTTGGCGAACCCATCAGCCATCGTCAGTCGGTGGCCTTCATGATCAGCAACATGGCCATCGAGATCGACAGCATGCGCCTGGTGACCTGGCGTGCGGCAAGTCGCGCCGAAATCGGCCTGGATTGGCATCGAGAGGCCTGCCTGGCACGCACCCTGTGCAATGAGAAAGCCATGGAGGTCGGCACCAACGGCATTCAGCTGCTGGGCGGACACGGCTTTGTGAAGGAGCATCCGGTGGAACGTTGGTACCGGGATTTGCGATCCGCTTCCGTTCATTTTGGCGGCGTTCACGCCTAAGGAGACCGACACCATGTACCTGGAGATTCCCCGTAAGTTCGCCCCCATCATCCATCAGGCCCAACAGGTTGCCCGCGAAGTCTTCCGCCCGATTTCCCGCAAATACGACCGCGCCGAGCACACCTACCCCAAAGAGCTGGACATGTTCGCCCATGTGGTCGATGGCATGAACGACGGCGCGGGCGAAGCCGGAGCCGCCGGTGCCGCGAAACTGTCTCGCTCCAGTAACGGCAATGGCAGCGGCAATCGTAACGGCACCAACATGAATACCGTCCTCAGCCTGACCGAGGTGTGCTGGGGCGACGTGGGGCTGGCGTTGTCCATTCCCCGCCAGGGCCTGGGCAATTCCGCCATCGCGGCGGTGGCCAATGAAGAACAGCTGGCGCGCTTTGGCGACACCTGGACGGCCATGGCCATTACCGAGCCCTCCGCCGGTTCCGACAGCGCAGCCATTCGCACGACCGCCACCGAGGATGGCGACCACTATGTCATCAACGGCGAAAAGATCTTCGTCACCGCCGGCGACAGGGCCGATGCCGTGGTGGTATGGGCGAGCCTGGACCGCAGTCTGGGCCGGGCAGCCATCAAGTCGTTTGTGGTGGAAAAAGGCACGCCCGGCATGACCGTCGAACGGTTGGAAAAGAAGCTGGGTATCCGCGCTTCCGACACCGCCACCATCCGCTTTGAGAACTGTCGGGTGCCCAAGTCGAACCTGTTAGGGGACCCCAGCGTCGACAAGGGTTTCGCCGGCGCCATGCAGACCTTTGACAACACCCGGCCTGTGGTCGCCGCCATGGCCATCGGCGTTGCCCGTGCGGCCCTGGAGAAGACCCGGGAATTAATGTCCGAGACCGGCCACAGGTTCCGCTACGCCGCCCAGCCCTGGAGCTTGCCGGCTGTCGATCGAGAGCTGCAGCTGTTGGAGGCAGAACTGGAAGCCGCCCGCCTGCTGACGCTGCGAGCCGCCTGGATGGCCGATAACGGCGTACCCAACTCCATGGAAGCCTCCATGGCGAAGGCCAAGGCCGGTCGCGTTGGCAATGCCATTACCCTGCGCTGCGTGGAACTCTGCGGCAGTTTGGGATACGGCGAGACCGAGCTGCTGGAGAAGTGGGCCAGGGATTCGAAGATTCTCGATATCTTTGAAGGTACCCAGCAAATTCAGTTACTTATCATAGCCCGCCGGCTGCTGGGCAAGTCGTCCAGCGAACTCAAATAGTCTACTATAGGGAGCTTCCAATTAACCCCTCGCGTACTCTGCTGGCCCGAAAATGCGCCTTTGAGTTGTTGCGCCGCTTGCACTGGACGACGACCATTGCCCTTTCGGGCCCGGCAGGGCCGGACCGGCACCTACACCGGCCTGGCCCATGCCAAACCTCGCAGATGCCAGGCAACCCGAATAAGGCGACCTCATGCTCACGATAAACAGGGAGAACCTGCGAGCCAGCCATCAGCTGATCTGGCTGGTGATCGATTTTTTGATGCTCGGCTTGCTGATCCTCAATCTGGGGCTGATCATTTTCGATGCCATCTACGGGCTCAACGCCGTGGAGGAGTTCCTCGCCGTCCACGCCACCGGATTCCGGGATCTCTACCATCCGGTGCATGAAAACTTCCTGTTCTACGACCTGCTCTTCGTCGCGGTGTTTCTCAGCGAGTTTTTTCTGCGCTGGGGCTACGCCATCCGTGCCCGGGTCTATGACCGCTGGTATTTCTACCCCTTCCTCCACTGGTACGACCTGGTGGGCTGTATCCCCGTGGGCAGCCTGCGCTTCCTCCGGGTATTGCGGGTTATTTCCATCATCTACCGGCTGCACCAGTACAAGATCATCGACATCACCCAGTCACGGATCTACCGCTTTTTCAGCTTTTACTACGAGGCGTTCCTGGAAGAACTGTCAGACCGCATTGTGATCAAGGTTCTATCCGGGGTACAAAGCGAGGTTCACCGTGGCTCGCCGCTGTTTGAGCGCATTCAGCACGACATCCTCTACCCCCGCAAAACCATGCTGACCGACTGGCTGTCCGGACGGATTGCCAAGGCGGCGAACGAGGGCTACATGCCCAAACGGGGTGAATTGCGGATCTACCTCGAGGAGCGGGTAGACGCTGCCCTGAAGCAGAACCTGGAGCTGTCCCGGTTGCGTTACCTGCCCGTGGTCGGGCCAACCATTCAGGAAACCCTGGAAGACGCCGTGGGGGACATAGTGGCCAACGTCATCCACCAGATCCTGGAGGACCTGGCCTCTACCAGCAACCATGCCTTCGTGGAGGACATCGTGGAGGTACTGTTGCCCGCGCCCGGTGCCGGCGAGCCCAGCCCGCAGCAAAACGAGGCCCTGATTTCGCTCATCCACGACATCATCGAAGCCATCAAGAGCCAGGTCCGCGTCAAGCACTGGCGCGCTGACCTGAAAGAACAGAAGGATACTCCGTGACCGACACCCCCCTTGTCTACCGCCCCGCCCACGAGCTACTTACCGAGCTCCGCTCCGGCCGCTTGTCCAGTGTCGAGGTAACCCGCGCTTTTCTGGATCGGATCGCCGAGAGCAATGGCCAGATTAACGCCGTGATTCATTTGAACGAAGAAGCCGCGCTTTCTGCCGCAGCCGCCGCCGATGATCGGCTTAAGTCCGGCGCAGCGCCGGGCCCCCTGCACGGCCTGCCGCTGACCATCAAGGATACCTGGGAAGTGGCAGGCATGACCTGCACCGCCGGAGCACCAGCGCTCAAACAGCATGTCCCCCAACGCTCCGCGGATGTGGTGGAACGACTGGCGGCCGCCGGGGCCATCGTCATCGGCAAGACCAACGTACCGTTGTATGCCGCCGATATCCAGAGCTACAACAAGCTGTTCGGCGTCACCAGCAATCCCTATGACGCCAAACACACCCCCGGTGGTTCTTCTGGAGGCGCGGCGGCAGCCCTGGCGGCGGGCATGTCACCCCTGGAAGTGGGCAGTGATCTGGCGGGCTCCATCCGCACCCCGGCCCATTTTTGCGGTGTCTTCGGACACAAGCCCAGCCGAGGCCTCGTTTCCCTACGCGGGCATATTCCGGGGCCTCCGGGCACCATGAGCCAGCCCGACCTGGCCGAAGGCGGCCCCATGGCCCGTACCGCAAAAGATCTCGAACTGTTGCTGGGAGTGATCGCCGGCCCCACCGC
>JBFHLR010000214.1:0-4050 GCA_041594735.1 Marinobacter sp.
ATGTCATCGGCATCAGTGGATCCGACATTGACTCTCGGGCTGGTCGAACCCCAGCGTGTCCATTTCGGTGCGGGGGTGCAGGAAACCCTCGATGGGTGCCTGGGCCACCAAGCCGCGGGGGTGTACCAGCGGGATGGGTTGGCGCAACTGGCCATTCCAGGGGCGATAGCTGAGCTTGCGGCCCTTGAAGGCGGCCAGCTGGAAGTTGTCGGAGAACAGGAAATCCCGCACCTGGGCGGCGTCGGCGCTGTTGAGCCGGGTCACCGCGGTCCCCACCGAACGCACCGCCGCCCAGGCGGCGTAATCCTCGCTGGTCATGTCGCGCTGGGCCAGTTCGCGGAAGCGGTTCTGCAGCTGGGCGGCGCCCCAGCTTTCCACCACCCGGTGCCAGGCTTCCGGCGTCATGCCCTGGGTACCCACCACCGGACGCGTCAGCCAGGTGTTGAAGGGCACGAACTCACCGAAGTCGCCGCGGACATCGGCCACCACCACGGCGTCGTACTCGTCACCGCTCTGGGTAAACAGCGGCAGCTCGCGGGCGGCGGTGCGACGCAGGTCGGCGTCGAAGGTCCAGGGCTTTGCGGCGATGATGTGCAAGCCGAAACGCTGGCTGGCGCGGCGAAACGCTCCGGCCCACTGCCGGTCGTCGTCGGTAGGGCCGGAGATCATCAGCAGATCTTTCCAGCGGCGTTGGTTCAGCCATTGCGCCAGGGCGTCGGTGAGCATGGCGTAGCTGGGGATGGTGTGCAGCAGCTGGGGCCGGCAGTCCTGGGTGCGCAGGGCATCGTCGCGGGCGCCGGCGTTGAACAGCAGTGCGCCGGTGCCGGCCTTATCCGCCAGGGCGGTCAGGGTGGTCGCCGGTACCCGCAGCACGAACAGTTCAATACCCGCCGCCAACTGGCGCTCCAGGGCTGCCAGGGCCTGCTCCTCCGACTCGGCGATGACGCTGTCCAGGGAGAAGGTCTGGCCCAGAAACCTGCCGGTGGTGTTGTTGTCGTCGATGGCCAACTCGGCACCGCGCAAGCCGGCATCCGCCGGGTCCGGGATCACGTTGGACAGCACCGGACCCTGGTCGGGTTGCCACTGGATGTAGCCGATTTGAACGGCCAGGCCGGCGGCCTGTGCCCCGGACGACAGGAACAATCCAAGCATGATGGCCAGGAGAATGGGCAACAGGAGGCGGATCGTTGTGCGCATGGAGCATCCTTATTGGGTTCTCGACTCTCTGTGAGCTTAAAGAACGGTCCCGGCACCGGAAATATTCACAAAGTACCAATCACTATGTACTAAAGAACGAAAAGCCAAACCCTGCGCCGACGTTATGCCTCCGGATCTACTACTAAGGAACTACTCCTAAGCCTCCAAAGTGGGATTCGAACCGCCGTGCTGGCTTTTTAGACTGGACACAGATAGCTGGTGGTGTCCATTGCGGCGGCACCTGGCAAGTGAACAACAACAGAGGTACGACGCTATGGCAGTTTCTTCTTCTCTCAAGGCACTGGTTGCTGTGGGCCTGCTGGCGGGCGCCAGCGTGGTCTGGGGGCACGGTAATGTGACCCCGCAGCCGGTAGACACCGGAGCTCTGCCGGATCTTGGTACCGATGCGCTGATGGAGAACCCGTTCCGCGATGGTAACGAGTACGGTGAGCTGAACGCCAAGGCCATTGAAATCGGCAAGAGTGGCTACGCCGGCAACTGTGCGGGCTGCCACGGTATCGAAGCCATGTCCGGTGGTCTGACCCCGGATCTGCGGGAGCTGACCGAGTGGGACGATGAGTACTTCATCAACCGGGTCATGAACGGCACCGAGCGGGGCATGCCGTCGTTCAAGAACAGCCTGAACCAGACCGCGATCTGGTCCATTCGGAGCTATCTGGAATCGCTGCCAAAGCCGGAGTAATCCGGTCCAGGCGCTCGCCATCGTGCCACCCAGCGGGGGGATAGGTATGACAAGCATGCGTTGGTTGACGGTCTTCGCCCTGGTCCTGGTTAGCGGCTCCGCGTGGGCGGAGCTGGTGCTTAACCGACCAGCGGAGCGCAGTTACGACATCGTGATCGAGTCCGGTTACCTCAATGTCGGCGTGTATCAGAGCTTTCCGCCGTACTCGTTCCTGCGGGACGGCGAGCCGGCCGGCGTCGATGTCGACATCGGCCGCCGCATCGCCGAGGAACTGGGGGTGGAATTCCGGGTGCACTGGGTGGTGCCGGACGAAACCCTGGAAGACGATCTGCGCAATAACGTCTGGAAGGGCCACTATCTGGCCCGCACTCGGGTGGCGGATGTAATGCTGCGGGTGCCCTACGACAAGGTCTATGCCTACATGCGCGATTCCACCGGTGAGGTGATCAACGAGCAGGTGGTGCTGTTTGGGCCCTACCAGCAGGAGCAGTGGCAGATTGCCTTCGATCCCAAGGATCTGGAGGCGGTTCAGACCATGGCGGTGTTCCAGTATCACCCCATCGGCGTCGAGATCGACACCCTGCCGGATACCTACCTGACCTCTGCCTTTCGCGGGCGGCTGCGGGACCAGACCCACCATTACCGCAACGTCGCCGACGCCTTTGACGCCATGGTGGCCGGGGACATCAGCGCGGTGATGGGGATGCGGGCGGAAATCGACTACGCCCTGGCCCAGCACGGTGAACACGGCTTCCTGCCGGCGAGCAATGGGTTTCCCGGCATCAGCAAGCAGGTCTGGGATGTCGGTATGGCGGTCAAGCACACCCACCGTCAGCTGGGTTACGCCATCGAGGCCATTGTCGATCGGATGGTACGCAATGGTGAGCTGGCGGCGATTTTCGACCGTTATGGCCTGCGTTACAGCATGCCGGGCTTCTATCAGGAAATCCTCAACGACACCGTCAACGAAACCATCAATGTAACCACGGGAGGGTAACATCATGGGGAGATTGGTGTGGATGCTGTGTGGGCTCATGGCGGCGCCGGTCCTGGCAGCGGTGCCCCGGGACCCGTTCGGTTCGCCGATGTGGGAGTACAACCTCAAGCGCTATCTGGGGGAGGGCAGTCGGGTGGTCCATGATGAGCGGGTACAGCTGGTGGTGCCGCCGTTCGCCGAAGACTCCGCCCAGGTGCCGCTGACCCTCGACCTGTCCGCCTACCCCGGGCCGGTGCAGCAAATCATTACCTGGGTCGATCTTAACCCCATTCCCCACCTGTTTACCCTGACGCCGGGGGCCACCCAGGCCCGCCTGCTGTCCCTCAACTTTCGTGTCCAGCAGGCCACCACCGTGCGCGCCGCGGTTCGTGACGGCGACGGTGTCTGGCACATCGGTAGCGCCTATGTGGATGCCGCCGGCGGCGGTTGTACCGCCCCCAGCCTGACCGGTGCCAACCCGGACTGGGAGCAACACTTCGGCACCATACGCGGCGGCGCCTTCTCGCGACTGCCCTCGCAGGTGTCGGGAGTGCGCTACAAATTCAGCGTCATGCACCCGATGGACTCCGGCATGGTGGGGGATGTGCCGGCCTTCCACATCGAGTCCGTCCGCCTGGCCGGGCCGGGCGGCGATGCGCCGCTGCTGACCATGACCCTGTCCCAGTCCGCCGCCGAGAATCCCATGTTCGTGTTTGAGCTGGAACAGCAGCCGCCGTACACGGTGCTGTGGATGCGGGACAACAACGGCAACGTGTTTGAGCGGCGTCTGGGCGAAGCATCGGGGGCGGAATCATGAGTCGTCGAATTCTGGGCAGGCTGTGGCTCTGGTTGGGGCTGTTGGGCTGGGCGCTGGGTACCCAGGCCGCCGAACTGCGCTACCAGCTGGAAGCAACACCGGTGGCGGCCAACACCTGGGTGGTGGCCGGTAGCACCGGCAACTTTTCCCGCGCCAACGGCGGCAACATTGTCAACGTCGCATTCATTGCCACCGGTGCTGGCGTGGTGGTGATCGATACCGGGCCGTCGCGACTGTATGGCGAGGCATTACGTGAGCTGATTGCCAGGACCACCGATCAGCCCATCAGCCATGTCCTGCTCACCCACCATCATCCGGATCACGTATTCGGCAACCAGGCTTTCGACCCGGACACCC
>JBFHLR010000215.1:0-4035 GCA_041594735.1 Marinobacter sp.
GAGCGCCATGCCGCCAGGCTAACCCCGTTCGAAGGCCATCGACGCCATCCCGACGAACAGCCCATCTCGTTGGGCGACACCCGGATTCTGGTGATGGGCATGGGACGGACCGGGTCGGCGGCCTACGACCGCCTGTTCGAGCGCGAACCCCGGATCATGGGCCTGGACTCGGACCCCGCCAAGGCACGCATGCATCTCAAGGCGGGCCGAAACGTGGTATTCGGCGATGGCGAGGACACCACCTTCTGGCAGGAACTGCACATGCCCAAACTGCGGGCGGTCATTCTCGCCATGAGCGACATCGAGGGTAAGGTCATTGCCGCCCGCATGCTGCGCCACAAAGGGTTCACCGGCTACATCATCGCCCACACGATGTTTGCCGATGAGGCGGACAAGATCAAGGAAGCCGGCGCCAACGAGGCCTACCTCACCATGAATGAAACAGGTGTTGCGCTGGCGAGCCACATCGACGATTACCTTAGCGGCACCCCACCGTTCGAGTCCATGGCCGGTTCACCCGGTCGCAGCTCCTCCTGAAACCGTCGAAGAACTTTACAGCTTCGGCGCTAGCGCGTTTGGCCAGGGCTGCAACTGCATCATTTCCCGATAAGTTTTCTCGTGGCATGCAACCTGCTTGACGATAGCCATTTGATGTTACAGCGTTTGGAACCCTCATGGGCCTCTTATTGCCCGGCCCTCATCGACTCTCAGCTGAAACGCAGTCCAGACTGACGTCATCCAGCAACCGGGGATCGCACCATGGAAGCCAAGAGAACGCTACTGTGGCTATCACCGAAACCGAATCAGGCCGTACCAGTCGAAACCCTGAATGCACTCTGGGAAATACATCGGCTCAACCTGAACCAGTCCCCCCACCCCATTGTCCCGCCATCTTTTGGCGCCCGGGTGGGCATTATTGACCTGGAACACTACACCCCCGACAGCTTTCCCCAGCTGGAAGAATGGCTGGAATCCCTGAGCCCCACCTCCTGGGTGGGACTCACCGCAACCTCGCCCCGGGACGACGGTAGACTGGGCAGTCTGATCGGCACGCACTGTGCTGACTACCATACCCTACCGATGGACCCCAATCGCCTGAACACGGTCTTGGGACACCTGTGGGGCATGGCCGACCTGCAGGCCCGGCTGACGCAAAGTCAGGAAATCCAGCTCCAGCACTATGCCCTGACGGGCCACTCGGAGCGTATCCGGCACATTCGTGCCCTCCTGCAACGCTTCGCGGAAACCATGGAGCCGGTGCTCATCCATGGCGCCAGTGGCACCGGCAAGGAAGCCGCCGCCCGCTTCGTCCATGAACATTCCCCGGTTAACCGAGGGCCATTCATCGCGATCAATTGCGCCGCCCTGCCGCCAACCCTCACCCAAAGTGAACTGTTTGGCTACGAGAAGGGGGCCTTTACCAGCGCCGCCAGCAGCAAGACCGGGCGTCTGGAAGCCGCCCATGGCGGCAGCCTGTTGTTGCTGGGGATCGACGAACTGCACTCGGACCAGCAATCAGCCCTGCTGCGCTTTCTCCAGGAGGGGCTGGTGGAACGCATAGGGGGTGATCGACCACGCACGGTCGAAGCCAGGGTGATCGCCACCAGCACCAGTCCGCTGCAGCGGCTGGTGGAAGCCCAACAATTCCGCAGCGATGTCTACTACCGGCTGGGGGGGCTGGAAGTCGAGCTGCCTGCGCTGACCGAGCGCCTGGAGGACATCCCTCATTTGGTGGATATCTACTTCGCCTCCGTGCAGGCCCCTCGCCACAGCGCTCAGCTGTGGCGGCTCAGCGAAGCGGCCATGCGGGCGTTACTGCGCCACGACTGGCCCGGCAACCTGCGGGAACTGAACAACCGCCTACGCCAGGCGGTACTGCTCGGTGAACGGTCGGTGCTGACGCCGGAGGACCTGGGCTTCAACACGGAACCCAGCCACGACCAAGAGGGCTTCAGCCTCGACGACTTCCGGGCCCGGGCGGAACAGCAGGCGGTGTCCTGCAGCCTGGCACTGACGCATAACAACGTGTCAGCCGCCGCGAGGCTGTTGAATATCTCCAGGGTTTCGATGTACCGACTGATGGCGAAGTACCACACCCCGCGGCCCGAGCTGGAAGCACTGTCCAATGTGCACAAACCGCCCGGAGGCAGCCTGTCATGACGCCAATAACCGGCGGCACCCTCCTGCTCGTCGGGTGCGCACTGGCCTGTCCGGTCGTCGCCAAACCGGATTCTAACGACTTCGGCGCGCCCGAGGGGACCACCGGGGCACCGGACAAGGCCATTGAGATCGCCTCCATCACCACCGACCGGGGCATCGTGACCCGCCCCGGACGACTGACCTTCGAACCGTCGCTGTCCCACGCCTACAGCAACTCCACCTCGGTCGCCATTGAAGGCTACACCGTGATCCCGGCGCTGGTGGTGGGCCTGATCAACATTTCTGAAATCCAGCGGGACATTTTCGTCGGCGCGCTGACCTTCAAGTACGGTTTCAGCAGCCGGCTGGAAGTCGGTGTGCGGGTGCCTTACCTGATCATTGAAGAAGACCTGCGGGAACGCCAGGCCTTTCAGGGCACACCCGTGGACAACCTGCGGGAATCCAACGGCGAAGGACTGGGGGATGTGGAGCTGTCCACCCGATTCCAGATGACCGACGGCAGCGTTGGCTGGCCCTACCTGCTGGGGACCTTCCGCATCAAAGCCCCCAGCGGCGAAAGCCCCTACGACGTCGAGCAGCGCCAACTGCTCGACAACGACGGCAATCCCATCGGTATCGTCCTCAGCGAACGCCCCACCGGCAATGGCTTCTGGTCATTCGAACCGGGGATTTCATTCATTTACCCCTCAGACCCGGCGGTGCTGTTCGGCAATTTCAGTTACGTGCGGACCATGCCCGACGACAAGGGTGTAGAAAACGGCGGCACCATCAAGCCAGGTGATGTAGTGCGTTTCGGATTCGGCATGGGGTTCGCGTTCAATGAGCGCACCTCATTCAGTCTCGGCTATGACCATTCGGTGATTCCACGAACCAGTGTCGAATTCGACACCAGCCTGACCGACTCCCAGTTCGACCGGATTCAGGTAGGATCACTGTCGTTCGGGCTGTCCCAGCGACTGACTTCGTCTGCCAGCCTGGGCCTGACGGTCAGCATCGGCGTCACCGAGCAGGCCCCCAACAGCGAGATCGCCGCGAAGCTGCCGCTATCCTTTTGATCACGATGGCCCTTCTGATCACGACGGCCCAGCTTATCAAGACGGTCCGCCTGACAAGAACCGATCAGCGGGGATGAAGGCTCTGCAGGAACTGGCTATCCAGTTCCCCCGGCAACCGTACATTGGTGTCGAAGTTGTTCAGCTCGATGTTGTACTCGCGCAGGGTCTGAATCAGGGTGTCATTCATGGAGTTCTGGATTTTGGTCAATACCCCGGCGTCATTCACCAGCCGGGTATCAATCACCGTGCCCTCTCCCAGATCCAGCACCGCCAGCGCGGTTTCCAGCTGACTCACAATCGCCTCGTTGCGGCCGTCCTGATTGAGGTTGGGGATGTACAGGCGGCTGACCACCACGGTTTCGCCATTGACCGCCACCAACTGCTCCAGGCCGATGGCGATTTCCAGGTTGCCCACCACAAAGCCACCGCGCTGAGTGGCCAGCACCTCATCCGCCAGCGGCAAGGCCGTCAGATTCAACTCTGCTGCCGACGGTATGGACACCAGCAACAACACGGCCGCGAACGGAGCCCGCCAAGACGGGAGGAGATTGTGCAGGCGTTTGTTCATGGTCTTCATCACACTCACCACTCAACCGAATGGGGCCACAGCACCTGATCATGGCCCAGGGGCAGGTTGCCCTCGACGCCGCGCTGCAGCGGCGCACCCGCGATTTCAGGCCAGTGCTCCCGCTCCCGGAACGAGGCCCGGCCCAACTCGACATGACTGCGAATGACGAAGGCGATGCCATCCCACTGACTGAGGAAGGTCTGGTGATCGTAGATCATCAGGCCCCGGGTGGGATCGCCGATCAGTACCTCC
>JBFHLR010000216.1:0-3973 GCA_041594735.1 Marinobacter sp.
CAGCACCAGACCCGCCGGGAACCATAGGAAGAACACGGTAAAGATCAGCGGCATCATCTTCATGATCTTGGCCTGCATGGGGTCCGGTGGCGACGGGTTCAGGCTCATCTGAATGAACATGCTGGCGCCCATCAGGATCGGCAGGATGAAATAGGGGTCCATCACCGACAGGTCGTGGATCCACAGCATGAACGGCGCATGACGCAACTGAACGCTCTCGAACAGCACCCAGTAAAGTGCGATGAACACCGGCATTTGCACCAGGATCGGCAAACATCCGCCGAGCGGATTGATTTTTTCCCGCTTGTACAGCGCCATCATCTCCTGGGACATGCGCTGGCGGTCATCGCCATAGAGGTCTTTCAGGCGGGTCAGCTGGGGCGCGACCGCCCGCATCCGCGCCATGGAGCGGTAACTGGTGGCGGACAGGTGGAAGAACACCCCTTTTACCAGCACGGTGAGGAGGATAATGGCTACCCCCCAGTTACCCACCAGACCGTGGAACCACTCCAGGATCAGGAACAGCGGCAGGGCAATGAAGAACAGGAAGCCGAAATCGACGGTGCGATCCATGTTCGGCGCCACTTGTTCCAGCCGGTCAATGATCTTGGGACCGACGTAGGCGGTGGCGCCCACTTCGCCCTGTTCACCCGGGGCGATCACCGTGGCGGGGCTGACGAAGCCCATCACCGACAGCGCGCCACGGGTAGTGGTCTGGAATTGGCTGGGCTGATCGGCACTGGGTACCCAGGCGGTCAGGAAGTAGTGCTGGAGAAACGCCAGCCAGCCGTTGGTGACGGACTGATTGATCGGACTCTCACGGAGGTCGTCAAAGTCGAACTTCTCGTAGGGATCTTCCGGGGTGCTCACCACCAGGCCAAGGAAGGCCTGAATGCCCAGGCTGTTCTGGGCGGTGGGGTCGGGTGCCCGGTCCCGGACGATCTTGCCGGAAAAGTTGCCTTCCCAGACATTGGCCGACTGGTTGTCGATCAGGTAACGGACATCGATCCGGTAACTGTCCCGGGTCAGCCGGTATTGCTTGGTGACCTGAACGCCGCTCTCGGCGGCAAAGGTCAGGTTGACCACCAGTTCGTTCTCGCCTTCGGCCAGCTGGAACTGCTCGGCGCTGGTCTGGTACACCGGTGTTGGGCCATTGCGTCGGCTGTCAAAGCCATGCTTGCCGATCAATCCGCTTTCCAGCACGTAGGTCTGGTATTCGGAGTTGCTCAGCAGCTTCAGTGGCTGACCGCTGTTGAGGGTATCGTCATAGTGGAGCAGGGCCGCTTCCACCAGATTGCCACCAACCCGATCAATCTTGAGGGTCATGACGTCAGTGGTGACGGTAATCAGCTGTTCGCTGACCGCAGTATTGGATCCGGTTCCGGTGAGATCGGTGGTGGAGCTTTCCGGAGTGGTGAATTCCTCACCGGTGGCGCTGCTGGCAAGCGATGGCTGAGCGGCATCAGCGCCCTGTTCGGCAACCGGCAGGGTTTGCGGCTGATGGTAGTCCTCGTTCCAGGCCAGCACCATCAGGTAGCTGACTACGGCCAGTCCGGCAAAGAGTACAAAGCGTTTGATATCCATAAACCTACTGTGTCGTCTGGTTGGCGTTAACGGGATGGGTAACTACCCGGTGAGCGTGCTGGTCCGGGGCTGAAGCACAGCCACAGGTTGGCGTTGGCACAGGATCGTAGCCACCCTCAGCCCAGGGATGGCAGCGCAGTAGTCGTTTTACGGCCAATAACAGACCTGACAAGGCGCCATGTCGTTCGATGGCTTCAACGGCGTATTGGGAACAGGTTGGGTAGTAACGGCAGTGACTCGCCATCAGCGGGCTGATTGCGTACTGGTAAAAGCGAATGGGCAGAAGCAGCAGTTTCCGCATTAACCCGTTCCTTTGTCATCACCAGTCAGTGGCTTGGTGACTGAGGCGGAGGTCTGACTGTTTGGTGGTTTCCCAGAGGGAACTCCATCCGTTAACGCCTTGCGTTGCAGGCGTCGCCACAGCTCGTTGAGGATGTCGTGGAGCCTGGCATTCTCAACCTCGGCTAAACCCTGCCGTCCCAGAACCACAATATCCATGGACGGCAGTTGCAGCTGTTGCCGGAACGTCTCACGCACCCGTCGTTTGACCCGATTACGTTGTACGGCCAATTTCAGGTGCTTTTTGGCGAAGATCAGACCGACTCTGGCATGACCCAGTTCATTGGGGGTAGCCAGTATCAGGAAATGCCGGTGTGATACTCGGACCTGGACGTTTTCGAAGACCTTGCTGTAATCCCCAGGACGCAATAAGCGTGCGGTCTTGGGAAAAGACAAGGCCTTCATGGTAACGGCTTAGCGCTTATGCGGACAGACGCGCGCGACCTTTGGCACGGCGACGGGCCAGAATTTTACGACCGTTGGCAGTGGCCATACGGGCACGGAAGCCGTGGGTACGCTTACGCTTCAGTACGCTCGGTTGAAACGTTCTTTTCATGGTGATGCTCTCACGTTACAAAAATTGGAAAGTCAGTTGCTGGCTGCAAAATGAACAGTCAAAACAGGAGCGGCATTCTATGCAAAGTGGCGCGCTAATTCAATGGGGAGTTGCAACGTATGTTGGTCAGTGATCTCGAAGCAGACGACAGTCGGTCGAATAACAAATTCATTAGGTCTTTTTGAAATTCTTTTAAAAGATTATTTATTACTGTTATTAGCCCCTGCCGTTTCTGTGGGTAAGGCAGATTTCGTTAATTAATACAGAAGGTTGATAGTTTGATAAGGACGTTGACCAGTACCGCTGAGCCCTGTGGGTAACGCTGGTAGGAATTGGGGAAAACTGGCGCACCCTGCAACCATCAGGGTTTTCCACTAACTGTTGTACCCGTTGACCACAGGGTTTTAGGCAGGGTTTACACACAGCGCTGTGAATAACTATTTTTTTGATTTTTTCTGTACACAACCCTGTAGGTAAGTTTCTAAGAAACTGAAAAATAAGTTTAAAAATTTCCACAGGCTGTTAATGGATGTTGTTTTGGGCTTTTATTGGCAGGGGCTGGCGAGGTAGAATCCGGGATTACTTTTCATCGGTTCCTCACGTCCGGCGCATCGGATGATAAAGGAAGCAAGCTGGCATCGGAGGCGGGCGTCGTGCCGCAGACTATTTGGCATCAATGTCTTGAAGTACTCCGGGATGAGTTTCCCGCACAGCAGTTCAATACCTGGCTCAGGCCTCTGCAGTCTGATCACCGGGAAGGCCTGCTAATGCTGTTCGCCCCCAACCGGTTCGTGATGGACTGGGTAAACGAGAAGTACCTGCGTCGTATCGAGGAGGTACTGAAAGACCTGGAAGGTGGCCAGGCGCCCCGCATCCAGATGAAGGTCGGTTCCGCACCGAAGTCCGACGAGGCCCCGGTGGCGCGAGCCCAGGTGGCGGCTGCCAAACCCAGTGCCCGCGCCCTGGCCGATGACGTCGGCACCGTGACCGAAGAGGAAAAGGGGGTTGCCGCCACCCTGGCGGAACCTCAGGTGCGCCCGAAAACCGAGGTTGAGCGGCGTTCGGTCCAGGTGGAAGGAGATATCAAGCACCAGAGTTTCCTGAACGAAGGCTTTACCTTCGAGACCTTTGTCGAGGGCAAGTCCAACCAGCTGGCGCGGGCGGCGTCGATGCAGGTGGCGGAGAACCCGGGGGGCGCCTACAACCCGTTGTTCCTTTATGGTGGCGTTGGCCTGGGCAAGACTCACCTGATGCACGCCATTGGTAATGAGATCGTGCGGCGCAATGCCGGTGCCAAGGTGGCTTATCTTCGTTCCGAACGTTTTGTTGCCGACATGGTCAAGGCGTTGCAGCTGAACGCCATCAACGAGTTCAAGCGTTACTATCGCTCGGTGGATGCGCTGCTGATCGACGACATCCAGTTCTTTGCCCGCAAGGAACGCTCCCAGGAAGAGTTTTTCCACACCTTCAATGCGCTGCTCGAGGGGGGCCAGC